>JALNWG010000003.1 GCA_023231005.1 Bacteroidales bacterium | reverse complement strand
CGGACATCTTTGGGTCGAAGACCGGAACTGGGGTTATGTGGAATATAAAAATACTGAAGAGCTTACCAATGCCTATATTGAACTGGCAAAGAAACTTAAAAAACTTGTTCTTTCAGGTTTTTCGGCCGCCATTTACACGCAAACCACCGATGTGGAAATAGAGGTGAACGGGCTAATGACTTACGACCGTAAGGTGATCAAACCCAATCTGGAAAGAATCCGGAAAGCAAACCTGGAAGTGTGTCGTTCTTTATCGGGCAATAAATAGATTTCTTTGAGCAGGAATTCTTACTATTTTTGCATTCAAATTTTAACAATCAGATAATGGAAAAAATATTGGTAATTGGGTGTTCCGGACAGATCGGCTCAGAACTCACCCTTGAACTACGGAAAATTTACGGAAACAACAATGTTATTGCTACGGACATCCGTCCAGCTTCGGCTGAAATTACCGGGGCCGGCCCTTTTGAGATCCTCGATGTGCTCGATGCTTCTAAACTGCAGTTGATCCTGGAACACGAAAAGATAACCCAGATCTATCATCTGGCTGCCATTCTTTCGGGTAATGCCGAAAAACGTCCCCTGGCTTCCTGGGATATCAATATGCGCAGCCTGATGAATGTGCTGGAATCGGCCCGCGAACTGAAACTGAAAAAGGTCTTCTGGCCCAGTTCCATTGCGGTTTTCGGCCCAACCACCCCACGTTTTGACACCCCGCAAAAAACCGTCATGGAACCCAATACCGTTTACGGGATCAGCAAACTGGCTGGTGAACGATGGATTGAATATTATTTCAATAAATATGGCGTGGATACCCGTAGCGTTCGTTATCCGGGACTTATCAGTTATAAAACGGAAGCAGGTGGCGGTACCACCGATTATGCTGTAGAGATCTTCTATGAAGCCATCAAACATAAGAAATACGAATGTTTCCTTGGTCCTGATTCCGCCCTTCCGATGATGTTCATGCCCGATGCCATCAAGGCGACCATTGACGTTATGGAGGCTGATGGTTCGAAATTGTCGCTTCGTTCAAGCTATAATGTGGCCGGAATTAGTTTTACCCCAAAAGTCCTGGCCGAAGAAATTAAAAAACATATCCCTGATTTCGAAATCACCTACAAACCCGATTTCCGTCAGGCCATCGCCGACTCCTGGCCCGCCCGCATCAACGATGAAGTAGCTAAAAAGGACTGGGGATTAAATTACACGTACGACCTTGCAAAAATGACAGAGGTAATGCTCTGTGAAGTGGATAAAAAGCTTAATAAACGATGATTTATGGAGAAAACCCGACTAACGTCGGGTTTTCAAGGAAATTCTCCGATTATTGGATTTTCTTGTAGGTCAATTTGATATCTGCGATGGGTGACGAAACCAATGCAACAATTTCCTCCTTGTTGATACTCAATATTTCCATTACATAGGTTTTCCCAAGTTCAGGATTTTTGATGACAACACGGGTCCCCTTCCCTTTCATTTTCCAAGTCACTTTAGCTTCTCTGCCACGAAATGTCCTGATGGCTGTTTTATCGGGGGAAATTACCATGGTAGAATTCATTTCATTTTTAACAAAGCGGTCAAGAGCTTCCATGCCTTTAGAATAGGCTATTTCCTGCGTCTCTGACTTTGGGGTCGTTACATTTTTTCTTGAAGGAGTTTTTTTAGAAATATTTTTTGCAGAAAGGTTTAGTGTATCGACTATCTTTTCAACTTTTACAGCCTTCCATGTCCCAACTAAAATTTTTTCATTGGGGTGAGTCGTCGCACAAGATCCGGTTAATAAAAGGATAAATACAAAAGCAGAAAGGGTTAGCAGGATGTTTTTCATCATTTATAGTTTTTTTATTCAATAACGTGGTTCTTGATCAATTATTATAAATTTTTATTGCATCCACAGAGCCCTATTGAGTACCTAAGGCTATGCCGGGTTCACAATTGAGAATAGAGGGAATACTTACAATTAAAGGCATATCGTCAATAACTTGCAATAAAATGATGTTAATCTATTTGATGGGGATCTGGTAATAACTTCTTAGGGTTTCCGCGTGTAAGTAACCGGGTCCAGCGCTTTCGGACTCCACATGGTAAGAAACCGGATCACTTTTGTTGTATCATACCCTTTGATCTTTGGATTTGGATATTCAAATGCATCGGAATCCTGCGTGTTCAGCCGTTTCCCATTTTTATCGAGAACGACAAAAACCGGATAACCAAATCGGTTGGGATATTCAAACTCCTGAAAAAGGGTATAATCGCGTTTTTCTTTATTTTGAGAAACATTCAATAAGAAATAAATATAATTCGCTTTCATCAGGGAATCAACCTGGGGTATCCCATTCACCAAAGCGTGAAAACGCATACACCAGGGACACCAGTTTCCTCCAAATTGAATCAGAATATGTTTGTTTTCTTTTTGCGCCTGAGCGATTGCTGTTTTCAGCTCAGCTCTGGCATCCTGATTTTCGTTGTACGGCTTAACAGCAGGCTGGCCATAAGAAGTGAAAAGTGAAAAGTGAAAAGTGAAAATAAAAAAAACAAGGGCTGATTTGATCAGGAATTTCATGGGATTTGTTTTATTGGTGCGGTTTGATTATCCGGTCTTTTCCATTGATTTCACGATGAGGCTGAAACCTTACATTCCATACCGTTCAATGATTTCCTGTTTGCTTTTGCCCAGGATATCATATTTCTTTCCAACCTTTTTAAAAGCATCGAGGGCCTTTTCGAGATGGTGGATCTCATGTCCGGCTGAAATCTGGGTACGAATCCGGGCCTGGCCTTGTGAAACCACCGGGAAGAAGAAGCCGATGGCATAAATTCCTTCTTCATAAAGGTCGCGCGAAACATCTTGTGCCAGCTTTGCATTAAAAAGCATAACCGGAACGATCGGGGTATCTCCTGACTTGATGATCAGTCCGGCATCAATCAGTCCCTTGCGCCAGAATTCCGTGTTGTGTTCCAGCTTATCGCGGCGATCGGTGGAAGCAGAAAGGATCTCCAAAACTTTGATCACACCGGCAACTACCGGAGGAGCAATGGTATTGGAGAAAAGATAAGGACGTGCTTTCTGACGGCACATTTCTACTAACTCCCTGCGTCCGGACACACATCCGCCGGAGGCACCTCCCAACCCTTTTCCGAAGGTGGTGGTGATGATATCAATTTCCCCCATGACTCCATATTTTTCATGGGTTCCGCGACCCGTTTTGCCGATAAATCCACTGGCATGCGAATCGTCAACAAATAAAAGGGCATTATATTTTTCACAAAGCTCAACCATTTTGTCGAGTTTGGCAGTATCGCCATCCATTGAAAAAACACCGTCGGTGATCACCATTTTGAGTCGCTTGTCGCTGTGAAGTTGCAGCTTTTCCTCCAGATGTTCCATATCGGAATGTTTGAAGGTGTCGTGCATGGCACTGCACAAGCGGATACCATCAATGATGGAAGCATGCACCAAACGGTCGGAGATCATCACATCATCTTTGGTGAGAACAGCTTCGAACACGCCGCCATTGGCATCCAAACAAGATGGAAAAAGGATCGTATCTTCCGTCCCCAAAAACTGAGTGACCATGCTTTCCAGGGTCCGGTGAATATCCTGTGTTCCGCAAATAAAGCGAACCGATGACATGCCATATCCATGTGAATCAAGGCCATCATGCGCTGCTTTTACAACCTCCGGATGGCTTGACATGCCAAGATAATTATTAGCACAAATATTGATGACTTTTTTCAGTGGGGCCCCGGTGGGGTATTCTACCTCAATATCGGCAGCCTGTGCTGAATGGATGAACCTTTCCTGTTTGAACAATCCGGCAGTTTGTAATCCGGTAAGAATTTCAGAGTACAAACCGCGTGTTTTTTCTGTAAAAGCCATGGATTCCTCCTTATTTCAAATATTCATTAACCAGCAAGCAAATTTTGTTCACCGAATCAAATGCTTCCGGTGTTGCCTTGTCGTCGGGAATGGATATCTGATACTTATTTTCAAGAAATCTTTTTAGAGACACCATTGAAAAACTATCCACAATACCTCCCGAAATCAATGGAGTATCATACGTTACGTCGGTGTCGTCGTCAACATATTCTTTGATCACATACTTTTTAATATCATCTTTCATTTCATCCATTATTTTCTCTCCTGTTTTTTGGATTTATGGTTATTTTGAGATAACAAAAAGCGAATTTAATCATTTTCTTAGGATCCAATATCTGATATAGGGCAGTGGTTATAAAAAAAGAAGAAATGGGAAAGAAGCGAAATAGTGAAATTAGTTTTCACATTCAATAATTACAACGGCAGTAGCCATTTCTTTAAGATGAGATAAAGACACATGAATTTTAGAAATTACCAATTTTTCCGCCCATTCTTGTGCCTTTCCAAAAACCCGGATTTGAGGTTTCCCTAACGCATCGTGATATACCTCAATATCAGCAAAGCGGATGCCGAATCGCCAGCCTGTACCAATTGCCTTCAACATTGCTTCTTTGGCGGAAAACCGGGCAGCATAATGCTGGAATTTATTTTTCATCGATTCGCAGTATTCAATTTCACTAAGGGTAAAAATTTTTTCGCGAAACCCGGAATCCCGTTGTATCACCTTTTCGATGCGGGAAACTTCAATAAGATCTGTTCCTATACCATATATCATCTGACTAAAAATACAATTTTTTTCAAATCGTATTACCTTTCCCTTGCCTCACAGATTAAGAGGAAAATCTACCTAGAAAAATCAACCATCCAGAGAATGTGATCTCTGAGAAAACAGCAATCAATATTAAATCGCTCCTAATCGTTTCCCAACTTTCGTGAATTTTTCAATGGCAAAAAGGATTTGTTCATGAGTGTGAGCGGCACTGATTTGTACTCGGATCCGTGATTTTCCTTTGGGGACTACCGGGAAATAAAAACCGATCACATAAATTCCTTCCTCTAACAGGGCATTGGCAAAATCCTGCGAGAGTTTTGCATCATTGGGAAGATGACCAAATAACACCGGTACGATGGGATGGATTCCTGGAACGATTCTGAATCCGGCTTCTTCCATTCCTTTTCTGAACAACTGGGTGTTTTCGAATAATTTATCGCGAAGTACCGTGGTTTCTGAAAGCATTTTTAACACCTCTAAGGTTGCTCCGGCAATTAACGGGGTCAGGGTATTGGAGAAGAGGTAAGGCCGAGAACGCTGACGAAGAAGGTCGACGATTTCTTTACGAGCTGAAATACATCCGCCAGATGCGCCGCCCAACGCCTTACCAAAAGTTGTAGAGATAATATCTACCCGCCCCTGGGCATTGCAATATTCCATGGTCCCTCTTCCAGTCTTACCCACAAAACCGGTGGCATGGGAATCATCAATCATTACGAGTGCATCATATTTATCGGCCAGATCACAAATTTTATCAACCTGGGCAATGATTCCGTCCATGGAAAAAACTCCATCGGTCACAATCAGTTTGAAACGCGATTTGGAAGCATTCTTAAGAACCTCTTCCAAATCGGCCATGTCGTTGTTCTTATAGCGAAAACGTTGTGCCTTGCATAATCTTACGCCATCAATGATGGAAGCATGGTTTAACTCATCGGAAATAATCGCATCCTGTTCTCCCAGCAGGGGCTCAAACACACCGCCATTGGCATCAAATGCCGAGGAATAAAGAATGGTATCTTCTGTGCCAAGAAACTCACTGATTTTTGCCTCCAGATCTTTGTGGATTTTTTGTGTTCCGCAGATAAAACGTACCGAAGACATTCCATAGCCATATTTGAAAAAGGCATAATTGGCTCCAGCCATAACCCGGGGATCATTCGATAAACCCAGATAATTATTGGCACAAAAATTGAGTACCTTTTGTCCCTGATCTGTTTTAATCTCCACACTTTGCGGTGTGGTAATAACTCTTTCCGTTTTATACAATCCATCTTCATGGATGCCTTTAAGTTGTTCTTGTAAGTGTTGTTGAATCTTGCCGTACATATTTTGAGTATTTTAAGTGACTTTTTAAAATGCAAAATTAAGAAATAAACGTTAATTTTGGATCAATAACTTATCATTTATGAAGCATTGGGTTTCTGATATTTTTACTTTTTTATTCTTGAGTTTTCTGTCGGTTTTCTTCCCCTCCTGCAAAAAGGAAATTCCCTCTCCCGATTATCCTCAATTGATCGGGATTTGGTCTGGGTCAACCTCTCAGGGGCAAGAGGTCAAGATTTCTATTAATAATCTTGACGGGGTGCTATATGTCACTTACTATAAATTATCTATAGCCTTTAACTCCGGTGGGCAACGGACCATCGAACATTATAATACCGATGGGATAGCTTCCCTGGTTAATCTGTATTTTAATATTCCTTTGGGTACTGGTGTTTATGGTTCCGGATTTCTGAATGGCACTTTCAATTTGACCACCATGGTGCTCTCCGGGAGTTACCGATGCTATAATCCCACTGATCCAAATGATTATACCGATGGCTTTTATACTGCAGCTCTAACAAAATAACCAATACAAAATCGACCATGGAAAATTTCGTTGCTTATAACCCCACTAAATTACATTTTGGGAAAAATATCCTTTCTACACTGGCTGGAACTCTTAAAGAATATGGGACCAGGGTCTTATTAGTATATGGAAAAGGCTCTATAAAAAAGAGCGGATTGTATGACCAGATCATAACATACCTGAAGCGTGAAGAACTGGAAGTTGTAGAATACAGCGGCATTCAATCCAATCCCATAATTGAAGATGTGGATGCCGCTGCCATTCTTGGCCGTCAGCATCATGTTGATGTAATCCTGGCAATAGGTGGAGGAAGCGTGATCGACTCCGCTAAAATCATCTCCGTAACTATTCCTGTTCAACATGGGGGTTGGGATTTTTTCCTGGGTAAAGCCAAAGCAACTGAAGCCATTCCGGTTGTTACCGTGCTAACTCTTGCTGCCACGGGAAGTGAGATGAATCCTTTTGCAGTAATTTCAAATCATGCCCTTGGTCAAAAAACGGATTTTGGCTCTCCGCTTACCTTTCCGAAACATTCTTTTCTTGATCCTCAGTTCACTCTTACTGTTCCGCGAAATTATACCGCTTATGGCATTGCCGATCTGATCGCCCATTGTTTTGAAGCCTGGTTTGGTATTGGGACCCCTTCTCTCACCGACCGGTTTGTGATTGATATTATTAAAGAGGCAATGGATGTTGGCCCGAAATTATTGGCCGACCTGGGGAATTATGAATATCGCGAAAAAATCATGTTCGCTGCTACCATGGCATTGAACGGAATAACAATGTATGGCCGTTCAGCCGGCGACTGGGGAGTACACAATGTCGGCCATTGCCTTTCCCTTCTTTATGGCGTTCCTCATGGTGCTTCCCTGACCATTGTATATCCTGCATGGTTGCGTCACTTTAAAAATCAAATCCCCGAACGGATTGCACAACTTGGATCAAATCTCTTCAACGCCCCCTTATCCACCGGAGAATCGATTTATCGTATTGAGACCTTCTTTCATTCTCTCGGATGCCCAATTCGATTATCAGAATTAAACCTCCCTGGTGATCTTTTCCAACCCATTTTTGAAGCAATGGTTTATAATAAAGTGAATGGAGCCAATATGAAAATGAAGGAAGAGGACTACCGAAAAATAATTGAACTGTTTATTTAATCGCCCTAAGATTTAATTTCCTTAATCGGGGAGTGAATTTGGAAGTAAATCCCACGATTCCCAGGGTCATGATTCCGCCAAAGATTACAGAAGGAATCAAACCCATCAATTTTGCAGCCAATCCGGATTCAAAGGAACCGATTTCATTGGAGGATCCAATAAATATGGCATTGACAGAGGCAACCCGTCCCCTCATTTCATCGGGAGTTAACAATTGCATAGCGGTAGCGCGAATGACCACACTGATATTGTCGAACATTCCACTAAGCATCAGGATTCCAAGGGAGAGATAAAAATTCCGGGAAAGGGCAAAGGAAATGATGCTGAGGCCAAATCCGGCTACCCCGATCATTAAATAACGACCGGCGTGGACCAGCGGTGGCCGATAGGCCATGATCAATGACATTATCACGGCCCCCACCATGGGAGCGGCTCGTAAAAACCCCAACCCCTGTGGCCCGACGTACAGCACTTCCGCTGCGAATATCGGGAGCATGGCTACTGCTCCACCAAAAAGTACTGCAAACATATCCAACGACATAGCGCCCAACAGAATTTGATTATGAAAAACAAATTTAATTCCCGTCGAAAGTCGCTGGAATAGTGTCTCCCCAGGAATGATGGCAGGCAATGGATAGTTTTTCAAAAAACCCAGTAATAATAAGGCAAGCAATAAAAAAAAGAGAACGCTGAGATAGGCCACCCTCACGCCAAAAAATCCATATATCAATCCTCCAAAGGCCGGTCCGGTAATCGCAGCAATATGCCACATCGTACTGTTCCAGGTAGAAGCATTGGTATAGAGATGACGCGGAACGAGCTGCGACATCAAGGCAATGATGGAGGGATATAAAAACGCCCTTGATACCCCGGAAATCATCACCACGAAATATATTGGGAAAACCCCGAAAGTCGTTATAATCCCAAGATGCTTGATGGAAAACAAAAAGAGCAGGGTTGTACCGACAAGAAAAAGTAATGTAAACCAGGTTATAATGTGTTTCCGGTTATACCGGTCGGCTGCATTTCCGGCAAATAATGCAGTAAAGATATTTGGAAGAGCTTCAGCCAGACCAATCAGCCCCAGAGCCAACGGGTCTTTTGTAAGTTCATACATTTGCCATCCTACAATGATGCTTTGCATCTGGAAGGCAATGGTTGTGAAAAACCTAAAACTTAAAAACAGTCTGAAATCGCGTATCCTGAGAACAGCATACGCATCATGTTTTTTTGTCAAATTTATTCTTCGTCCTTTTCCTGTTCTTCGTAAGCCTTAAGCAGCTTGTCCTGGATATCTCCCGGAACCTGTGAATACTCTGCAAACTTCATGTTGTAGGTGGCACGGCCGCTGGTAATTGAGCTTAATGCAGTAGAGTAACGGTTTAATTCAGCTAAGGGAACTTTAGCAATGATCTTCTGGTAATTACCTTCACTGTCCATTCCCATGATCACAGCACGTCGTCCTTGAAGATCCGTCATTACTTCGCCCATTTTGTCTTCGGGAACAATGACTTCAACATCATAAATCGGTTCAAGGATTTTAGGTCCTGCATTTTTAAATGCTTCTCTAAATGCATTCCGGCCTGCTAATTTGAAGGAGATTTCATTGGAGTCAACAGGATGCATCTTCCCGTCATATACATTAAACACAATGTCGCGGGCATAAGAACCGGTTAAAGGACCTTCTTCCATTTTTTCCATAACCCCTTTCAGGATAGCAGGCATGAAACGGGCATCAATAGCACCCCCAACAATACAATTGTTCATTTGTAGTTTTCCTCCCCATTCCAGATCGATTACATCACGTCCACGGATCGGAAATTCATTTTGTTCGGTCATTCCCTCACGATAAGGTTGAATCATCATGTGTACCTCTCCAAACTGACCCGAACCACCGGATTGTTTTTTGTGACGATACATTGATTTTGCTGATTTGGTAATGGTTTCACGGTATGGAATACGGGGAGCATAAAATTCGATGGGAATTTTTTCGAGGGTTTCCACATGCCATTTTGCCAGATTCAGGTGAAGTTCCCCCTGTCCCTGCAAAATCATCTGTTTCAGCTCACGGGAAAAACCGATGATGAGGGTTGGATCCATCTTGGCCAGTTCAATCAGAATTCCACTAACCTTTTCGTCGTCTGATGCATTCTTGGCTTTTACGGCTGCCCTAAATCTTGGGTTTGGGAAAGTGATGGGTTCGATTACATCATCCGCATTCTTTAGTGAGTTAAGCGTATTGTTGGTATAACAGTTTTTTAACTTGATGGTAGCGCCAATATCACCGGCAACCATTTTCTCTACCTTTTCCCGGTTTTTCCCATTTATTACAAAAAGCTGAGAAAGACGTTCCTTCGACTGACGTACTGGATTGATCATATCCATGGCTTCGGTAATTTCACCGGCAAACACTTTGAAATAAGATATCTCTCCAAGGTGCTGTTCAATAGAAGTTTTAAAAATCAGGGCGGAAGTAGGATCCGCTACATTGCATTTCAATAATTTACCTTCTTTGGTTTTCAAACCCGGCATTTCGTTAGGAGCAGGAGTACTTCCGGCGATAAATTCGAGAACCCGACCAACTCCAATATCTTGTTTGGCACAGGCACATAACACCGGGAAAATAGTCCGGTTGATGAGGCCTGTTTTGAGCGCCTTGTGCATTTGTTCTTCGGTTAGCGTTCCTTTATCGAAGAAAATTTCCATCATCGATTCATCCTTAGAAGCAAGTTCTTCAATCAAGGTATTATACATTTCCTCAGCTTTATCTTTTTCATTAGCCGGGATATCAGAAATTTCAGGTTTTCCGCCACCAACAGGATATTTAAGCTGCTTCATCTTCAGCAGATCAATGATGGTGTTAAAACCAAGGCCGGCATTGACCGGATACTGCATCAATGTAATATTATTCCCGAACTGAGTTTTCATCTGCCGGATCGTTTCATCAAAATTGGCATTTTCAAGATCCAGATGGTTTACCACAAAAATCACCGGAGTATTTGCTTTGTTTGTATAGCGCCAGGTTATCTCGGTTCCAACCTCCACACCATTCTGACCATTTACCATCATTATAGCAGTGTCGGCAACCCTAAGGGCAGAAATAACTTCCCCGCAAAAATCGTCAAAACCCGGAGTGTCAATGATGTTGATTTTCATGTTGTCACAAAGGGTATATAAAACGGATGCAGATACTGAATTCTGACGTTCCAGCTCAATCGGACGAAAGTCAGATACGGTGTTTTTATCTTCTACTGCTCCCCGGCGGCTGATGATTCCCCCCTCAAATAGCATGGCTTCTGCCATAGTTGTTTTCCCCGATTTCGCCCCTCCGATGAGTGCGATGTTACGAATTTCACTGGTTTGATAGACCTTCATGGTAGCTAAATAATTATTGTAAGTGATTGAAAATTATTGTTTTTATGAAAGGGTTACAAAATTAGAAAAATTTATGGAATAAACCAAGGGTTCCGGCAATAAGAATGAAGAATTAGGAATTAAGGATCAACAGATTATAGGTTTTACCGCAACCCGATTTCCCGGCGAATGGATTCCCATTTTATTTCGGGCATTTTAGAACCTATGTGTTCGATCACATTCCCTGCTAACATTGCTCCCAGTTCCCCACATCTTTTTAATGGCAATCCGAGAGCATGACCATAGAGGAAACCAGAGGCATAAAGATCACCGGCTCCTGTTGTATCAATTGGTTGAACCGGGATTATCCCGATTTCAAGGTACTCACGATTTGTTTTGATAAGCGATCCTTTGCTCCCAGTTTTTACGATGGCTACATCGACCATATCAGAAATGATATTAATGGCATTTTCAGGTTCCTGTCCCGTAAAAGCCCGAGCTTCCTCTTCATTGGCAAAAAGGATATCGACATACTCTTTTACGATCGATTGGAGAAAATCAAGATTCGACTCTACTACGTTATAGCTCGCAAGATCAAGAGAAACAATCAATCCATTTTCTTTGGCTAATGCTACCGCTTGACGGATCAGGGCATGGTTTTGGACTAAATACCCTTCAATATGAAAATAGGAATAACCATTGAAAATACCAGATCCCAATTGTCCTGTATCGGGCACCAGGTGTTCTGCTGAAAGTTCAATAGCAGCTCCCAGAAATGTAGCAAAAGTGCGCTCCGAATCCGGTGTTACCAAGGCCACAGCACGGCCGGTACCCTGCTGGCTGTGGATCATGTGAGGATCTACCCCGGCCTGAATAAGATCACGAACAAAAAAACCGCCGAGTTCGTCTTCACCTACAACCCCAATATATCCCGTTTTCGCACCCAGCTTAGCAAGCCCATGAATGGTGTTGGCTGCAGACCCACCGGAAGATTGACTCTTTTTATAATCTTTCAGCGCCGAAAGCACGGCATTACTCTGCTCCCCATTCATTAGCTGCATACTTCCTTTGGGTAATCCTAACAATTCAAGAATATTATCACTTTCAAGGGGAATCATAATGTCAACTAAGGCATTCCCCATTCCAAGAATCTTTTTCATGGTAGTATATTTCAGCCACAAAGATAAAAATTTTCACTTTCAACAGAAGTATACAGATTCCTGTCATTCCGATTACAAAACATAGTAAAACTGCCACATTTACTAATTCTCTGGATAAAAATGTAACCATATTCCCTACAATCCGTACAAAACTAAAAACTAAGACATGAAAACACGCGTTATTCTTATATTGTCCTTTTTACTTTTCTTTTTTTCCTTACAAGTTATGGCAGTTGAAGATGACTGTCCTTGCAGAAAAAAAGTTGCACCCAAGGTCAAGGTTGAACCTAAGAAAAAAGTGGTAAAGCAGGTCATTGTACAAAAATCCCTTCTTTTCCAAAGCACGAATATCCCCGATGAAAAGTTATGTAAAGGAACCATTCGACAGAGAATCAACCTCAATGTTAAAATCATGCCAAATCCCGTCAATAGTTATCTAAATATTATTTACGATACCAAGGATGGCCAGAATGTCAAAATAGAATTGCTGTCCTGCCAGGGAAAACTGATTAAAGTCCTCATGAATAAAGTGGTTTATGGAGAAGGTTTGAAAGAAAACACCTTTAATATAAACGGGCAAGTTAGTCGCGGAGATGCATATATCCGCCTCACTTCCGGAGTGATTACCAAACTGGAAAAGATATTTATAATGTAATAATGACCCCCTTCAAGCCGTTATTGCGTGAATTCTATTTCTCTGAATTTTAGTTCTGAAGAAAAAATGAAAAAGATCGATACTGCAATTTTTTCCGGTGGCTGCTTCTGGGGAGTGGAATACTACATGAAAAAAATGGAAGGGGTATTCCTTGCTGAAGTCGGATATACCGGCGGTACTAAAGACCATCCCACTTATGAAGAGGTTTGCTCAGGAACAACAGGCCATTACGAAGCAACCAGGATCACTTTTGACCCCTCCCAGACAACTTTTGAAGCCGTTGTCAAAATGTTTTTTGAAATCCATGATCCCACCCAGTGGAATCATCAGGGACCAGATTTTGGAGAGCAATACCGGTCTGCTATTTTTTACAATAATGAAAAACAAAAAGAGATCTCTGAAAAACTGATCCGGGAGCTGAAGGACAAGGGATTTCGGGTGGTTACTGAATTAAAACCAGCCCAAGCATTTTGGGTTGCCGAAGAGTATCATCAGAATTATTATGAACATAAGGGAACAACTCCCTATTGTCACGGTTATGTGAAACGGTTTTAACAGGAGATCATTATCATAACGAAAATGTTTATATTTGAACGTTTTTCGGTGATACTGTCTCAATTTTTACGATGTCATGATTAAAATGCGGGGAATTATTCCATTGATGGGATTTATATTTTTGGTTTCCTTGTGGGGAAATGCTCAGACTCTTTCCCTGCGTGAAATCTGCGATATTAATTATCAGACCGATTATACCTCAATTGCCGATCGGAAACCGGAGGATCTCTTTCCCAAAGGTGAAACCGTCGGGTTTGTCCATTTTTACAGAGGCATCAGCCTTTTGCGACAACGCGCATATCAGGAATCCATCTTTGACTTTAAAAGCGCCTTAGGCGATACCTCGGTATCGCGATCCTTATGCAATTTATATTTGGGGATTGCTTTCATGCAATTAAATCAGCCAGATAGTATTTTTTCAATGTATAGCATAGCTATGAAAGTCCCGGTAGCAGACCTTAAAAAACCCGAATTCTGGGATAATACCCCGTATATTCAGGAAAATACTTTTGCTGCCTATCTATTGGGAACTTACTATGCTTTAAATCATACAACCGACACCCTTTTGATTGAGTCTTTATTTAAATATGCAACGAAGGATCCGAAATTTTATGATGCTTTTTATAATTATGGTACCTATTACTATTTTCTTTCCAGGTATGGAAATGCAATCAATTTGTTTTTGAAGGCTCGTGAGCTAAACCAAAAAGACGATGCAAAACTCTTGCTTTGCATGGGGTATCTTTACCGATTGGTTGGCGATAATTCCCAATCTCTTAAAACCTATGATCTGCTTATTTCCAAACAACCCAATCATGCAGCTGCTTATAACAATAAGGGTTGTGTTGAAGCATATATTGAAAAATACCCTTCTTCGGTTAAAAACCTGGGGCGTGCCATTTCAAAAAACAAACATCTCATTGAGGGTTGGTTTAATCGGGGAATCGTTTATTTGAAAATGAAAAAGTACCATGATGCCATGAACGATCTGACCATGGCCATCCAATTGAAGCCCGATTTCGGTGATGCCTATTATTACAGAGGTTTTGCAAAAAAAACCAACGGCGATCTGGCCGGTTCTATTGCTGATTTTACCCGGGCATTGGAATTAAAAAAGAGGTAAGGAAATATTTCGTACCTTTGCACCCCCAAAAAAAATTAACCTAATCATGCCATTAAATAAACTCAGAAATATTGGGATAGCTGCGCATATTGATGCCGGCAAAACCACAGTTACCGAACGTGTCCTGTTTTTCACCGGAACCAATCGTAAAATGGGTGAAGTCCATGATGGACAAGCTACCATGGATTTCATGAAACAAGAGCAGGAACGCGGAATTACCATCGCATCTGCTGCAATAACCTGCTTCTGGAAAGGAAATCAAATCAATCTGATTGATACTCCCGGACACGTTGATTTTACTGTCGAAGTGGAACGTTCCTTGCGTGTCATTGATGGAATGATCGCAGTATTTTGTGCCGTGGGCGGTGTTGAACCCCAAAGTGAAACCGTTTGGAATCAGGCGGATCGATACAGAGTTCCCCGTTTTGCCTTCATCAACAAGATGGACCGGACTGGTGCTGACTTTTCAGCTGTGGTTTCCCAGATGAATAAATATCTCGATGCCAACGCAGTTCCTTTCCAGATTCCAATAGGTTCAGAAGAGCATTTTGAAGGAATTATTGATATCATTGAACGGAAAGCTTTTATGTTCCATGATTTGGAACAAATAGAAATAGAAATCCCGGAAGCATATCGTCAAAAAACCGAAGAGGCACGTGCCTGGGCTACAGAAAAACTGGCAGAATTCGACGACGAGATCATGAATCTTTTCATGGACGACAAGGAAGTTCCATCCGAATTAATGAGAAAAGCACTTAGGGAAGCCACTTTAAAATTGTTGATTACCCCTGTTTTTTGTGGTGCCGCATATAAAAACAAAGGAATTCAGATGCTTCTCGATGCCGTGATAGACTATCTTCCATCACCCGTAGATGTAGGCGCTATTACAGGTACTGATCTGGAAGATCCGGAAAAACTGCATACCATCCACCCTTCTCCAAAAGAGCCTTTTTCAGCTCTGGCATTTAAACTCATTCATGATCCCTTTGTCGGCCAACAGACTTTTACCCGGGTTTTTTCCGGCACCCTAAAAAGTGGTATGCAGGTATATAATGCTACAAAAGGTAAACATGAACGGGTGGGACGTATTTTCAGAATCCATGCCAAAGATAGAGAGGAGATTCCCGAAGCAGGTCCCGGTGATATTGTTGCCTTGATCGGAATGAAAGTCACTAAAACAGGGGATACTTTATGTGATGAGAATCATCGGCTTATGCTCGAAAACATCCACATTCCGCCCAGTGTCATCGAACTGAAAATCAACCCAGTGAAACGGGCTGATCAGTCGAAATTAGGAGAAGCTTTACACACGTTGGCCATGGAAGATCCCTCTTTCAATGTTCGATTTGATGAAGAAACGGAAGAAACGGTAATTGCAGGGATGGGAGAACTTCATCTTGAAATTATTGTTGACCGTCTCAAATATGAATTTAAAATCGAAGCAGAAGTGGGAGAACCTTCGGTAGCATTCCGGGAAACCATTACCACAGAGGTAGAATCAAACTACAAACACTCCAAACAAACAGGTGGAAAAGGACAATTTGCACAGACCCTGATGCGACTGGAACCGAATGAAGGCAAAGGATACGAGTTTATCGAAAAAATTAAAGGAGGAAATATACCAGCTGAATATATCCCATCGGTCAACAAAGGGATTCAAAAAACCCTCGAACGGGGCATTCTTGCAGGTTTCCCAGTAGTGGATGTCAAAGTGGTACTATTAGATGGCAGTTTCCATCCGGTGGATAGTTCCGATATGGCTTTCCAAACTTGTGCCTCGATTGCCTTTAAGCAGGGATTTATGAAAGCTGATCCCATTTTACTTGAACCAATGATGAAGGTTGAGGTGAATACCCCCGATGAATATATTGGTGATGTGGTAGGAAATTTGAATCGCAGGCGTGGTAAAATAGAATCCATGCGCCGTTATCGGAAAGGATCACAAAAAGTTGACGCGTTTGTTCCGCTGATGGAAATGTTTGGTTATTCTACCCAGCTTCGTAATATTTCCAGTGGTCGCGCCAATTATTCCATGGAATTTTACAAATACACTCCATTGCCCAAAGCGATTCAAGAGGAAGAAATTAAAAAAGCACAGGAGAAAAAACGGTTGGGAAAATGATCGCGCTTGCTCCTACCCTTATTTCTGACGAAATTGAATCTGTTTACTTTTCCTGTGACCTCAAAAATTGCAAAGGAATTTGTTGTATAGAAGGAGATGCCGGTGCCCCATTAACAGAAGAAGAAATCTCTTTTTTGGAAGATTATCAGGAAGAGATCAAGTCGTTTATGGTTCCGGAAGGAATACTGGAAATTGAAAATTTGGGCGTATTTGATTATGATGCAGAAGGAAATTTCGTGACTCCTTTGGTTCGTGGCAAGGAGTGTGTTTTTGTTTATTTTGATGGAGATATTGCCCGATGTGCCATAGAAAAAGCATTTCTTGAGAAAAAAATTCCATTTGCCAAGCCTATTTCCTGTCATCTTTATCCCATCCGGGTAAAGACTACCCGTTCCAATGATCTTTTGAACTATCACCGATGGCCGATTTGTCAGAAAGCACTTGAGAAAGGAGAAAAGGAAAAACTACCTCTTTATCGGTTTCTGGAAGAAGCATTGACCCGGAAATATGGGCAAACCTGGTATAAGAATCTGATTAAACTACTGGGTTAGTACCATCACGCATCGACATATTTCAACATTGTTTTAGCCTTTCAGAGCTTCTGCTCCCGATACAATTTCAAGAATGGCATTGGTAATTGCATTCTGACGGGCTTTATTGTATGAAATATTAAGATCTCGTAACAGATCTTTGGCATTGTCGGTAGCTTTTTGCATGGCTGTCATCCTGGCTCCCTGTTCGGAAGCAAAGGAATCAAGCAATGCCTTAAAAAGTTGAATACGCAATGTTTTGGGGATCAGTTCCTGTACCATGATCTTACGGGGAGGCTCAAAAATATAATCATTTTCCACATGGGAAGTTGGTGCAGCTGGAGCGGGTGCATTTTGAGTGATCGGTAAAAATTGTTCCACAACGAGTCGTTGAACCGCCGCGTTTTTAAATTGGTTATAAACCAGATCTATCCTGTCGTATTCCTTTGCAGCATAAGCTTTCATCAGCTTTTCTGCCAACGGTGCAACATTGTTGAAAGTAAGGTGGTCAAATAGATCATCCGGTGATTCTATAACGGGGTATTTTCGTTTGCGGAAAAATTCGGTAGCTTTCCTCCCGATGGTAATCAGGCTGACAGTCCCCTTAGCTAATTGGTCCTGATAATCAGTAACTAAAAGTTTGCAGGAAGCTTTGATGACGTTTGAATTGAATGCTCCGCAAAGCCCTCTGTTAGAAGCAATAATTATCAGCAAAATCTTTTCCTGCTTACGACTTTGAGCATATACATTATCAGCGGAGGGATCGCTTCCAGCTGTAATGTTCTGTAAGATTTCACGAAGTTTCCCGGCATAGGGCCGCAATTTAATAATTGCGGTCTGGGCTTTTCTGAATTTGGAAGCAGCCACCATTTTCATGGCATTAGTGATCTGCTGGGTCGATTTAACCGATGCTATCCGAATACGTACTTCCTTTAGTCCGGGCATATCTTTCTATTATTTCTTATCCTCGAATTTAATGGATAATTCTTTGGTAACCTGTTCCAGGATCTTTAAATCTTCGTCGATCAATTTTCCAGATTTCAGATTTTTCAGTACTTCCGGATGATTGATTTCCAGAAAGTGCAGGTATTCAATTTCAAAATTCGCGATATTTCGAATAGGAACATTTCTCAGCAGCCCACGGGTTCCACAGAAGATAATTGCGATCTGTTTTTCTACCGGCATAGGGGCATATTGAGCCTGTTTAAGAATTTCCACGTTGCGTGATCCTTTATCCAGCACAGCTTTTGTTGCAGCATCAAGATCGGATCCGAATTTCGAAAAGGCTTCTAATTCGCGAAATTCTGCCTGATCGAGTTTCAACGTACCGGCAATTTTTTTCATCGATTTGATCTGTGCATTTCCTCCCACTCGGGAAACCGAGATTCCAACGTTAATAGCCGGGCGAATCCCCGCATTGAACAAACCTGTTTCCAAAAAGATTTGTCCGTCGGTGATGGAAATAACATTGGTAGGAATATAGGCAGAAACGTCACCAGCCTGGGTTTCAATAATTGGCAATGCCGTAAGAGATCCTCCGCCTTTGACCATTTCTTTGATACTTGCCGGGAGATCATTCATCTGGCGGGCAATTTCATCGGATGATATTACCCGTGCTGCTCTTTCCAACAATCGTGAATGAAGATAAAACACATCTCCGGGATAAGCTTCACGTCCGGGAGGACGACGTAGCAGCAGAGAGACTTCACGATAAGCAACTGCCTGTTTAGATAAATCGTCATAGATAATCAAAGCAGGACGACCGGTGTCACGGAAAAACTCCCCGATGGCAGCACCGGCAAAGGGGGCATAAAATTGCATGGCAGCAGGATCGGAAGCAGTAGCAGAAACCACCACGGTATAAGCCATAGCTCCCTTTTCTTCAAGCGTTTTTACAATATTTGCAACCGTCGATCCTTTTTGACCAATAGCAACATAAATACAGAAAACCGTTTCTCCTTTATCGTGGAACTCTTTCTGGTTAATGATCGTATCAATAGCGATCGCCGTCTTCCCAGTTTGCCGGTCGCCAATGATCAATTCCCGTTGCCCTCGTCCGATCGGGATCATTGCATCAATGGGTTTGATCCCAGTTTGCAAGGGTTGATTCACCGGCTGCCTGAAAATAACACCTGGAGCTTTCCGCTCAAGTGGCATTTCATACCGAGTTCCTTCGATCCGTCCTTTTCCATCGATGGGCTCTCCAAGGGTGTTGATAACCCGGCCCAACAAACCTTCGCCTACTTCGATGGATGCAATACGACGTGTACGCTTAACGATATCACCTTCCTTAATTTCATAGGACTCACCAAGCAATACAGCGCCGACATTATCCGCTTCGAGGTTCAGCACGATGGCTTTAAGACCATTTTTTTCGAATTCAATTAATTCTCCTGATTCGGCATTATTCAAGCCATAGATACGAGCAATCCCATCTCCAACAGTCAATACGGTACCCACTTCTTCCAGCTCTTTTTCATTCTGATATCCGGCCAGTTCTCTGCGTAAAATCGCGGTTACTTCTGCGGGCTTAATTTCAGCCATAGATTATTTTTTTAGAATACTAAAATCCTTTTTTATATAAATTGATTTTTGCCATTGCATTTTTCATATCGTCAATTTCCCGGCGGATACTGGCATCATATTGTTTATCCTGCCAATTGAGAATGAAACCACCAACCAACGATGCGTCTATTTCTTCCTTTAATTCAATATCCATATTAGAATAATTCGCCATTAATTTAACTACTTGCTGACGAATTTCGGTATTGGGTTTTAACGGAGATTTGAAATGAACGGTTAAAATATTTTTATATACCTTATAAAGTTCAACCAGATGGAAGGCAACCTCCGAAATAATCATCTCCCGTTTTTTGCGTGCCATGATCAATAAATAAATCAGGGTAAGATCTTGAACCTGGTGTTTGAAAATTTCCCGCAAAATGGTTTGCTTTTTTTCTGTACTAATGATGGGGCTTTTCAGCAATAACCTAAGGTCTTTGCATTTAGCACAGGTTTGGAAGATTAACTCACTATCGTGAAAAACCTCATCCTCAAGATTTTTTTCGAGAGCGAGATCAAATAGTGCTCTGGCATAACGTTCCGCTACAAGAGTAATGTTCATTCTTGTTAATTGAATTTAATTTCTTTTAATAACTCCTGCGCGTATTCCTCTTGCTTTTTGGGATCAGAGAGTTCACGTTGTAAAATGAATTTTGCCAGTGTCAGGGAACTTTCGGCGATCTGATTCTTTAAATCCGTCATCGCTGCCATTTTTTCATTCTGGATGCTTGCCTTGGCCCCTTCAATGATCCGGGAAGCCTCTTCCCCTGCTTTTACACGAGCTTCTTCAAGTAGTTTGTCTCTGACTTTCCTTGCTTCATTTAGCAGGACATCCCTTTCATTTTTGGCCTCCTGTAACAGTTGTTCGTTGCTGAATTGCAACTGTTTCATCTCTTCCCGCGCCTTATTGGCTGTGTTGAGCGCCTCATGAATGGACGTTTCCCTTTCCTTGAGCATGTGTAGGATCGGTTTCCAGGCAAATTTCCCTAAGATGAAAAGGAGTAACAAAAACACCAAGGTCATCCAAAAAAGCAAGCCTAGTCCGGGTGTGATTAATTCCATACAAATTTTCTTTAGGTGAACATCAATTAATTAGGATTTTTTACGGCGTTACCAACCGTAACGCCGTAAAAAACCTGTCGCTTTTGTCAGATGAAAAGAATCAGCAAACAAACGACAATAGCAAAAAATGCTACCCCTTCGACGAGTGCTGCGGCAATGATCATGTTTGACCGGATATCGCCAACGGCTTCGGGCTGACGGGCAATGGCTTCAAGGGCACTTTTACCAATGTTCCCAATTCCGATCCCGGCACCAATCACGGCAATCCCGGCACCTATTCCGGCACCCATCTTTGCAATTGCGGCGAAATCACCGGCCAGTTGCAGTAAAATAGCTAATAATGTCATAATGGTCTTATTAAATGATTACTAAAAATTTTTAATTCTAACTTGCTAATTCTTAATTCTTAATTTTTAATTCTTAATTGCTAATGGTGTTCCGGTTCTACTGTCGCCAACCCAAAATAAAGGGCTGATAATAAAGTGAAAACATAAGCCTGGATAAAACCAACCAACAATTCCAACAGATCCATAAAAACCATAAAAATTACTGAAACCACAGATACTCCAAGACCCAGTGCTGCACTAATAGCACCAAAAATAAAGATCAGGCTTACGAAACCAAGAGCGATGATATGGCCGGCGGTAATATTTGCAAAGAGTCGGACCATCAACACAAAAGGCTTGGTGATCAACCCGATAATTTCAACAATCGGCATCAGTGGAATCGGAAATTTGAGCCACCAGGGGACACCTGGAGTATTAATAACATCAATCCAGTAATGTTTATTCCCACTAATGGTTGTGATTAAAAAGGTAAAAACGGCAAGGACAAGAGTCACTGCAATGTTTCCGGTAACATTCGCCCCTCCAGGGAAAAAAGGGATAAGCCCAAAAAGATTGTTAAAAAAAATAAAAAAGAAAATTGTTAATAAAAACGGCATGAATTTTTCATATTTTTTTTCACCGATAGAACTTTTGGCAATGTCATCCCTGACAAATATGATTAGCGGCTCCAGCAATGACTGTAATCCCTTAGGAGCTTTGTTCCTGTTACTTTTATATCGGTTTGCAACCGAAACAAAAATCCAAATCAGTAAAGCAGCGCTTATAAAAATAGCCAAGACTGTTTTTGTGATGGAAAAATCATAAACTTTCGATCCCTGAACAGGATTTCCGGAGGCTTCCAGTGCAATAATTTTTCCTTTATTCGCACCCGCTTGTTCCAAACGAAAACCTTCATAGGAATGTGTTTCATTGTGGAATCTGTGGGAAGAAAAACAGAAAATGTCTCCTTTGTAAAGCAAAATTACGGGTAATGGGATAGTAATTTCAACATTTCCAATTTCAACAATATGCCATTCGTGATTATCTACTACATGTTCAAAAATCAAATCCCCGGCATTGAATTTTTTACCGCCCTCTGATTTGGTACCGACAGCATTGCCGGTCAAGCTATCTGCCTTAGGGATAGCAGTTTGTTCTTGCGAAAACGCCTGGATGCTACCAGTAAAAAGAAAGAGGAAAAATAAGATGGAGATCAATCGGTTCATGGCAAAACAATAATCGACTCAACGCCGCAAAATTAAGAATTATTTATGAAATGATATAATGCTATTTCTTCACTGTAGCGGGTGTATTGACGTAAAGATGTACATAAAAATCATTTCCGGCATAGATCATTACGGCACCGAAATCCTCCCAATCTTTAGTATCATAATAATAGAACCCCGGGGCAAGTTCACCAAAATACACCGCTCCCCCAGCGTTGGTCCAAGCAGTTCTTAAATAGGCCCCATGGCTTAAATTATAAAAACTGGTTGCAAGATACACCTCTTCGTTTGGGACCACGGTCCCGGCTATCGGATCATAAACAGTAACCGTAAGTGTTCCAAAAATCGGATCAGTTTGCTTGCACGAAGAAACCATAATTATTCCGCTGACCATTACAAGGATAAAAAAAAGTACTTGTTTTTTCATGATTGAGGACATTTATATTTATACGTGCAAAGATAGCGTATTTGTCTTTTTGTAACCAAATCATATTTTCTACGTCTTAATGCTCTGTTAAAACGGAAATTCACTACTTTTATAGCCTAAAAAATGTTCATGCGCCGAAATTTTTGGGGATTTTTTCCTCTGGTATTTTTTACCTTGATGTTCCCGGTATCTGGCGGAGCACAAAAAATCTGGACTCTTGAAGAGTGTATCAATTACGCTCTAGAAAATAATCTTGATATCCAGAAACAGGTACTGATGGTGGAGTCGAACAAGAAAACACTGCTACAAAGCGCCCTGAGTGTCTTACCCGACCTGAATGCCAATGGCACGAATGTTTGGAACTTTGGTCAGACCATCGATCAATATACCAATACATTTGCTACTAATACCGTGCGTTCCAATAATTTTTACCTCCAGAGCGAAGTGACTTTGTTTGGTGGATTTCAGAAGTTCAACACCGTTAAACAAAATAGAATCAGTGTTTTAGCCAGCAAATATGATTTAGACGTTTTGAAAAACAGTATTTCCTTATCGGTAGCTGGTTATTTTCTTGATATTTTATTTAACCGGGAATTGCTGGAGGTGGCCAGGGAACAACTTGCTATCACCGTAGCACAGGTTGACCGGATTCAGAAAAAAGTTGAGGCGGGGAGTGCAGCCCGGGGCGATTTATTAAACATTCAAGCTCAGAAAGCAGCAGAAGAGTTGACTCTGATAGAAGCTGACAACGCATTGTACATTTCCAACCTCTCCCTGCAACAATTGATCGATTTGCCGGTTACCCGGGATTTCCTTATTGAAAAGCCGACGTTGAAACCTGTTCAAACCCCAAATTCATTAGTCTCTCCTGAAATTATTTATGATCATGCCCTTAAAGCACGTCCTGAAATTCAGGCCGCTGAGTTACGCGTTCAAATAGCACAAAAAAACCTGCAAATTGCCAGGGGAGTGCTTTATCCCACGCTCTCTTTAGCAGGTTCGTGGGGAACTGGGTATTCCGGTGCAGCCAGAGAGATCGATCCATCCATTGCCCCGATCATAAAACTTGAGAAAATTGGGATTACCCAGCTCTCGCATGATACTGTTTTTGGCTATGACCTTGGATATAGTAGCCGTGTTATTTCATTCAACGATCAGCTACATCAAAATGAAAACCAGTCGGTTGGTTTTTATCTGCGGGTTCCAATTTTCAATGGTTGGTCGGGACGCAACTCCATCAGTCAAGCCAAAATCAACCGGTCACAGGCTGAACTTAATTATGATATCGAAAAACGGGATCTCCGGAAAATAATCGAACAAGCTTATGCAGATGCAGTTGCTTCTCTTAAAAAGTATGCTTCTTCTGAAGAAAAAGTGAAAGCACAGGAAGAATCATTTAAATATACCCAACAAAAATTCGATGTCGGAATGATGACTTCTTTCGATTTCAACAATAGTAAAAAAGATCTTACCAAAGCCCAATCAGATCTTCTCCAGGCCAAGTACGACTTCATTTTTAAAACAACCATTCTTGAGTTTTATATGGGGAATCCCATCCGGATTGACCGCGAATAAATAAATATTATCAATTTATGACTGTAAAAATATCCAGAAAAAAAACATGGATCATCATTGCCGCAGTGGCTGTGGTGGCTCTTATTGTTATAGTTGCTGTGGTGAAGGGAAAACAGGACGAAAGCACGAAAGTTGCGGTAGAAAAAGTGATCAAGCGAACGATCTTTCAAACCGTTTCTTCCAATGGGAAAATTCAACCGGAAAAAGATATTAAAATTAGTCCATATATTTCCGGTGAAGTAGTTGACCTTTATGTAAAAGAAGGTGCCCAGGTGGTAAAAGGAGACCTTTTAGCTAAAATTGATCCGGAGATTTATATTTCCCAGTTTGACCAAAGTGAAGCCTCTCTGAACACTCAAAAAGCGAACCTGGCAAATTCAAAAGCACGGCTTGTCCAGATGAAAGCACAATTTGAAAATTCCAAACTTAATTTTGACCGTCAGGAAAAACTGTTTGGGCAAAATGTGATCTCCAAGGCAGAATACGATCAGGCAAAATCGGCATTCCAGGTTGCCCAAGCCCAGGTTGCCGCTGCAGAACAGGACATCAACGCTTCCGAATTTATGGTAAAAAATTCCGAGGCGGCCTTGAAAAGATCCCGTGACGATTTAAATCGTACTGCAATTTATGCCCCAAACGACGGTACCGTTTCAAAACTTAGTGTATTGAAAGGGGAAAGGGTTACCGGGGCTTCTCAGTTTTCAAGTGGTACTGAAATTATGCGGATCGCCAACTTAAATGAAATGGAAGCTCAAGTCGAGGTTAATGAAAATGATATTGTCCGTGTCTCTATGGGCGACACCGCCCTGATCGAAATTGACGCTTATCTAAACCGTAAATTCAAAGGGGTGGTAACCGAAATCGCTACTTCTGCCAATACTACCGGCGTAAGCGTTGACCAGGTTACCAATTTTAACGTAAAAATCCATATTTTAAAAAATTCTTATCAGGATCTGTTGGTGGGAAAACCTACCGATTTTTCTCCTTTCCGGCCAGGAATGTCCTGTACCGTTGAAATTCAGACGGAAACAGCGAAAAACGTTCTTTCGGTTCCCCTGCAGGCAGTGACGACTAGAATTGAAAAAGATAGTCTTGACAAATTGAATGAAAAAAACAAGACAAAAAAAACGCAAGAAGATGAACAGGTAGAGATCGTTTCAAATCAAAAGAAAAGTGATAATATTCAGGAGTGTGTCTTTGTTTTTCGCGATGGTATTGCCAAAAAGATAGATGTTAAAACCGGGATTCAGGACAACACCTATATTCAAATTCTATCGGGTCTTAAGAATGGTGATGAAATTATTACTGCACCTTATTCCGCTGTTTCAAAAACCATGAAAGATGGTGACAAGGTGAAAAAAGTGGATAAAAAAGATCTCTTTAGTAAAGAAAAATAAGACATGGCACTGATTCTCTGCTTGGAAACCGCAACGGAGGTGTGTTCGGTTGCATTATCAGCCAAGGGTACATTATTGGCAATCAAAGAATCAGCAACCCGAAATGTACATTCTTCCCTGCTTACAGTTTTTATTGATGATGTTTGCCGATCTGCAGGCATCAACCTATCCGAAATTGATGCTTTGGCAGTTAGCATGGGTCCTGGTTCTTATACTGGAATCCGGATCGGAGTCGCCACAGCCAAGGGATTATGTTATTCCCTCGGGAAACCGCTGATTGCTGTTTCTACGCTTCAGGCTATGGCTCAGGGAATGATGACACATTTTGTATCCATTCTCCACCAGCCCATTTCGGATAATCTGTTTTTCTGCCCGATGATCGATGCCCGACGAATGGAAGTGTATTGCGCCTTGTATGATAAAAATCTCTCTTTGATCGATGCCCCACGGGCACAAATTGTTGAGGAAAACACTTTTGAAAAAGAATTATCGGGACATCCGGTTCTTTTTGCAGGCAATGGTGCCCTGAAATGCAGACCACTCCTTGAAAATCATAAAAACACACTTTTTATTGATTCTTTTACCACCTCGGCACAATTTATGATCCCATTAGCAGAAGAAAAGTTCCTTCATAAAAAATTTGAAAATCTTGTCTATTTTGAACCTTTTTATTTAAAAGATTTCATCGCCGGAAAACCACGAGTAAAAGGATTGAATTAGCTGTTGGATTATTAATTTCAAAGAAAATTTAGAAGTATTTATGTCT
This sequence comes from Bacteroidales bacterium, assembly GCA_023231005.1. Taxonomy (GTDB): domain Bacteria; phylum Bacteroidota; class Bacteroidia; order Bacteroidales; family FEN-979; genus CAIVAT01. The sequence continues at coordinate 137,453 of JALNWG010000003.1, read as the reverse complement.
GATTCAGGGTTATATTCACGATTCAAAACCCGGGTAGTTAACATTGGGAATCTTCCTCTTGGAGGAGATTATCCCATACGGGTACAATCAATGACCAACACCGATACGCTTGACACCAAAAGTACAGTAGAACAAATTATCCGTATGGTTGAGGCAGGCTGCGAATATGTGCGTCTTGCGATACCAGGCATTCGTGAAGCAGAAAACCTCATTGAGATCAAAAAAACATTACGAAAAAATGGTTTCGATACCCCACTCATTGCTGATGTCCATTTCAATGCTAAAATTGCAGAAATGGTCGCTCCGGTCATGGATAAGGTGAGGATCAATCCAGGCAATTATTCCGACACGAAAAGGATTAAGGATACCGGTTATTGGATGCAGAATAATAATTACCAAGAAGAATTGGAACGACTTGCAGCCCGGTTAAAACCATTAATCATTATTTGTAAAAAATATGGAACCGCCATTCGGATCGGAACAAACCATGGTTCTCTTTCGGAGCGGATTATGGCGCGATATGGAGATACTCCCGAAGGAATGGTAGAATCGGCATTGGAATTTGTAACCATTTGTGAGGGATTCGGATTTCACAATCTGGTACTTTCCATGAAATCGAGCAATACCCGGGTTATGATAAAAGCCAACCGCATGCTCGTGACCCGGATGAAACAACTAGGAATGAATTACCCTCTTCATTTGGGTGTGACAGAGGCTGGAGCCGGAGAAGATGGTCGGTTAAAATCAGCGGTAGGTATCGGAAGTTTGCTAACAGACGGGATTGGCGATACAATCCGTGTTTCCATTACCGAAGACCCGGAATTTGAAATCCCAGTGGCTTATGGAATATTACAAGCTACAAGTACCCGGATCACCCATGCCGAATTTATCTCCTGCCCTTCCTGCGCCCGCACATTGTTTGATATTCAGGCAGCTACGACCATCATTAAATCCCGGATGGGTCATTTAAAAGGTTTAAAAATTGCAATCATGGGTTGTATCGTCAATGGCCCCGGAGAAATGGCAGATGCCCATTATGGCTATGTTGGCGCAGGTAAAGGAAAAGTGACGCTATACAAAGGAGCACATCTGGTCAAGAAAAACATTGATGAAACCAACGCTATTGAAGCCCTGATCGAACTTATGCAGGAAAACGGGGATTGGAAGGAACCTGATGGAAAATAGTGAGATGATGAAGTAGCAAAGTAGTGAAATTATTCAGGGGCCAATGATAACTTTAAGACAGCGGGGAATGATTTCATATATGAATGGAGAATGACCCAACGATTCTCCATCGGCTTCTAAAAATATTTTTTCGGTGGATCGGATTCGGATCTCTTTCCCACGGAAAGAAAGTACAATGGGCAGATTTACTAAGGTACCATCAAATAATTTCCGGGCATATCGCAGGACCAAAAACTTGTTGGCTTTTTTTATCAGTGTTACATCCATCAAACCATCGTCGGGAATGGCATTGGGTACTTGTTTCATTCCTCCGCCATTAAATTTGCAAATTCCGATATTCATCGAAAAAAAATCCCCTTTAAATACGGTTTTACCATCAATATCAATCACTCCTTCCATGAATTTATATTGGAAAAGCCCGGCAAAAACAAAATAAAAATAGGCCAGAACAGATCCTTTCCCTTTTTCTTTTAACTGGTTGGTTTTTTGGGCAACAAGGGCATCGTATCCCATTCCGGCTATATTCATAAAAAACCGGGTTTGAAAATCCTCCTTTTTAAAATAACTAACCTTCCCTACATCTTGCAGAAATGGTTTTTTTTGTTTTAAAATGGCAATGGCTTTTTTATAATCAAAGGGAATATTGAAAGTACGGCACCAGTCATTCCCAGTTCCAACCGGAATCATTCCCAGCGAAATATCATGAGGAGGAACAACCTGTTGAAGGAAAATACCATTTAAGACTTCGTTCAATGTGCCATCACCTCCTACAACGGCAATGTTCCGATACCCAGCTTCAATATATTCCCGTGTTAGATATATCGCATGATTCCGATGCTCGGTAAAAATACAATGAAAATCAAATCCATTCTGTTCTAAATGCTTGTATATCTTTGGCCATGCTCTTTCCCCCTTTTTACTTCCAGCATTGGGGTTTACAATCATCAGCCACTTCCCGGAGGAAACTGGTTGGGAATTCGTCATATTGATTCTTTTTTATTTCTGGAAAAGAGAAAGAAAGAATAGAAAAAAGCAAAAAAAGTGACTCCCGTCTGTGATTCAATGGTATCTTCCGTAATCATCGAAAACAAAGCGATCATCATGAAAACCACAACAAAGAAATCATCCTGCCAATGAAGTGCCAGAATTGGATAAATAAAAGCAAAAAGAAACCATAAAAATCCAAATATCCCAAAACCGATAAAAATGGAAAGAAATTGGTTGTGCGACCGCCATCTTTGGTCGGGAGCTAATTTTGTTTGAATTTTCTCATATTGTTGTTGAAACGCAATATTCATATCCCCCGTCCCTACCCCGGTAAGCCAGTGTTCTTTGATAATTCCCAGAGATGCTTTCCAAAATTCCAGCCGCTGCATCAGGCTGGAACCGGTGGGATTCCCAGTCTTTACATAATTATCATACCCCCATAAAATTTCATATACTCGCCCCCGAATACTGAATTCCTTTAGAAAAATCTCATTGGTAACCCCTTTTTCAATGGCATCTATTTCGAGTGGCGACAATTTCGAAACAGCATCCGCATCTTTCCGCCATCCTTTTGAAGTAAGAAACCTTACCAGCGTATAAGCAACCGGTTGTTTCTTTTTATCCAGACTGTCGAATGGTATATTGCTCCGTTTGTTCCATTCCATCCTGAGTTCATCCCACTGGATATAAATCCACAGATAATTTCCATTTTCAGTTTGAAGCGAATTGATATTGTGAATGTATTTATTGCCCCGTGAGCTATAGGGTTCCAGTTTAGAATAATCAACAGGATGAATAATATAATATTCTTTTACAAGATTGGAAAAATATAAACCCAAAGAGCATAAAACAACGAGAAAAGAAATCAGTATGCCTGTTTTTAACCACCGATTCCGCGTTTTAAAAATCATTACCGGAACCAGAATCATTAAGATAAGCAGGGTAATGGCAAGGCCGGTGAAAGACTGGGAAATAATCAGATATGAAAGAAACCAAATCAAAACGATGATAAAAAGCGTACGCAACCAACCAGGGAACAGGTGTTTCTGTAAAGAAAAATAACCCAGGGAAAAAATGCTCAGGGAAATCAATAGCCCAAGAATAATATGAGAAACATTCCGTGAGATGTCACGGATATCAATAAAATGATGAGTTTGAATCAATCCGGTGTTATAAAGTGTCCGTACCAGAATAGCTGCAATAAAAAGCATCATGATCCGATGAAAATCCCGCCGATTGAAGACTCCGGATGTAGATAAAAACAAAGGAAGGAGGAATAATGGGATCTTTGTCCGGAGATCCTTTAACGCATAATCAAAATCAGTGGTAATAAGCAATCCTGCTAAATGAATCAAGAATATTGAACTAAAGATAAGGGCCGGCTTATGGCGAAAAAATTGGAGAATTCCTTTCCATATTCCTTTGAAAAGTAAAACAAGGGCTGTGTATGCCCCTCCGGTTAATTTACAGAAACCTGAATATTTTAGATGTTTTTCCCTCCATCGTTTGGTTTCGAACCTGTCCACAATCCACCCGGCTGCCATCAGAAATTGACCTATGCTTAGCCCAATCTTCGAAAAGGGAAGAGAAACAATTATGACACACAGAGAAAAAATGTACCAATACCTTAAAATTTGCTTCTCCGTAATCATCTGGCCGTTTTAAGAAAAAAGTTTGGTTCTTCCTTTTTTTACCTTAATTCTGAAAACAAAAAAGCGGTCTCTACCTCGAATATCGATTCTTTTCATCTCGTATGGCAAACGTATCGGATACCGATTGATCCGGTTTCCGATACGGACTGCAAAATCAAGACCAGCCTGTTGAAAAAGCATAAACATCTCCTTTTTTAACAAAGGATCCTTTTTGGGATATTTTCCATAAGGATAAGCCAGTACTTTAGTAAAAGGAATCCCGTAAAAATCGAGTGTTTTCTTACAATTATCCAGGTCTTCCTTCATGTCGTCAACATTCATCTCTTTGTAACTTTTATGTAAAAAGGAATGGACCCCGAATTCAACCAAGTCCTTGTTTGACAATTGCTTCAGATCTTGTGATGACATCAGCATATCCTCCCCTTGATCCCAAAGGTTTGTTTTGCCAATGAAAGCAACAGGAATAAAAACCGTAGCAGAAAATTGATATTTTTCCAATATGGGAAAAGCCTGTTCTTTAAAATTCAAATAGGCATCGTCAAAAGTCAAAATGATGGCCTTAGCAGGAAGCGGTGCCCCAGTTGAAAGTAAACTTTTCAGAGTTTTGAATGAAATCGGGTGGTAGCCTTTGTCTTTCAGGTGCCACATTTGTTCATCAAACTGAGCCGGACTGAGGGTCAGTCCATCAGGCGGTTGCTCACAGATCTTATGGTACATTAAGATGGGGAGGCCGCGAGGAGCTGGAATCAACCAACTATACTCCAAGATGAAATATGCACATACCAATACAATCAAAGGAATTGAAATCCCAAGTAAAATTATCATGACGTTTTTAATTCAATGGTTTTGGCAACCTTCAATGTGGCATAAACAGCTGCCAGAAACGACCACATAAAGCCTGGATATCCGTCCATAAATCCTTTTTTCAACACATAAAATGAAAGGAAACTGGCAGGAAATTTCAAGGCTGGCCACAATTTTGAATAAACTTTCCCCTGGTCGAAATAACCTTGTGCAGCCTGAGTTGTATAACCGTTAATTTTTTCGAGATGATGACTGATATTTCGATAGGAATAATGAATAATCTTTCCTTTTAATAACCCTACATGCCCCTGGACTTCAATCCCTTCATGTACGGGGACCAAGGTAAACCTGCCATGGGTACGGTTAAAAATCCGAAGGTGGACCTCTTTCCCAACGCCGCTATAACGCATAATATGTCCCATGAAACAGAGAGAAAAGGGAATTCTGAAACCCACATCCTGATTTCCTGTCTTTTCGGCAGTTGGTTTGAAATCCTTCTTTATTGTCAGGATTTCCTGTTGTAATTCATCCGTTACCACTTCATCGGCATCAATAGAAAATACCCAATCGTGGGTTGCCTGATTAACTGCAAATTGTTTCTGGCTGCCAAAGCCATCGAATTCACGTTGGAAAACTTTGCAGCCAAAATCCCGGCAAATCGTTGCGGTATGATCGTTAGAACAGGAGTCCACAACAACAATTTCATCTGCAAATGGTTGTACTGAATTCAGACATCGGAGGATGACTTTTTCTTCATTCCGGACAATAATGACTACCGAGATGGAAAGCATCCGCTATGAATTAACATTGATTGTAAATTTATCCCAGTCCATTCCTACCGTAAAGGAGTCACGGAATATTTTCAAATCTGTAGCTGAAAGGTTTATGGTTTGAATACCTTCTTTCCCTGATTCTGCAGCCCAAAGGATATTCCCCTTTGCATCAAGCACCATTGAATCACCCGAATGCCAGGTGCCATTTCCGTCGTCGCCAATCCTGTTCACTCCTGCAACAAACGATTGATTTTCCATAGCCCTGGCTTTTAACATGGTTTTCCACACATTGGAACGACTGGCTGGCCAATTGGCGGTACAAACCAGAAGGTCATATCCATATTCTCCTTCATCATAAGTGTTTTTGCACCATACCGGGAACCTCAGATCATAACATATCACCGGATGAATTTTCCAACCATTAACATTCACAACCAGTTGTTTCATTCCTTCTTTAAATATCTTGTATTCTTCACTTAAACGAAACAGATGACGTTTATCGTATGTTTGAAATGTACCATCGGGAGCCATACAAACCAACCTATTGAAATGATCATCTCCTTCTTTTATCAAGAGCGTGGCCATGATAAACGCATTCTTTTTCCTGGCTTGATCTTTTAAAAACTGTAATCCGGTTCCGTCCATTTTTTCGGCACAAACAGCAGGATTAATAGAAAAACCCGTATTAAACATTTCCGGAAGTAAGATCAAGTCAGAGGGTTCAATAATTTTATTAAGCAACTCCGCGAAATGGTCCAGGTTTTTCCGCGATTCTTCCCAGAAAAGAGTGGTTTGAATCAGAGAGATTTTGAGGTCTTTCATTTCTTAAGATTTAAAATCAAGGTAAAATTATAAATATCTGCGAAGTAGTCATGAAATATTTTAAATTTGCTTTGAAAACAAACGAGTAAGTAATATGCAAACGATTGATAATTATAATTTTAAAAATAAGAAGGCCTTGATCCGGGTTGATTTTAATGTTCCCCTGGATTCTTCTTTTAGTATTACCGATACTACCCGGATCGATGCCACCATACCAACCATTACAAAAATCCTCAATGAAGGAGGCGCTGTGATTTTAATGTCTCACCTGGGGCGTCCCAAAGGGGGTCCGGAAAAAAAATTTTCTTTAACCCACCTTGTGCCTTATCTCTCACAAAAGTTAAAAGTGCCGGTACAATTTGCGGATGACTGTATTGGAGCTTCTGCCAAAGAAATGGCGGCATCATTACAACCTGGGGAGGTGTTGTTACTCGAAAATTTGAGGTTTTACAAAGAAGAAGAAATAGGAGATGAGGCCTTTGCCGGCAAATTGGCAGCTCTGGGGGATGTATATGTCAATGATGCCTTCGGAACAGCCCACCGGGCACATGCATCAACAGCCATTATTGCAAAATTTTTTCCGGAAAAAAAGATGTTTGGGTATGTAATGGCTAATGAAATCATCAACATCGATAAATGCCTTAAAAACGCAAAGCGACCGTTTACAGCAATTCTTGGCGGCGCTAAAGTATCTACTAAAATTGAGATCATCAATCACCTCATGGATAAGGTCGACAACCTTATTATCGGAGGAGGAATGATGTTTACTTTTATCAAAGCCCTGGGAGGGGAAATTGGAGCATCCATGGTTGAAGAAGAGTATCTTGAATTAGCAAAAAATATCGTGGAAGGCGCTAAAGCAATGGGGGTCAACTTATTCCTCCCCCCCGATACCGTACTGGCTGATAATTTCTCTAACGATGCTAATATTAAGATCAGTAGCGCCTATGATATTCAAATCCCTTGGATGGGACTTGACATTGGTCCGTCTGCCCGCCAAAAATTCAATTTTATCATCGAGCAATCCGGTACCATTTTATGGAACGGCCCGATGGGCGTGTTTGAGATGAACAATTTCGAAGAGGGAACAAAAAGTATGGCACTTGCTTTAGCTAAAGCTACAGAAAATGGGACTTTTACTCTGGTTGGCGGTGGCGATTCGGTAGCAGCAATAAATAAATATAATCTGGCCGATAAAGTTAGTTATGTCTCTACCGGCGGCGGAGCAATGCTCGAATATATCGAAGGGAAAACACTTCCCGGAATCCAAGCTATCTTAGATTAATGCGCATTCTCCTCAGCAGGACCGATAGCATTGGAGATGTTATTCTTACGCTTCCAATGGCTGGTTTGCTAAAAAAAACTTTCCCGGATTGTACCTTGATTTTTTTAGGACGTAATTATACGCGGCCTGTAATAGAATTGTCAAAATACGTCGATCAGTTTGTCAGTCTGGACGATTTATCCAGCCAGAATCCAGTATCTAATATTCAGAAACTATCCAACCTTCATGCTGATGTAATCATCCATGTTTTTCCAGTTAAAAAAATCTGCCATTTAGCCAAACAAGCTGGTATCCCAGTTCGTATTGCTACAGCCAGACGGTATTTTACCTGGTTCACTTGCAACCGATTGCTACATGTTTCCAGGAAAAATTCTAATCTTCATGAGGCACAGCTTAACCTGAAAATGCTCCAGCCTCTCGGGATCAATCAGGAGGTTCCCCTGTCAGAAATACCTCAATTTTATGGGTTCTCTGACATCCATAAAACAGAAAATCCAGCTACCGCTATTCCATTTCTTGTTCCTGGAAAATTTAATCTCATCCTCCATCCTAAATCCAAAGGAAGTGCGCGGGAATGGGGATTCGAGAATTTTTCCAGACTGATATCTCTTTTACCAAAAGATAAATTCAATATTATGGTAACTGGCACTGCGGAAGAGGGTATGTTGATGAAAGATTTTTTAGCGAAAAATCAGCCCCGGATCCTCGATTTAACAGGGAAGTTCCAACTTCTGGAATTCATCTCGCTCATCCGTCATAGCAATGGGTTGGTCGCTGCAAGTACCGGCCCCCTGCATCTTGCCGCAGCCTTTGGTATTATGGCCATCGGGCTGTATTCCCCAATGCGTCCTATTTTTCCTCAACGATGGGCTCCATTAGGGAAAAATGCTTGCTTTTTTGTTTTGAATAAAAAATGCAGCGACTGCCGGAAAACAAATGATTGTGCATGCATCAGAGGGATTGCGCCGGAGCAAGTAGCTGAAAAGCTCATCCGTGTGGCAACTCAATAACCTACCAGTTCGGAAATTTGATATCTCCCCCTATCAGTTTCATCAATTTTGGAAAAACTTTTGAAACAGGACTATAGAAAAAAGAGCCTTGTTTGTCCTTTGAAGTCATCCATTTTTCCTTAGGATCAATACAGGAAAGAATGAAGATAAAAATGCTGACCAGGATCGCTCCTTTAACCAATCCCAGAAGCGCCCCTCCAAGACGGTTTAAAAAACCAAGCCCTACAATATCTACGACTTTTTCTGTCAATTTTCCAACCAGGATCACTCCAAAAAGAACCAGTAAAAAAGTTATGGAAAAAGAAAGAATGGGCAACCATTTCCTGGATGGTTTAACATGCTCCAACAATGTGGCATCGAGATAATTAGAAAAATGAACGGCGGCATAAATACCCAGAATAAGGGCCGCAATCCCCGCAAGACTTATTATGATCCCTTTTCGATAACCATGTACAATAAAGAGAAGGATCAGTACAAGCAGAACGAAATCAAAAAAATTCATGGCCGAACTGCATTATTGTTTAAGCCGGGAGGTTAACTCCGTACCAAATACAAATTTATTCAACTCCGGATTATCGGTATGCAGAATCGTTTCCATATTCCCTTTCCACCACAGTTCCCCGTTAAGAATAAAAACAACACGATCGCCAATACTTAATACAGAATTCATATCATGGGTGTTGACAATCGTTGTAATGTTGTATTCCTGTGTAATTTCCCTGATCAGATGATCAATGACTCCTGAGGTTTGCGGATCAAGGCCCGAGTTGGGTTCATCACAAAAAAGATATTGTGGATTCATGGCGATGGCACGTGCAATGGCAACCCGCTTACGCATCCCGCCACTTAATTCCGAAGGCATCAGCGAATTGACATTTTCAAGATTTACACGGTGCAATACAAAATTCACCCGTTCTTGTTTTTCTTTCAGTGACTTGGTTGTAAACATATTTAAAGGAAACATCACGTTTTGTTCTACGTTCATTGAGTCGAACAAAGCGCCTCCCTGGAAAAGCATTCCGATTTCACGACGTAAGGTTTTTCGTTGCTCGAAATTCATCGTTGTAAAATCCCGGTCATCATAAAATATCTTTCCCTTGTCCACCTCAAACAATCCCACCAAACATTTCATCAGAACTGTTTTCCCGGAACCACTTTGCCCGATGATCAGGTTGGTTTTCCCTTTTTCAAAGAGACAAGAAGCATTTTTTAACACATGATGCCCTCCAAAAGACTTTTCAATATTCCTCGCTTCAATCATGTGAGCAACAGTTGAGTTAAAATTAAATTGAAAAGAATAATAATGACACTACTAAAAACAACTGCTTTTGTACTTGCCTGGCCAACTTCCAATGCGCCTCCTTTTGTTTCATAACCAAAAAAACCGGAAACCGAGGAAATGATAAAAGCAAAAACAACAGTTTTTGTAAGTGCATAAAAAATGGTATATCCTTCAAAATCGACACGGATCCCTCGTACAAAATCATTGGTAGAAACCAAACCAGAGGCCGTCATGGCAATCCATCCACCCAGAATCCCAAGCCACATACTGAAAATGATCAATACGGGATTGATTAAAATAGAGGCAATGATCTTCGGGAAAATCAGATAATTAGCCGAATTCACGCCCATAATCTCCAGGGCATCAATTTGCTCGGTTACCCGCATGGTTCCTATTTCGGAAGCAATCCGTGATCCAACTTTCCCTGCCAGGATCAGACTGATTACGGTGGGAGAAAATTCCAGAATGATACTTTGGCGGGTCGTAAATCCAACCATCGACATCGGGATAAGCGGATTATCAATATTGTAAGCAGTTTGAATAGCAACAACAGCCCCCATGAACATCGATATAAAAGCAACAATGCCCAGAGAATCAACCCCAAGATTGTTGATCTCTGTTAAAAGCTGATTCGTGAAGATCACCCGTTTCTGAGGCCGCGTAAAAACCCGCTTCATCAGCATTACATATTTCCCGGTGGTCGTAAATACTTTAAGCATAAAATGTTTTTGCTAAAATACCATTTTTCCATAAACCTGCGTTTATAGCTTCAGCGATTTGTGTTAATTTTACATCCACATTCATTCCCCCATGAAAACCTTTCAAAGATGGCCCATTTTTATCATCTTTACCATTATAGTGGCTCTCTTTTCAGGGGCGTGTTCCACAAAAAATTACCCAACCCAAAAAACAAAACATCCGAAAAAGTGCAATTGTCCCTCTTTCAGTCAAATCCAACACACACAAAGCAAACCCGCAATCCGGATGCCGATCTGATCCATTCGCTACTTATTCAGCATCTACCTGAAGGATCTGTTCCGGAAATCATTGACCTTTTACGGAAAAATCCAATTCAACTTAAAGTAACGCGTCATCGCACCTCCAAGTCTGGTGATTTTCGAGCTCCCTATAAAAATCAACCTGCCCGGATCACCGTAAATGGAACACTAAATCCCTATGCTTTTCTTATCACCCTGATTCACGAATTGGCTCATCACCAGGTTTGGCTTGACCACACCAGAAAATTGCAAAGATTCACAATCCGCAGAAAATCACGACCCTTACCCCACGGAAAAGAATGGAAAGATCAATTCCGTTACCTGATGCAACCTTTCCTTGACGAGAATATCTTTCCAGATGAATTACAACTGGTCTTTTCGCAATATATGGAAAATCCCAAAGCTTCTTCCTCTGCCGATCATCAACTCTCTAAGATATTAAAAACATTTGATCCTCCCGATCAGTCTATCCCTCTTGAAGAACTCCCTTTCGATGCTGTTTTTTCTTTGCATGGAAAAAGATCTTTCCAAAAAAAAGAAAAAATCAAAACCCGGTACCGGTGCATTTGTCTGAAGACAAACAGAATTTATCTTATCAGCTCTTATGCGCCAGTTCAGATAATCTCGAATATTTAACTTTTGCCATTGTTTCCCAATATTTGTATGTTTGTACAAACTTTAAATTCTTACGCATGCCAAAGTCGAAACACAATTTTTGTGTAATCATGGCAGGTGGAATCGGTGCTCGTTTTTGGCCAATGAGCCGGACATCTCACCCCAAACAATTTATTGATATCCTTGGAACCGGAGAAACGCTTATCCAGCAAACTTTCCGGAGGTTCAAACAAATTTGCCCTCCAGAAAACATTTATATTGTTACCAACGAGATCTATAAAAAACTGGTACAGGAACAGATTCCAGAGGTTGAAAGTAAACAAATTTTATTGGAACCATCCCGCCGTAATACCGCACCATGCGTTGCTTATGCCAATTATTGTATCCTTGCACGGGATCCGGATGCACGTATCGTAGTTGCCCCTTCTGATCACATCATTCTTAAAGAAAATATTTTCCTGAAGAACATTTTATCCGCGTTGAAAGCCGCTGAAGAAAATGACTGGCTGCTCACACTGGGCGTTCGACCCAGCCGCCCCGATACCGGTTACGGATACATACAGTTCCTGGATGGAAAACCAAATGTATATCCTTCAGAACCCCATATTAAAAAAGTTAAAACATTCACGGAAAAACCCAATCTCGAATTGGCAGAAACTTTCCTTCAGTCGGGTGACTTCTTATGGAATTCTGGAATTTTCATCTGGTCACTGAAAAGTATCATGAAGTCTTTTGAAAAATATCTTCCAGAAGTAGATATTCTCTTTAAGCAAGGGATCGGGAAGTACGGAACAAAAGACGAAAAAGCATTTATTGCCAATACATATACAGTATGTAAAAGTATTTCTCTCGACTATGGAGTCATGGAATCTGCTGGAAATGTGTATGTGCTAGCTGCAGATTTTGGTTGGTCTGACCTGGGAACCTGGGGCTCTTTATACGAAAACCGAATAAAAGGCCCCAATGGGAACAGCGTAGTTGGAAAAAATGTGATGATCTATGATTCTTCCAATTGCATTGTCAATATGCCAAATGATAAGGTCGCTGTGTTGGAGGGGCTAAACGACTACATTGTCGTTGAATCCGAAAACGTTCTTCTGGTATGTAAAAAGTCTGACGAACAGCAGATACGGCAATTTGTCAATGATGTGTTGCTCGAAAAAGGAGAACGATTTGTATAACAGAGTCTTTATTTTATGATTGCATAAACATAAGGGTAGGTTCTCTTACAATCCATTGTTTCCATTGTATGTCTATTATAGCTATCCCCATGATTTTGTCTTCCACTTTGGGGAGGTAAACAGAAAAGAAATGTCGACAAAGGGAAAATCGTGTTTTTATGGATTAATGATCTTTCACAATGTTAAAAATATTGATTATAAATTCATATACCTTTGATTGCCAAATGAAAATAATATCCCTCCGAAACCGTTTATTATAAAAAACTGATAGTGGATATATATCTTCGAAAAAAAAGGTGGAAATGGGTGCTCTCCTTAATTGCGATATTTATCGTTGCAGGATCACTCTATTATACCAATATTCTGATCCGGGAAATTAGAAAAGATGAACGGAAAAATGTTGAAATCTGGGCCGATGCCATTCACAAAAAAGCTGAATTGGTAAACTTTACCAACGCCCTTTTTGAGCAGATAAAAAACGAAGAACGTAAACGGGTTTCGATTGTCGCTGAGGCTCAACGCCGGATTTTAACAGCTACCTCCAACGAAGATCTGAATTTTTTCCTCAGTATCATTGGCGAAAACAATACCATCCCGGTCATCGTCACCGATGAAGAGGGGAATGTAATGACCTCCAGGAATACTCTTTTTAATACTGATACCATAAAAAAACTTGAAGGATCCCTTTTGCGTGAGTTTTCAGCCTATCCCCCTATTGTCGTTAAATATCTCTACAACAAAAAAATTTATCTCTATTATAAAGATTCTAATATCTTCTCAAGTTTAAAAAATGTTCTTGATGACCTGATCCGCTCTTTTTTCTCTGAAGTGGTTCTCAATTCCGCCTCCGTACCAGTTATTATTACTGATAGTACAGGGAAAAATGTTTTTGGACAGATGTATGGAAATATTCCGGCCGACAAAATGCAGGATAAAGCCTGGGTCCGGAAAACTATTGATAATATGGGATCTCAAAACACTCCTATTAAAATCGATTTGGCCGGAACAGGAATTCATTATATCTACTATCAGGATTCTTTTTTACTTACTCAACTAAAATATTATCCGATCGTTCAATTTGGTATAATTGCCATCTTTCTACTGATTGCTTATCTGCTTTTCAGCTATGCCCGAAAATCAGAACAGAACCAGGTCTGGGTCGGAATGGCAAAAGAAACAGCCCATCAGCTCGGAACACCTCTTTCTTCGATGATGGCATGGATGGAACTGTTAAAGCTCAAGGGATTGGACGAAGATACTGTTCGGGAAATCGAAAAAGATGTGCAACGACTGGAAACCATCACCGATCGTTTTTCAAAAATTGGGTCGGCAGCACGGCTGGAACAGATTAATATCGTTGAAGTAGTTTATGAATCAGTAGCTTATATACGGTCACGTACTTCAACTAAGGTTCATTTTGAAATTCATCCGGATCGCAATCAAGTGATCCCGGTTTCAATTAACCTGCATCTTTTTGAATGGGTGATCGAAAATCTCTGTAAAAATGCAGTGGATGCAATGGATGGAAGTGGCTCTGTAAATATTGATATTACAGAAGAAGGAGCACATATTCAGATTGATATTGGTGACACCGGAAAAGGAATTCCTAAATCACGCTTTAAAACCATATTTAATCCGGGCTTTACTAGTAAAAAAAGAGGATGGGGCCTCGGACTTACCCTTTCGAAAAGGATTATCGAAAACTATCATTCAGGGAAAATATTTGTTAAATCATCCACTTTGAATAAAGGAACAATTTTTCGTATCCTTTTGAAGAAATAACCATTTTGGCTGGCATTTATATTCATATCCCATTTTGTACCCGTAAATGTCATTACTGTAATTTTTTTTCGCAATCTTCACAGAAACTTAAAATACCTTTTGTGACTGCAATCAAACAGGAGATTGCTTTAACACGCGAGTACCTTTCCAACCATCCCATTCAAACTATCTATTTTGGGGGAGGAACTCCCTCGCTTTTCCATCCGATGATATTACAAGAAATCATGGCGATGGCCCTCCATACCACCTGCCAGGTCCATCATTACCAAGATGATATAAAAATCCATCCTCCAACCAGTAAGGAATTTACCCTCGAAATCAATCCTGATAATGTATCGGATGAGTATGTCGCTGAACTGAGACAAACAGATTTCAACCGATTCAGTATTGGAGTACAATCGTTTTTTGATCAAGACCTGAAGTTTTTAAACCGAACGCATACTGCTTTTCAGGCTTTTGATGCAGTTACCCGGCTGCAAAAAGCCGGATTTGACAATGTTAGCATCGATTTGATTTATGGAATCCCGGGATCAACAACTTCCCGATGGGAAAAAAACCTCGATATTGCATTTTCTCTCGGAGTCCCCCATATCTCTGCTTATGCCCTTACCATTGAACCGAAAACATCACTGGCTTGGATGATTGCAAAACAAAGAGTTGCACCCCTCAATGAAGAGGAGCAAATTGAACAATTCAAAATTCTTATCAAGAAAACAAAGGATGCCGGTTTCCTACAGTATGAAATTTCAAACTTCTGCCTTCCAAATCATTATTCCCGACATAATACCAACTACTGGAATGGTGTTTCCTATTTAGGGTTAGGCCCTTCTGCCCACAGTTTTAATGGATATTCCCGGCGATGGAACCTTTCAAATCTTTCAACCTATATCGAATGTATTGGTAAACGGAATCTGACTTTTGAGGAAGAGTTTTTATCTCCGGAACAGCACTATAACGAGTATGTAATGACCTCTTTACGCACCATGTGGGGATGTGACTCTCAAAAAATCAGGGTTGATTTTGGATCTGCAATTTTCGATTTATTCAAAAAAAACGCCCTCCCGTTAATCGATCAGGGTTTATTGAAGGAGGTTTCCGGAGTATATTTTCTTACAGAGGATGGTAAACTGTTTGCTGACCGGATCGCTTCTGATCTGTTTGTGGTTTCTGGATGCTAAATATTGAATGTCAAATTCTTGTGTGTGGAATAATGATCCACTTACACGATTTTTTTACCGGATCATCCGAAGAAAAGTTCCGAGGGGTAATTTTCGTTTAGCTCTGTCGGTAAAATATAATTCCCCGGCTTCAACCTCAGATAAATCGCTAAAATGACTTTGGACAAGGCTTTCGGAAATCAAAGAAGAAAACCCCATGGAATAAAGGCTCAAAATAAAAAAATGGTGATTTGGATTCAATAATTGCTTGCAATGGCCGATCATTTCATCGATATAATCCTCTAAAATCCATTTTTCTCCTTCGGGGCCCCTCCCATAAGCCGGAGGATCAAGAATGATCCCATTATATTGATTACCTCGCTTAACCTCCCGACGAACAAATTTTAGCGCATCTTCAACTACCCAACGAATATCCTTTAAACCTGAAGTATCCATCATTTCATGGGCCCAGGTAACCACCTGCTTCACAGAGTCAACATGAACCACATCCGCCCCTGCTGCTTTTGCTGCCAGCGAAGCGCCTCCAGTATAAGCGAAAAGATTTAGAACCTTGAACTTTGAACCCTGACTTAAAAAATCGTAGATATAATTCCAGTTTTCGGCTTGTTCCGGAAAGACTCCAATATGCCCGAAAGCTGTTAATCCAAGCCTGAATTTTAATGTCATTTCCTTATAATGATAGTCAATGACCCATTGATCGGGCATCGTACTTTTCCTTATCCAATCTCCTTTTTCAAAATTTCCAGTCTTTGCTGAATCATTCCCCTTGATCCGCTTATATCGTGCATTAGAAATCGTATCCCATTCTTTTTCCGACAGGGCTTTGCTCCAGACTGCTTGTGGCTCAGGCCGCGCAAGAACGTATTTCCCAAATCGCTCAAGCTTTTCGAGACCTCCCGAATCAATTAATTCATAATCATTCCAATGTTTAGGCGTTAAAATTTTCATCTGTTAATAATTTTGATTTTAATAGTCAGATGAATATCCATAATTAACATTCACGGTTTGCATGATCGTTGTTCTGATGGATATTTCATGTATTAATAATTTTGATGACCAAGTAAATATAAAATTGGCGAATGAATAAAATGCTAATCTTTGGGTAATTGCGGAACCATTTTTTCTTCTCTGTCCCATGCTTGTTTATCCCACTCCGGCAGGATGGCTTTTATCCATTCTTTCTTCTCTTTTTGAAGCTGATCCATGGATAACCCAATGTTTTTCTGTGCTTTTTCTTTAGAAACAATGTCGGGATAAAGAAGTTCCGTATTTTTTCCTTTTCCGGCAAGAACCCGTGCCAGAATAATCCTGGCTTCTTCGGATTCGATAATGGAATTTCCAATGATCCTTGATACTTCTATCGGAGAATGAAATGATGCACCATGACTGGCTCCGATATAATCCCAGTACCATTGGGCAACCCGGATATGATGCAAGGCAGGCTCCATTTCTTTTTCAGAGGCACCTGCTTCCCAGGCCACTTTTGCTTCGGAATGGGCTTTCACTAATTCAATCTCTGCTTTATCCCGAATCTCTTTTACTTTTTCCTGCCGCTCATAAACATTTTCCCTTAATACTTCTTCACTTTCCCGGTGACATACTTGACAGGTTCCTGAAATATTGCTTAGGGGGCTGGTGATCTTGTGACTGGTGAATTTTTGCCCTCCTTCTTTGATATATGGCATGTGGCAATCGGCACAAGCCACTCCACGATCGGCATGAATACCGGTTAAAAAAAGTTCATAATCGGGATGCTGAGCTTTTAATAATGGCGTTTTACTCATTTGATGTGTGAAATCCGAATATTTTTCCTCTTCATAATATTTTAAAGCATCTTCCACTGTAGTCCCATATTTCCATGGGAAAGTAAGATAGGAAACATCCGGTGCGTCGGGACGATGTTTGTTGAAATAATATTCCACATGACACTGGGCACAAACCAGCGACCGCATTTCCTGATGAGAGGCTTTCGAAATATCTTTTCCCATCGACTGAAAAGCCTCTATCAAAGCTGGCCGGGTAATTCTTAAATCCATGGTTTTTGGATCATGGCAATCAGCACACCCAATATAATTAACTACCTCAGATCCCCGTGCGGCCCATTTCCCATTATAAAAATCTTTGACCCCCATTTTCTCCATTAACCTTGGAACATCAGGGCCTTTACAAGTCCAACAGGTAGCTGGTTGAGGCCCGTCATTTGGCCCTTGGGGTGTCCCTGTACGAAGCGTATACCGGATATCATGGATGGCATAATAATGCCCCCGACTTGAACTATAATCCTTCGAAAAGGCATATCCTGCCCAAAGAATAACCAACCGTGGATCTTCTTTTAATTCATCAATCATTGCACTGCCATTATATTTACTGCGGAAAGAGGTATCGGCAGTCTGAAGGTATGACTGATATTCACGAGGAAAGTTCTCACCCCACAATACATTCCTGGGCTCATATTCGCTTAATGAAACTTTTGGCTTATAAACATATTCTGATTCGGCCTTTCGCTGGGTTATTGAGGAAGCCAGTAAACCCAGTAAAAAAACAATCAGCATTGTCCCGAAAAAAAGGACCCAGTTGATCCAGGGAGCCCGTTTATTGTCTGTTACCATTGTAATGATTTATTTGTCTCTGGTTATAGCCCTGATTTTATTCTTTCTCTTCATCCTCATCTCTTTCTGTCCTGCTATCAATTTTTGTCCGTACCAGGGCATTGGGGGTTGAAGATAACCCATTCACCCGGCCATGCGGCGTTTCCCTATGACAATTGAGACATTGACGTTCCAACAGGTAATTGTGATAATTCGGTTGTACCGACATCATGAATGTTTTTCCTACCGTCTGTTCATGGCAGCGGATACAATTTTGCTGCACCACCCGTTTCCCTCCCTCTCGTATAAAAATTACCTGGGGCTCATTCCTCAACGTGAAAATGGTGGCATGACGCATCCCATCTTGAGCCTTGAAAAGATACTTACTGAAAACATTATTATGAGGAACATGGCAATCATTGCAGTTGGTAATCCGTCGATGGGCACTGTGAGCCCAGTTTGCATATTGCGGATTCATTACATGGCAGTTGATACAGGTATTCGGATCATCCGACAAATAGGATGGTGCCCGGGAAATATAAACAGCATAAGCAGTAAGTCCGAAGAAGATTCCAAGGAAAATAGCAACGGCAGATTTCCATTGATCTGGCGGAATCAAAAATCGGAAAAATTTTTTCATTTTCTCATTAGGTGAAATATGCGTTTTGTTATTCCCTTAACAAAGCTAAAAAAATATTGATAATTTTGACTATGAAAATTTTTTCCCTACTGGAAATAACAAAAGGACTTCAACGAACCCTCGCTGAACAATATCCTCAATCGGTTTGGATCAGAGCAGAAATGAATAAACTCAATTTTTATCCTCAATCCGGACATTGCTATCCTGAACTTTTGGAGAAACAAGAGGGGAAAATTGTCGCTCAGATGAAGGCAAATCTTTGGAATGATGACTATCAACGAATAAATACGAGTTTTTTAGCAATCCTCCATGAACCATTAAAAAATGGGATAAATATATTATTTCAGGCTAAAGTAACTTTTGATCCTGTTTATGGACTGAGTTTACGAATTCTTGATATTGATCCTTCATATTCTTTGGGAAACCTGGAACAGGAACGGCAAAAATCCATTGAGAAATTGAAGAAGATGGGAATATTTGAACAAAACAAGAATCTTGAATTCCCGTTGCTTCCCAAACGTATCGCTGTAATATCTGTTGAAACAAGTAAGGGCTATGCCGATTTTCAACAGGTTATCAATCAAAATCCCTGGAAATACCGTTTTTGTTATCATCTTTTTCCCTCCATTTTGCAGGGTGAAAAGTTAGCTTCCTCTCTTATCCAGCAATTGAAAAGGATTGAACAGGTTAAGCACCATTTCGATGTGGTCGCCATCATCCGAGGCGGTGGTGGCGACATCGGTCTTTCCGGGTACAATCAATTTGAAATCGCTGAACAGATAGCCCGCTTCCCTTTGCCTGTTATCACAGGAATCGGACACGCAACCAATGAAACTGTTGTAGAACTTGTGGCATTCAAAAACTGTATTACACCTACTGATCTGGCGGGTTTTTTAATTCAGCAATTTCACAATGTCGCAGTCCCACTTCAGGAAACCTGGCAAAAACTGGCAAAAGTTGTTGATGATAGACTTAGCGAGGAACATCAAAAACAGTCAGAAATATCTTCTGAGCTTAAAAAAAACACGTTGGAACAGATTGCCCGGGCACTACAATCTCTTACCTTTCAGGTTCATCAAGTAAAGGGTTATACCCGTTTTTTAATCCGAAAACACCGGGAACTAATCTCCAGTCAGTTTGTTCTAACAAAAAAGAAAACCAGGGGGTTCATTTCAACACAGTGGGCAAATATTCAAATTATTGAAAACAATATCCACCTACTTGACCCAAAGAGAATCTTGGCCAGAGGATTTTCAATTACCCTTCACAACGGACAACCCCTTCGGAGCCAATCTGCCGTCCGTCGTGGCGATTCTTTGAAAACAATTACTTTTGATGGAACCATTCAAAGTACCGTAACAAACCTTCAATCCGATCCTACACCATGAACGAAACAATCTCTTATACCGAAGCTTTCAAAGAACTTCAATCTCTGGTAAATGATATCGAATCCGGTGAAATATCAGTGGATCAATTGTCTGAAAAAGTGAAACGGGCAGCACAATTGATTAAAATCTGTAAAGATTTACTTACCTCAACGGAAACAGATGTAAATCAGATTCTGAAAGAGATCGAAGAAGAATAACCTTGAAATTTAATGCTCCATTTTCATATTTTTGTGGCAAAATCCCTGCTGATGCATAAACCTTTTGATTACCAACATGCGGGTAGCGATACTTTTGATAAAATTAATTCTCGGAAAATGCAACTGGGAAGTCCCGCAATCGCAACACTGGTCTATCTGATTGACTAATATATGGATTATAAAAAAATCGTATGAAATTATCAAGAGAAAAAGCGCTGGAATTACTCCATCAGTATGTAAAAAACAACAAAATGATCTACCATTGTCTGGCTTCAGAAGCGGTAATGAGAGGCATTGCCAGAAAGCTTGGCCAAGATGAAGAGAAATGGGGATTAGCAGGTCTTTTACACGACCTGGATGTGGAAATAACCAACGCGGATCCTAAAATCCATGGCACCCAAACAGAAATCCTTTTGAAAGATTATGAGCTGGATCCTGAAATCCTTGATGCCATCCGCATGCACAATGAATTTTCTTCCGGAAAAGAAAGAATGACTGAATTTCAATTTGCCCTGGCTGCGGGTGAAACCATAACCGGACTCATCTTTGCCACTACCTATGTTTACCCCGACCGCAAATTAACAAGCGTTAAACCAAAATCCGTAGTTAAACGAATGAAGGAAAAGATGTTTGCAGCTTCAGTAAAACGTGAAAATATTCTTGAGTGTGAAAAAATCGGCATTCCCATCGACGAATTTGCTTCCCTTTCCATCAATGCCCTGATCCCTATATCAAAAGAAATCGGATTTTAATCAAAGATAGTTTTTCAGGGTTTGTTCCTGCAAAAACTTTTTGAACTCGCTAGTTAATTTGTTGATCACATTCCCCATTAAGCAATGGTCAAACCCACAAAGGTTGTATGATAAAGGACAATCACCCACATCCAAATTCCCTTCTATCGATTGATAAATATCCAGGAAACTGATTTCTCCTGGGTTTTTTTTTAAAGAAAAACCACCAGACGGACCTCGAACAGATTTCAGCATATCATTTTTTACAAGCCGCTGTAATACCTTTGCAATATGGTTCTTCGAAAATCCTGTTATTTCTGAAATTTTAACTGCATTGATTCCATTTTCAGAACGGGCAATAACAACCATGGAATGAATTCCTATCGAAGCTGCTTCCGAAAGAGCAAAAATCTTTGACATAAATTTCAATTCGGTATTTGAATACACAAATGTAAGATTAATTTTAGATCTCAAACAGGAAAATTTGAAAAAAATAAATAACTTGCACCGATATGACTAAATTCATTACCAGCAGCCAAAATATTTTAATTAAACGCGTACTTCGCCTTTTAGAAAAGCCGAAAGCCAGGGAAGAGGAAAACTGCATCATTATTGAAGGGTTGCGTGAAGTAACCCTATCCATTCAGGCTGGATTCCGAATCAGTTCCCTGTTATTTTGTCAGGAAATTCTCCGGAACTTCTCCATTGATGGTCTTGGTATACACATGGGAACAGATGTTGAATTTGTCGAAGTGACCAAGGATATCTATAACCGGATGGCACACCGGAAGGACAATGGTGGTGTTATTGCGCTGGCAGAGCCCAAAAGAATTGGCTTCCCGGACCTGATACTTCGCCCGGTACCATTGTTGCTTGTAATTGAATCTGTTGAAAAACCGGGGAACCTGGGCGCACTCCTTCGCACTGCCGATGCTGCCAATCTCGATGCAGTTATCATTTGTGATCCGCAAACGGATATTTATAACCCCAATGCCATCCGTTCAAGTATCGGTTGTGTATTTACTCTTCCGGTTGTAACTGCAACAAAGGAGGAAACACTCCGCTTTTTAAGAGACCGGAAAATTCGTTCTTTCGGAACAGCCCTTACAGCAACTCAGTTATATCACCAGATCGATTTCTGTCAACCGGCCGCTATTTTGATGGGAACAGAAGCTACCGGTTTGAGTGATACGTTTATTGAAGGGGCAGATGTGCTGATTAAAATCCCGATGATGGGGAAAATTGATTCAATGAATGTTTCTGCCTCCGCAGCCATCGTAATCTTTGAAGCATTACGGCAACGTAATTTTCAGTGATTATTTATACTTTTCATCTCCTGGCTTCAACACTAAAAAACCTTTTGGCATCTTGCTTTTGAACTCTATCAATTCCCCGGTTTCCGGGTGACGAATGGCAAGGTAAAAAGCATGGAGTCTGATACGGCGTTCATACTGTGCATCAGCTCCGTACCGGCGATCGCCCACCACCGGACATCCCAGTTCCGAAAGATGGACCCGGATTTGGTTTTTACGCCCCGTTTCAAGCTCAACTTCCAACAAAGCATAATCGGGGGTCCGATCCATTACCCGGTAATGGGTAATCGCCAACTTTGCTCCGTCCTGAATTTTCGTGGAATAAACTTTTTGATCATGCCCTTCTATCAACCAACTTCGGATGGTACCTTGATCATCTTTCGGCTGACCTTCAACAAGTGCATAATACCGCTTTTTCGACTCCCACCATTGAGTTTTGAGTTGTTCCTGAATCTTTTCGCTCTTGGTAAACAATAAAACTCCGGAGACTTCCCGGTCAATTCGATGAACTACAAATAGCCGCTCTTTCCCTTTCGATTTTTCCTTCAGATATCCCTGCATGATTTGATAAAATGATGTGCCACCCAGCCCCCGGTCGCCAATCGTAAGTAATCCTGCTGGTTTCTCTGCCACGAGAAGATAATCATCTTCATAGAGTACCGGATAGGGAGATTTCATCTTTTTCCCCTGCTGAACTTTTTGTTTTTTATATTCAACCTCATCTCCTGGTTTTATTCTGATGGATGGATTTGTTGTCATTTTTCCATTCACCCGGACATTTCCATGAACAATCCTGCCTTTAACTGTTGTTTTTGAAGCAGACTCAAATGCTTTCATCAGCAAATCGGCAAGTATTCCTTCTTCTTTTATTACGATCTTCATGTTTTTCGCTATTTCTTTAATTGTATTTTCAACATTACTGGTTGATGGTCCGAGTTTGCAAAATTAGTTGATATTGTATGCACTTTTTTTACCATGATATTTGGGGAAACCAAAAAGAAATCTATCAGTGTTGTCCTCGTTTTGCCCTTCAAATAAGGCATATCTGTAAACCTATTACTTGACTCCCGGGAATCAAATACAAATTGCCACCCCGGGAATAAAGAAGAATCAACAGGATTATCAAGTGGAACAACCAAATCGCCTGAAACGACTTTTTGAGGTTTATATCCTGGCGGATTACTATTCCAATCCCCTCCGGCAATCACATAATTTCCTTTGCGAAATTCTTGTTTTAAATAAATAGAAAGAATTCTGATCTCTTTTTCACGTAATTCACCAGTAAAATCATAAGCTGAATTATGAATATTAATTACAACCAATTCCTTTCCATTATCCAGAGAAAATTTCATGATCAGAAAACATCGTTTGAGCATAGCCAATCTTCGAGGCCAAGAAAAATTAGATTCAAGGGGAACCATCTCTGACTTAACTGGCTGATATCGTGAAAATGTCGCAATCCCTGAAATGACCTTCCCCATCGGCTGATAAAGTGGAATGGGAACATACTGACAATCATAGTTTTTCCCGAAAATATAGAAATATTCTGGCAAATTTTTTGACAATTCTTGTAATTCATTAGTGTGATATGCCCGCTTTGAGCGGATATCCAATTCCTGAAAAAAAATAAAATCAACTGCCGAATTAGACAAAATCATTTCTTTTATCCCGGAAAAAGTACGCTGGAATTCACATAAATCAGGAATTACCTGCCTCCCTCCATCATAAAAAAAATCCATTTTCGAATCTAATCCTGCATATCCGATATTCCAGGTAAAGAATGTAAATTCCTTTTTTGTTGAATCAAATGAGATACCTCTCCCTTGAATTTCCGGAAAGGAAACCCCCTTTGGATTATATTCTGTGAGCGTGATAAACCCCAAAAAACCACATATAACAATGAGTACAAATCCACTAATAATGGCAAGGAACTTCAGAATCGAATGTGCCGGATGTTTCATGTTTTAGAGATGAAGTCCGAAAATAGACATTTTTTATTACTTTTACTCCTCATTTTCAAACATAGACCCAGATGCCTATTCTTGGATCATTGATAAAAACAGCCTATTCCCTGTGTCAATTTCCTCTTGACATTGCCACTATTCATCCGGGTATTGAACAAAGAAAGGTATTGAAAAAATTATTAACAAAAGCACAAAACACGGCTTTTGGGGAACATTATCAGTTTGAAAAAATTTTATTATCATCTGATTTTACTGAATCCTTTCGCAAAAATATTCCAATTCATGATTACAGATCAATGTTTAACAACTGGTGGTATCGGTCACTAAATGGAGAACCTTATGTTGCCTGGCCTGGTAAGGTTAAATATTTTGCTCTAACTTCCGGAACTTCAGAAGCCGCGTCAAAACATATTCCGGTTACACCGGACATGCAGAGGGCAATACAAAAAGCAAGTATCCGCCAATTGGTTTCTGCGACAAAATATGATTTCCCGGTTGAATTTTATGAAAAAGGAATCTTAATGATTGGCGGTAGCACTCATCTTCAGTACAACGGCACGTATTACCAGGGTGATCTTTCGGGAATTACAGCAGGAAATATCCCTTTTTGGTTCCAACATTTTTATAAGCCCGGCCGACGTATATCCAGAGAGCAAGAATGGTCGGTAAAACTTAATGAAATCGTAAGGAAGGCAAAAGACTGGGACATCGGAATCGTGGTTGGAGTACCTGCCTGGGTCCAAATTATGCTTGAAAAGATCATTGCTTTTTATCGTATCTCCACCATTCATGATATCTGGCCCAATCTATCCGCTTATGTCCATAGCGGTGTTTCTTTTGACCCATACCGGAATAGCTTTGCCCCTTTATTCAGTCGCCCCATTTTATACAATGAGTCTTATCTCGCTTCAGAGGGATATATCGCCTTTCAAAGGCCCGGAACATCAACAGGAATGGAATTGATTCTTGATAATGGCATTTTTTATGAGTTTATCCCTTATGATGATGCCAATTTCGATAGTGAGGGTGAATTAAAAACCAATCCGGAAACGGTTACAATTGACAATGTTAAAGAAGGAATAGAATACGCTCTGTTGCTAACTACCTGTGCCGGAGCCTGGCGTTACCTGATCGGCGACACCATTAAATTTATTTCCAAAGAGCGAAATGAAATTGCCCTGACAGGCCGTACCAAACATTTTATCAGTCTTTGCGGAGAACATTTATCTCAGGACAACATGAACCGGGCAATTAAAATGTTACAGGATGAATTGAATATTAAGATCAATGAATTTACCGTGACTGGGATTCGTTTTGGTAACCTTTTCGCACACAAATGGTATCTGGGAACCGATGATCCACTTGATCCAGACCTGGCAGCTGAAAAATTGGACTCTTACTTAAAAATCCTGAACGACGACTACCGGGTTGAACGGATTGAAGCCATAAAAAATGTTTCCGTAGAAGTGCTACCTTTGCAAGTGTTTCACCATTGGATGAAAGCCATGGGAAAAGAAGGCGGAGCTCACAAATTTCCCAGGGTGCTGAAAAACGGGCAACTGGAACAATGGAAAAAACACATCGAAACTTTTAACATCCATTAATGCTGATTGATTTTGAATTCAGTTCTACATCCACTGTTTGAAGGAATTATCTTAGGATTAACCATGGCAATAACCCTGGGTCCGGCACTCGTTGCATTGCTCCAGACCAGTATCAAACATGGAATAAAAACAGGAATTTTTCTTGCACTTGGAATTTTTTCGAGTGACCTGACTCTTGTGGTGTGTTTCTTTCTTGGAGCTGGACAAATCGTCACAAATCCAGGATATCATCTTGTTCTGGGAATTTTCGGAGGAACTTTACTAACTGTTTATGGGATTTATTCCTTCTTTAAAAAAGTATCCAAAACAGAACAGGTCGAAGTCATTAACGAAATCAAAGTAAAAAAAAAGGGAGTGATCCCATATTATTTCAAGGGATTTGTTCTGAATATTGCAAATCCCACACTTTGGGTCTTCTGGCTCACCTCTGTACTGGCTATCAATGCAACGTATGGCGGAAACCAAAAATCTGTTGCCTTTTTTTTCATGGGAACCTTGTCGGTTATTTTAATGACCGACATTTTAAAGGTAGTCCTTGCCAATAAGATCAAAGTCATGGGAAATCCGCAAGTAACCCTATGGATGAACCGAATTGTGGGCTTATTATTTATGATCATCGGTGCCTTTATTATTACCGGATCTTTACTCGAATATTTCAAGGGTATTTCTTTGAAAGTCCCTTAATGTTTTATTAACCTTAAACTTTTAGGTATGACAACAAAACATTTAAAAAACTGGTGGTTCCTAAGTCTTAATGGCCTCGTTTTCATTGCATTTGGTTTGCTCTTACTATTTTACATACCCGAAGAAATTAAGCCTTTGATAAAGTATTTTGGAATTCTTGTTCTGCTTTTTGGAATTATTTTTCTGGTACTCGGGATTAACAATTTCCGGAAAAACAAAAAAGTTTTTATGATCCTGATTCAATCAATCTCAACCTTAGGCATCGGAATAGTCCTTACTTTCTTTCCGGAATTATCGGTAAAACTATTTATAATCCTATTGGGGATCTGGATGGCAATTACCGGTATCATACAACTCGTAATGGTTGCAAATCTTGCAATATCTCCTTTGAATAAAAACGGACTATTGATTAATGGACTGCTCACTCTTGGCTTAGGGGTGGCACTTTTCTTTGATCCTTTCAGCTGGGCGATTTTTCTGATAAAACTGATCGGAGTATTGGCTTCTCTTTTTGGTCTCCTGCTGATCTATTTTTCATTTATTGTGAAAGTAGATTCCGTCACAAATCAATCTTCCTCAGAATCCGCTAAATCGGCTTAATAAGACGTTCGAAATCCGTTTTAAAGTTGGTTCCAACAGGAATCATACGATCATTTATTTTAACATGGTTCCCCTCGATCAAATCGATTCGTGATAAAGCAATGATAAAAGATTTATGGATTCGTGGAAATAATTTGGCCGGTAACAGGGTTTCAATGTTCTTCAGGGATTGATAGCTAACAATCATTTTGTCTACAGTATATATTTTTACATAGTCCCCAAGCGCCTCGATATACAGGATATCTGCCAGATTAACCCGATATGTTTTTTTACTGGATTTTATAAAAATTATAGATTCTTCCTGTTTATCTAATTCTTTTGACTCAATCCGGCTTCCATCTTTATTATTCAGTATCTCCTCTGCTTTTTGAACCGCTTTTAAAAAACGGTCAAAAGGGAATGGTTTCATGAGATAATCTATTACATCCATTTCATAGCCCTGAATCGCATATTCGGCATAAGCTGTTGTAATAATGACAAGAGGCGGATTTTTCAGGGTCTTGAGAAAATCCATTCCATTCAGTTTGGGCATATTGATATCCAGAAATAACAAATCAATTTTTTCATGATGTAACACATCAACTGCTTCAAGAGCATTGTGACATTTGTGTTTTATTTCCAGGAACGGTAAGTTTTCTGCATATTTTTCAATGACCCGCTGTGCCAACGGTTCATCGTCTATAATCATACATCGGATGTTCATGATAAGAAAATGGTTAATTCAACATTGTATAGGGATTTCGTTTCTTCAATATGAAGGGTGAATTTACCGGGATAAAGTAATTCCAAACGCTTTTTAACATTGGCTAATCCAATACCGCCAGAGGATGAAATAATCGGTGCAATGTCTTTGTTGTTTTGTATAAAAAACCCTACCCGATCAGGCAATTCAAGATTAAATAAAATATGTATAAAAGGGTGGTTCTCTTTTAATTTTGCACCATGTTTAAATGCATTTTCAATAAAAGCGAGATAAAGTAATGGGGCAACTTTGAGCTGCAGGTGATCTCCTTGAACCATAAAATCTACCAAGAGACTATCGTTGGTGCGAATCCTTTCCAGATAGACATAGCTCTGAAGGAATTCCAGTTGTTTCCCAATGGGAATAAGATTTTCTTTTGACTCATATATGACATATCGCATCAATTCTGATAGTTTTAGGATAAGCTCGGGCGCTTTTTCTGATTTATCAAGACTCAATGCATATAAACTATTAAGGGTGTTAAAAAAGAAATGTGGGTTAACTTGTGCTTTCAGTGCAATTAATTCAGCTTCAATTTTTTGCTTTTCTACTTCTTTTATCCTTAATTCAACATCCTGAACAGCAATCGATTCTCGCATAAATTTAATCAGCGTGGAAACTATTAAAAACAATAACACAAGAATAAATTCAGCAAAAATTTCAGATAAAATATTCGATTGATTTCTACCTTCAAAAAAGCAGGAAACAAAATAGTTCAGGACAATAAATAGCAGGATGTTGCCAATTTCCAACAAAAAAAACAATCCATATTTCCGTTTGTTAAAAAAATACGGGATTAGACAAAGCAAGTTGATATAAACCGAAATGGCTAAAAACACAATGGTTACCAGAATGTTGGTTGCCATTTTCAAATTTATATCGAAAAAACTGAAATCTCCCCGGGTATTAATAAGAACAACCGTAAACAATACAATGCTGATCCCCCAGAATAAAATATGCGGAATTATTAAGTTTTTCTTGCACTTTTTAAAAAATTCCCTGATGGTCATCTCCTTTTTTTCACAAAAATGAGAATTGATTTCTTAATTATCAACCTTTTTTGATGTATCCCATTAAAAACTTGCCAAAATTGTGATTTCTCTGGCATGGAAACATTTTCCGTTGATCTTTTAAAAATGCAGAATCATCGAGAATCTGTTGGATTTCACAAAAAAAAAATCAACACAATAAAATTGTCACTAATTTTGCCAATATTATTTTGGAGATTACTCCAACCTCAATTCAACTCAAATAAATAATCAATAAACCCGCTAA
The DNA here is from genome assembly GCA_023231005.1 of Bacteroidales bacterium. Taxonomy (GTDB): domain Bacteria; phylum Bacteroidota; class Bacteroidia; order Bacteroidales; family FEN-979; genus CAIVAT01. The sequence goes on along the minus strand of JALNWG010000003.1, from coordinate 108,173 downwards.
CAAATGAAATCATTGTTTTTGAAAATGAAGGTTACCTTGTTGGTAATCGTTTTATTTTTTTCTACCGGATTGACAGTTTATACTGAAAACCTGCCCGACGAGGGGATGTGGTTGCCCCTGTTACTGGAACGGCTCAATTATATTGATATGCAGAAAATGGGCCTTCATCTAACGGCCGATGAATTATATAGCATCAACAATAATAGTCTCAAAGATGCCATCGTTGGTTTATCAAGTAATGGCGCTTCCGGCGGATTTTTTTGCACTGCCGAGCTAGTCTCTTCTCAGGGCCTTATTTTCACTAACCATCATTGTGGATATAATTCGGTGCAGAGTCACAGCACAACAGACCACGATTACCTGACCAATGGTTTCTGGGCAAAATCGATGAATGAAGAATTATCCAACGAATCGATGTGCGCTTCTTTCCTGCAACGTATTGAAAATGTGACCGATTCAATTATCCCTTTTCTTTCAGACACCTTGAAAGAAACTGATCGGGCAAACAAAATAAAAGAAATTTCTTCCCGGATAAAGAAAAGAGCTGAAGAAGACGGCAAATATGAAGTATCTGTAAAATCATTCTACGGGGGAAATGAATTTTACCTTTTTGTTTTTAAAACCTATAAAGATGTTCGCCTGGTCGGGGCACCTCCTTCTTCCATTGGAAAATTTGGAGGGGATACCGATAACTGGATGTGGCCACGCCATACCGGAGATTTTACAGTTTTTCGCGTATATACCGATCCCGAAGGGAATCCGGCTAAATATTCGGAAAAAAACATTCCATTAAAACCTGCTTATCATCTTCCCATTAGCCTTAAAGGAATCCAGAAAAATGATTTTGCTATGATCTGGGGATATCCTGGAAACACATCACGGTATCTTACTTCTTATGGCATTGAATATAACCTGGAAGTGCTATATCCAACCATAATTAAAATCTTCGGGAAAGAACTAGAAGTCATGAAAGAACGCATGGATGCAGATAAAGCAGTAAAAATTGCGTATGCTGATAATTATGCCGGTTTAGCTAATACCTGGAAAAACTTTATTGGTCAATCCCGTATGCTTATTCGTAATAATGTTGAAGAAAAGAAAAAATCAATTGAATCTGATTTTCAGACATGGTATAGTAAAGATCCTTCCTTACAGAAAAAATATGGAAAAGTTCTGGATGATCTGCAAACCAATTATACCTCAATGAAAAAAATTGCCGTTCCGTTTTATTATTCAAACATAGCAGGGATGGGCCTTGACCTGGTCCAGTTGGCGACTCAGTTTAATAGCTTGAAAGATGCTCTTGAAAAGAAAAATAAAGCAGCCATAAAAGAATGCAAACAGGGATTAAAATCTGTAGTTGCCGAACATTTTAAGGAATATGACCAGACCATTGCCAAAAAATCTCTCGCAGAATTATTACGAATATATGCCAACGATGTACCAAAATCAGAACTACCCAGTATTTTCACAACCATTGAAAAAGAGTATAAAAATGATTTCACTGCTTTTGCTGACGCGGTTTACCAAACTTCTGCATTTGCTACCCCTGAAAATGCAAATAATTTTATTGACAAACCCAATTTGAAAGTTTTCAAAAAGGACCTCGGATGGCTGCTTTCACAATCTATGATGGAAGCAACGGGGAAGAATGCATCCGCTTTTAGTTCCTGCAGAACCAAATTGAGCGCTTCAAATCGCCTTTTCATCGCCGGTCTCCGTGAAATGAACCCAGCTCTTGTGAAATATCCCGATGCCAATTCCACAATGCGTATGACTTATGGGAGTGTGCTCGATTATTATCCTGCCGATGCCGTTCATTATGATTTTATCACTACCCTGAAAGGTGTTATGCAAAAAGAAGATCCCACAAACGAAGAATTCATCGTTGAAAAGAAATTGAAAGATCTCTATCAGGCAAAAGATTATGGTCAATATGGCCAAAATGGAGAAATGGTGGTTTGTTTCTTAACCACCAACGACATCACCGGCGGCAATTCAGGCAGTCCCGTAATCAATGGCGACGGACAACTAATCGGACTTGCTTTCGATGGCAACTGGGAAGCCATGAGCGGAGATATAATGTTTGAACCAGATATGCAGCGGACCATCAATGTAGATATTCGCTATGTGCTTTTCATCATTGATAAATTCGCTGGTGCCACCAACCTGATCAATGAGTTGACCCTTGTAAAATAAGCGCTATTGAATTATCTGGAAATCCTTGTTACTAGAAGCGTTGTCGAAACATTATTTTATTATCCGGACTTCCAGGAAAATCATATAAATAATAGAGCCAATTGTTATAGATTCGCAACTTTTGCGGATAAGGATGGGAGGCCGTTGCCACAATTTTCAAACTACCGGTATTCTGATCAATCCGGTAGACAAGAAAAATCCCATTTTTGATATAATAAGTATAAATTCTTGAAGTTGCATCATCTACCAGAATTTCCTGGCTCCATCGCCCCGCTAGGATAGAATCGGTTTTCATCCCGATTTTATACGAATAATTTCCTTCCAGATCATAAAATTCCATCTGATGATCTGGGGTATTAACAATACAAATATAGTTGCCAGTTTTGTATAGTGTTGTTTTAATAGGACGGTATAAAATTTTTTGTACATAATTCCAAGTCACAAATTCCTCCCTTGATTCAGGAATGGAGGATTTCCATAATAACCCAATATCTTCTTTATTGCGTAGTAATAATTTCATTTTTTTTTCATCTTTGACATTGGCAATAGAATATTTGGTCAGTGTTTTTCTGTCAATGCCATAATATTCTACCCCCAATCCCATATCTGTCATTTTCCGGAAATAAAAAACTGTCGAAGTTGAAGCAATACAGTCTTTCAAAACATCATCAAACTTTTTCAAAGCCACCGGATGGAATAATTGTAGTGACTTGTCGTTACGATATAGTTGAAATCCAGAGTCATTGCTTAAAACATGCATATATCCCATACAATCTTTGAAAAGACGGTTGGGGAAAAACCGTAAAACTTCCGATCGGGCTATGGTATCGCCAAGGATATTTTTACAAAGGATCTCTGCATTGCGTAATTTTGTCCGGTATACAAGAAGGAAAACATTCCCACTGTCGATTTCATAGTCCCTAATCGAATAAAAATCATCCTTGAAAAAAGGTTGAAGTTCATTAGATGCTATTTCAACTTCTTCTAAATCACTGATTTGTGGAACCAAATAAATGGTCAGGGAAAAAGAGGTTTCATCCAGAAGGATAGATTTAGTTTGATATCCTACATGACTGATAATTAAATAGGCGGGGATACTGTCAACAAAAAAAGAGAAATCTCCCTTTTTACCGGATACAGTGCCGGTACGTCGATTAGCAATAGAAAGATTTACGTTTGATAATCCTCGCTTGCTCCCTTGTTCAAGAATTTTTCCACTAAAAAAGAAATAACGTTCCTGCGCGTTCAGGGGAATTTCGCTCAATAACAAATAAAAGATAAAAAAGCACAACAATCTCCGGTATTGCCGGCAGTTAGCCAACCCAATCATAATCCATCTGTTTCCGGGCCAGATCAATCCGTTTAACCCGGATTTTCATCTTATCTCCCAGTTTGAACTGATGACCATGCCGTTGTCCGATAATTTGATAATTTTCTTCATCGAGATAATAATAGTCATCATCCAAATCACGTAACCGGATCATCCCTTCACATTTAGTGCCAATGATCTCCGCAAAAATACCCCATTTACTCACTCCGGAAATCACTGCATCAAATTCCTGCCCAATTTTGTCAAGCATATATTCCGCTTGTTTAAATTTTACTGAAATGCGTTCAGCATCTACAGCCCTTCGTTCCATCTCCGAAGCATGTTCGCACATTTGCTCATATTCGTCTTTTGACACAGAAGGGGCCTGATTCATATAGGCAAATAACAGTCGATGAACCAAAAGATCAGGATAACGACGTATGGGCGAAGTAAAATGAGTATAATAAGGGAAGGCCAATCCGTAATGACCAATGTTATGGGTTGAATAATAAGCTTTTGCCATCGTCCGGATGGCAATGGTTTCAATCATGTGTTCTGTTCCGGACCCCTGAATGTCATGAAATAATTTATTAAATGACTCTGCAATTGATTTTTTTGAAGTCAGTTTTAGTTTGAACCCCAATCGTTCCACAAATTGTGTAAATGTTTCAAGTTTTTCGGGATTTGGAGTATCATGTACCCGATAAACAAAAGTTTTTGCTGTTTGAGGCTCTTTTTTCTTTCCAATTTTTTCCGCTACTTTCCGGTTGGCCAACAACATGAAATCTTCAATCAATTTATTGGCATCTTTCATTTCACGAATGTAAATATTCAACGGGTGCCCCTTTGCATCCAATGTAAATCTCACCTCTTGGGTTTCGAAATTAAAAGAACCTTTTTTAAACCGTTCTTCTCTTAACTTTCCGGCAATTTTATTGAATATTCCTATCTCCTGCGAAAACTCACCATCCCCCGATTCAATGATTGCCTGAACTTCTTCATAACTAAACCGGCGATTGGATCGAATGATGGTTTTCCCAAACCACTCAGAATAAATACGAGCATTTTCATCCATTTCAAAAATGGCAGAAAAACAAAGTCGATCTTCTCCTTGTTTCAAGGAACACAATCCATTGGAAAGACGTTCGGGAAGCATCGGAACGGTCCTTCCGACCATATAAACCGAAGTTCCCCGCTCAATGGCTTCTTTCTCAATTGCAGATCCCGGTTTTACAAAATAAGAAACATCGGCAATATGAATTCCAACCTCCCAGTGCCCATTTTCCAATTGCTTTAGCGAAATGGCATCATCAAAATCCTTCGCATCCTCCGGATCAATGGTAATGGTAAAAACATCCCGAATATCCTTCCGTTTTTGTATCTCACTTTCAGGTATCTCAACAGATAGGGAATTTGCTTCTTCTTCCGCTTCTTTTGAAAAAGATAAAGGAAAGTCTATTTCTGCCAGAATTGATTGCATCTCAACTTTATCTTCCCCAGGTTTCCCTAAAACCTGAACTATTTCTCCAAATGGATTGGCGGATTGTTCAGGCCATTCTGCAATAATTGCCACCACTTTCTGCCCATTTTTAGCGCCATTGAGCTTAGAAAGGGGAATAAAAATATCAACCGGCATTGTAGAACTATCAGGACTAAGGAAAGCAAAGTTTTTAGAGGTCTCCACAATTCCAACAAATTGTCGTTTATTTCGTTTCAGAATTTCAGTAATTTCTCCTTCCCGTTTGTGTCCTTTCCGGGTAGGAAAAATGAAAACCTTAACTTGATCTCCATGCAGGGCATGATGGGTATTGGTGGCAGTAATAAAAACATCCTCCGATTTGTCCTCCGGTATTACATATGCCTTGCCATGTTGTTTCATGTCCACTTTCCCGGTAAGAAAATTTTTAACCTCCCGGGTAGATCGTTGAATATCAGAGTGTATCTGATATTTCCCCCGTTTACTTTGTGAGAGTTCCTTTGCTTTAAACAATTGTTCAACGATTACCCGGGTCAAATCCTGACTTGCCCGGTCGTGAATTCCTAATCTGGAAGCAATTTGCTTATAGTTAAAACTGCTGTAAGGATTATTTTGAAATACTTCCAGAACTGATTTAACAAATGTGCTTTTTGTGGTGCTTTGTAAACTCTTTTTCTTTCCCATAGATTTCGATTCTTTATTTCTACGTTATTTTTTCAAAAATGGGGATGGGAATGGCCTTTAATAATTCACGAGTATATTCAGATCGTGGATTAGCATAAACTTCATCGGCTTCTCCAATTTCTTCAATCCGTCCGTTTTTCATCACGATCAGGCGATCCGACATATATTTAACCACGGACAAGTCGTGGGAAATAAAAATATAGGTCAACCCATAATCATTTTTCAAATCGTTCAACAGGTTCAATATCTGAGCCTGGATGGAAACGTCGAGGGCAGATACCGACTCATCACAAATTACCAATTGCGGTTCAACCGCAAGAACTCTGGCAATACAGATTCGTTGACGCTGTCCCCCTGAAAATTCATGAGGATACCGGTAATAATGCTCCGGTTTCAACCCTACTTTCACCAAAAGTTCCATCACTTTTTCCTTCCTGCGTGTTTCATTTCCGTGTAAATGATGAACTTTCATCGGTTCCTGAATGGAAAATCCAATGGTATGCCTTGGATTCAGAGAAGAATAGGGATCTTGAAAAATAATTTGTAACTCTTTACGGAGTTTTCTAAGAATTCCAGATGTTAATTTGGTGATGTCCTGCCCCTTATATAAAATTCTCCCTTCCGAAGCCGGGATCAGTTCCAGTAAAACTCTTGCAAGGGTGGTCTTCCCGCTTCCGGATTCACCTACAATGCCTAGGGTTTCTCCCGGATAAACATAAAAACTGGTTCTATCAACAGCTTTGATTGATTCTTTTTTCCGGCTAAAAAAACTTTCTGTCCCTGGAAATTCTTTTGTGAGATGTTCAACTATGAGCAAGGGATCTTGAGCAAAAAGTCTTTGATGATTGATAATGCGTTCATTCGTTGAAACCACTGACGGCTTAAATGTTGAATCTCCTTGCATAAAACTGTCAATGGTAGGTAATCGTTTGAGCCTTTCATGAAGAGGCGGACGGCATGCGATCAGTCCGCGAGTATACAAATGCTGAGGTGAACGGAAAATGGAAGAAATGGTATTTTGTTCAACGATTTTTCCTTTATACATGACCAATGCCCTGTCGGCAAAACCTGAAACAAGATTTAAATCATGGGTTATAAAAAGGATACTCATTTTCCTTGTTGCTTGTAATTTTTTCATCAAATCAAGGATGGTCTTCTGTACCGAAACATCCAGGGCCGTTGTGGGTTCATCCGCAATCAAGATCCTGGGATCACAAGCCATAGCCATGGCAATCATGACCCTCTGCTTTTGACCTCCCGATAATTGGTGCGGAAATGCTGATAAAATATCCTTTGGCCGTGGAAGCATTACCTCGTCAAATAAATCCAACGTTTTGTTTCTGGCTTGTTTTCTGGAATATCCAAGGTGAATTTTCAAACTTTCCATTACCTGGTCCCCACAAGTAAAGACAGGGTTCAAGGAGGTCATCGGCTCCTGAAAAATCATGGAAATGTCTTTCCCTCTGAGTTCCTGAATTCCAACTTCCGTAAGATTTCCCAAGTTATGTTCTTTCCGATCCAAACCATAATAGATAATAGATCCGGAGGAAACAATCCCCGGAGGAGATGGAATTAACCTTAAAATAGCTAAAGCTGTTACCGTTTTCCCTGACCCCGATTCCCCGACCACGGCCAGTGTTTCTGATTCATTAAGTTCGAAAGAAATATGATCAACCGCTCTTTGGTTCTGATTTCCGTTGATAAAATCAACGGTTAAATCACTTATATCAAGCAATCGCACAATGCTCATTCTATAAAAATAAACAAGAATCAAACGTACAAGATTTTTTGCAATGTTGAACAACTACTAAAAAATATCTTGATTGAGATATTACTTTTTTCTATTTCTGCTGATTAAGCAATAAAAAATATGAATTGGATGAAAGATTTTATTTCGATAATTTTTCCGAGAATTTGTGCAGGATGCGGAAATAGTCTTTGGAAAAACGAAGAGGTCATCTGCCATTTGTGTGATTATCATTTGCCACGGACAAATTTTCACAGAGATCAGGAAAACCCTGTCACTATTACCTTTCGAGGGAGAGTCCATGTTGAAAGTGCAGCCGCTTATCTCTATTTTAATAAGGGAAATAAAGTACAACGACTGATTCACCAACTAAAATATAAAGGAAGAAAAGATATTGGGGTTTTTCTCGGGAACCAATATGGCCGGGAATTGATCAGATCACCATTTTTTAAAACTGTCGATCAGATCATACCTGTTCCTTTGCATAAAAAAAAACTGATGAAAAGAGGGTATAATCAGAGCGAACAAATTGCACTGGGGCTGTCTGAAAGCATGAAAATTCCTGTAAACAAACACCAGTTAATACGTATTAAAGCAACAGAAACCCAAACCCATAAGTCGCGTTTCGATCGGGTAATGAATGTCCATGAAATTTTTACTGTGCTTGATCCTTTATCGTTGGAGGGGAAACATATATTACTAGTTGATGATGTTGTTACAACCGGTGCTACGTTGGAGTCGTGTATCCAGAATCTTCAGAATATTCCTGGAATAAAGATCAGCGTTGCCTGTCTTGCCACTGCAGTAATTTAGAAATGGCCTCCTAAAACCGTTGTAAGCTTTTTATGAATTACAATACCGTTGGGTTTGATAATTTCGATAAATAATACATAATATCCAATTGGAGCTTTGATTCGGTCATGGGTCATTCCATCCCAAGTGAAGGTTTGATGATTGGCAAGTAAAATATTGTTAACCAGCTCAAGTACCAAACGTCCATGACTATCATAGATTACAATAGTTGCAGCACAATCAGTTTCTGGAATATTGAAAACAATATTGAGATAATCATCTTTCCCATCATTATCCGGTGAAAAAACATCCGGGACGAGCGTGATTTCCCCCGGATCTTGAAGAAATTCTAACCGGTGGGAATTCTGATACCCCGGTGTTGCAAATCCAGCTGTTTCAGCCGCCGAATGCCAATTATCCGGGGCCATTGAGGGTTGGTCCGCATTGAATCGTTCCAACGAAACTCCTTCTTGTGTCACTAATAAAGGATAATGCATCCTTTCATTATAATGCATTTTATCTATGATCAATAAGTTATCTTTCCTGGCAAGAATAACATTTCCGCTGTCCTCTCCAAAAACCGGAAAACCCTCCATGGTGACCAGAAAAGCAGGGAAAGGAGTATAATACCTGTCGCTGATATCATTGGGATTGTTGGTCAATACAAGATAATCACCGGGAAAGAGTAAATGACCTTCCTGGAGTAGTTGCTTGGCTCCTGGTAACAATCCTTGAAGTGTATCAAGATTCGATATTACCAACTCCTGCAAATCGATCACCTTAGCCGACCGATTAAACAATTCTATAAACCGGGAGCCATCTGGTTCGGGATGTGATAATACTTCATTGATAACAATATCAGATTTTTGAATTGAATCTGGAATGGCAAATCGGATTATTTTATTTGAATCAAGATGATTTCCCACACAATCTCTTATTGCTTTTGATGAGGACAAAGTGTAGGTCAATCCTTTTTGAAATGGTTCCTTTACATACAGTTTGAAAGATCTATACTGGGGTGCAATACCAATTATATTTTCCGGAATGATAGAGCCAGGTTCTATTTTAAAATGCCCCGGAAAAAGTACGGTCGTGTCAATTGTTTCAGAAAAATAAACTTGAACAAGATGAGGATTCAAAATATTTGCCTTGACAGCAAACGGGGCCGAAAGGTCTGTATTTAAACCCTGAATCGAATTTATATTACCTGGAGTTCCACCATCGGTTCCGCGAGACGCATCCCAGTTTTCAGCACAACCACAGGGATTTGATTCGTCGATCATTTCCAGCGACCAACCTCCATTTTCTTTAAAAGAACCCCTATACCAATCCCGACTATAGGTGACGGTATGGATCACCCGTTGTTGCGAATCCTTTAATATCAAAGTGGTCCCTTCGTTCGATAAAGATGATGATGATGTGAACATTGTAACACAAGAAGCAAAACGGGAAAAAGAGGTGTCTTTAACTATCAAAAGAAATCCTCTGGGCTGAATCACAACTGAAGGGAAAACTCGGATGGATCCGCCAAAAATAATACTCCAGTCTTTAAGATTGACCGGAAATATAGTCTGATTGTACAATTCCACAAATTCTCCTTCTGGTAATCCAGCAGAGGGTTCAGGATCTGCCAGGATTTCATGGATTAAAATATCCCTGGCCTTGACCCTATAATAAGACACAACAACAGCTGAATCGGAAAGGAAATTACCTGCTAAATCCATGATCCCGTGAAGAAAAAGTGTATCAAAATGCGCTTCAATGAAAAGATCAGAATAGTAAAGAATTACTTCTGTGGGATATTGAAGCCCCATTCTTGCGGAATCAGGGATTATATGGTGTGCACCACAGGGATAATGAGCGATATCCTCAGCACTTCCGCGTTGAAGGCCCTCGGAAAAAGTCAACTTGATTTGTTTTTGATTAATAAACTCAACGCTGCTAAGGACAGGTGGAGTAGTATCATAGATTACCGGACCTGCATAAAAATCATCAAAATAAAATTTTGTGGCATTGCTGGATGTGTACCGGCAAAAAATGCCAAACCAACAAAGACCAGATAATGAATTTTCCTTAAACATACCATCAAGAGAAAAATTATATCCTCCTACAGTATCTATCATGACTTCCCAAATCCCAAATTCCTGCGTAATTTTAAACCTGAGTGAATTTGTCGTATGAAGCGTTTTGTAAGTTTTGACCCGGTATAGTTTTTCAATTGCTCCTCCCAGTTGCCTGATAATAAATAAACTGTCATCTGTTCCACCAACCTGGAGATAATACCCATTAGAATGTTGTATGTCAGTTGTATCCGTTGCGAAATAAATTCTGGCATGATTATTTGCCGATGTGTTGAATGATAATTTCAACCAGAAATTCCATTCCATTTTAGCAGAAGGATTGATCCGTGTGAAAAGAATAGACGTATCGCTACCTGCCCCACACAAGTGTAACTGTTTGGAAATATTCACTTCAAAAGTAGCAGTATCTCCAATCCATGAAGGGTTTTTTGTAAAATTGCCATCTGAAAAATCATCCATCGTCTGGGAAAAAGAGAAAAACGGGAACAGACAAAAAAGCAGATAATAGAATTTCATAATTGTTGGTTTTCTGCTTAATCCGTTAACATAAGAAAAGGTAATACGTGGGGAGATAAATTTTAATATTTTTCTTCTACCTTTGCTGAAAATTTCTGATCATGAAACTCGCTATTGTCGGGGCAACAGGGCTCGTTGGAAGAGAAATTTTCAAAGTTCTTGAAGAACATCGCATAATTCCTGATCGTCTTTTTCCGGTAGCATCCAGTAAATCGATAGGAAAATCCATCACTTTCAATGGATCGGAATATGCTGTGATCGACCATCAGTGTGCTATTGCAGGACATCCGGAAATTGCAATTTTTTCAGCCGGCGGAACGGTTTCCAAAGAATGGGCACCACAATATGCTGCCGCAGGGATAACCGTTATCGATAACTCATCCGCCTGGCGGATGGATAAAGAAATTCCGCTCATCGTGCCAGAAATCAATGCCAACATCCTGAATAATACCCATAAAATCATTGCCAATCCCAACTGTTCAACAATTCAAATGGTGCTGGCTCTTGCTCCTCTACACTGGAAATACCACATTCGGCGAATTGTAGTTGCTACTTACCAATCAGTTACCGGTACCGGGGCCAAAGCACTTCACCAACTTGAAAATGAACGTATGGGAATCATAGGAGAAATGGCATATCCCTACCGTATTGATTTAAACCTTTTCCCACATGGAGGTACTTTTCTTGAAAATGGCTATACCTCTGAAGAAATGAAACTATTACATGAAACCCGGAAAATTTTAAATGATGAAACTATTCGGGTAACAGCGACTATCGTCAGAGTGCCTGTTATTGGCGGCCATTCGGAAGCTGTTAATGTGGAATTCGAAAATGAATTTGATCTTGGAGAAATACGGCAACTCCTGGAAACGATGCCCGGGATCATTGTGCAAGATGACATCCAAAACAATATTTATCCTATGCCATTAGAAGCAAGGGGTAAAGACGATGTTTTTGTCGGGCGCATCCGGCGTGATGAATCTCAGCCCAAAACCGTAAATCTTTTTATTGTGGCTGATAATTTACGAAAAGGAGCCGCTACAAACGCTGTACAAATTGCCTCTTATCTGCTTTCGAAAAAATTAGTGTAATCCCTCCGTTTATTAAAAATTCCGAAGTTATTCTTGTTATTTTTGTTACTGAGAATATTTGCCTTACTTGTAACCGGCACTTAGCGTATTAATAAATACTGTAAGAACATGAAAGAATTACCAAGATTCATTTTTACTGCGGCAACGATGATTTCTGTGGCAGTATTGATCTTAACAGCTTGTACCAAGGAAGGCCCTCAGGGTCCTGCTGGCCCCACTGGAAATAATGGGAAAGATGCAAATTCCAATTGTGTCCAATGCCACAATTGGAGCGATTCTTTAGTTACCAAGATTTTTCAATACAATGCCTCACAACATGTTACGGGAAGTACTGTTTTTGAAGGGAAACAGGTCGAATGTGCTCCCTGCCATACAAGCCAGGGTTTCATAGAATGCCTTTCCACCGGCGCTTTTAAAACTGCAGCTCCGTATAACGATGCAGCGCCTGTGAATTGTCGTACCTGCCACCAAATTCATAAATCTTATTCAAGTAAAGATTGGGCTTTGACAACAACAGCACCCTTCAGAGCCTTTTACGACTCTACTATTATCATTGATCTGGCTACCAATGGCGGCAGTTCCAATCTTTGCGGACGTTGCCATCAAGCCATGCCTGCTTTTCCAAAATTATCCAATCCAACCAGTATGGACGACACCTTGGAACCTTTTACCAACCTCTGGGGGCCTCATCACGGAACCCAAAGCCTGATACTTGCCGGTAAAGGTGCTTTTGAAATCGGCACCGCTCCTTTTAGATCAACTGATCATAAAGACACCGCCTCCTGCACCACATGCCACCAGGCAGTAGCACAGGGAAATTATGTTGGTGGTCACACATTACGAATGAATAATGCTAAAGTTGGCAACAATATCACTGCCTGTAAGCAGTGTCACGCGGGTGCCACATCGTTCGATGTCAACGGTAAACAAACCGAAATTAAAGTACTTTATAATAACCTGAAAGTAAAATTAGCTGTAGCTAATATGCTTGACACCAACACCATGCTTTTAAATGTTAAATTTTACAAACAAAAGCAATTGGCTGTTTACTGGAACTTTATGATGGTCGACGCTGACCGCAGCATGGGTGTTCACAATTATCTATACACTCACGATATGCTTCAATCTGGAATCAACTATATGAATAGTATCGGATTTTAAACCAGTTACGACTGATTGCAACCTCTTTATTGTAGTCTTTGACACATGATGCAAAATTCTAATAATCATTTAAACCTCATAAATTCTTTTCTGGCTCAAGGAAATATTCATAAAGTTAACGAGTTACTTGGGTTTCAATATCAAATACACGGAGTCGTTATTCATGGTAATCATTTGGGCCGCAAACTTGGATTCCCGACAGCTAACCTTAAAATGCCTCCAAACACCCCATTACAAATTGGGTATGGAGTATACGCGGTAATCGTAACTTTTACAGGAAATAGCTATCCGGGATTAGTCAATATTGGTACCAGACCCACTTTTAATGGTAGAAATATAGGCATAGAGGTCAACATCTTAGATTTTAATGGAAATTTATATGGAAAAACCCTTACACTTAGTTTTGTTGACAGGATACGCGATGAAAAAAAATTCGACTCACAAAACGACCTTACCCGACAAATTCGACAGGATAAAAAAGAAGCTGTAAAATTACTTTCCCAATGGTATTAATCGAATTCCAACCCCTAAAATGCCTTCCGCCTGCATTCTTGGGATAAGATTTTCCAATTCTATATGAAGGATCCCTGCTTTTGAAAAAAAGAGCTCTTTTTTCAGCAAAATATCCCCTCTGTAAGAATCTTTTTCGTGAGGAATTACAAATGTACCTGCCTTGTTTTTGACCTTCATTTGGAAGGAATTAATACGTTCTTCGCCCGAAGGGGTGTTCATGATCATATTTACGTCAAGCAATTCATACGGAAAATCATTTGTGAAATATGCAAAAAGTACAATATCATATGACTTGTTGTCGGTTTTAATGGGAATTTCAAAATTCACCTTGTCAAACCGGGGCCAGACCTGTTTTTCGAATGTATGATAAAGTTCATGGGGAGTTTCCCGATGGCACCCGGTAAGGACAAACATCATGCTCATTGCAATAACAATACAGCATTTGATTGCATGGAATGTATTAATCTTTTTCTTTTTCAACATAATAAGGCAATTTAATGGTAAATGTTGTTCCAATGTTTTCTTTCGACATAAAATCTATTTCTCCATTCATATTCTCAATAATTCCTTTAACAATTGCCAGCCCCAAACCCATTCCTCCTGTTTTGGTTGAAAAATTTGGTTCAAAAATCAGATTGGTTTGATTTTCCGGAATTCCCCGGCCATTGTCTTTAATCTGAATTATTACATGACTGTTCCTCTGCTGAACGGTAAGGGCAATTTTACCCAAAGAATGATCCCCGATAGCTTGGATTGAATTATTGATCAGGTTTGTAAAAACTCTGATCATTTGCTTTTTATCCGCAAGAACAATAGGATGACCGGAAATTACTGAAAATGAAAATTCAACTGATATACTAAGTTCATATTGTGCAATTACGAATGGAATTAGCTTTTCAAGATCAATTTTTTCTGGAACGACCCGTGGCATTTGTGCAAAATCCGAAAACTCAGAGGCAATGTTCGATAAAGTATCAATCTGCTCAATCAATATTTTCGAAAACTGACTCAATCTCAGATCCCAGTCAGGAGCCTTATCGAGCCAGGCTTTCTGTAAATATTGAATATTGAGTTTCATTGGAGTTAACGGGTTTTTTATTTCATGTGCAACCTGTTTTGCCATTTCCCGCCAAGCGCTTTCACGTTCCGACTGGGCCAACCGTTCTGCACTTTCGCTTAACGCTTCAACCATTCGATTATACTCTTTTACCAATTGACCGATTTCATCATCCTTCTTCCAGGTGATCTTTTCATTATTCTTCCCCAAACGCAATCGCGACATGGTAATAGCCAGCATTGCCAATGGTGAAGTTATATATTTTGAAAGGCCCCAACCCACCACAACACCAAGTAAGATGAGTAAAATATAAATGTTTGTGAAAGTCACCAGGGTGGAAGAAATTTCCTTTTTCAATTCATCCTGCCTCGAAAAATAAGGTAAATTAACATATCCTAATAATTGATTTTTTTCATTCAAAAAGGGGAGATAAGCAGAACTGTAATGAAGCGTTCCAATGGTCTCCTCGTGCATTAACATGGAACGTTTTTCTGCATTCAGCTTTTTGTATGCGTCGGCATTCATCAAATGGGATAGAAGCCCCTGTTCAAAAACCTGTGGACGGCTGGAAGCGATAAGTATTCCGGATGGATCATAAAAATTTATATCCGTAAAAAATACATTTGAAAGCTTGACAAAAAAATCATTTAAATCTTCCTTGGTTCGTGCTTGCCACCCAGATAGCCCTCCATATTTATGCTGAATCTCAACCAAGACTGAAAAAGATTTTTCCTGTAAGCTATTTTCATTTTTCTTTTTATTGATGCTGATGATATTGCTGATTAAGACAACGCCGATCACTAAGAAAGTCAGAAGTAAAATACCGATCATGGTAAGTTGCAAGCGTTCCCTTAAACTACCCGGAGAGAATTGAAAAAGATATCTTCTTTTGATAATTCCGGTAATTATCAATGTTACAATGGAAAATAAAATAAAAAGATAAGGAAAAGGGGCGATTTTCGAAAAAAAGGATGTTTGTTTTTTACTGATCAACAAAACCGTGGCATTATTGATTCGGTAATAATAATGGTCGTAGTGGTCGTAGGTAAAAAACAACAATGATTTATGAATAAGATACGGATTAAGTTCCAGACGGTAATTATAACTTCCTACACTGTGTATCAATTTCCCTTGTTCAAATACACCATAAGAATACTCGGAAAGATCAGGAGGAGAAATACGCGATTTGTCGATTAAAAGCTCAGGATATCCAAGATCTTTGAATGCCGTCTTGGAGCTTAATTCGATATACAACGTAACACCCGCGACCGAATTATCATTCAAATCATTTCCCGGAATTACCACAATATAGTTTTCAGTCCCAAACCCATAATCCATGAAAAAAAGATAGGGGGAAGCTGTTGATTCCCCACTGTTCCTAATCAGTTCCTTAAAATATTCATGGCAATTAATCAAATATCCTTGTGGCTGAACTTGTAAATTTTTCATCTCATCACATACGGTAACCTGCAGGTTAAATTTTGTCCAATAATTCTGAAAATATTTTGTTGATAAATGTTTTTCCAAATAATCCAGTTTATTTCCTGTAATGTCGGATCCCTGTCTTAGCACATTAAGAATTACCGAGTCAGAAAGCAATTTTCGGTCCATTTGTTCAAACAAAGCCTCTGTGAGTGGATCCCGATGAGAAGCCAATTTCACGGCAAAAAGTTTGCGTTTTTCCTGTTCTTTATTTTGATATGAATTATTCAGAATATATGTTGTAAAAACCGAGAAAAAGCAAAGAAAAAACAGCGTACTTTGAAGAGAATTAACAGATCGTTTTTGTGTCCAAGAAAAGAAAAGAAAAGCCGAATAGACTATAAAAAATAACAATCCGGTAATATTTTCTTCCCAACCAACGATGACTATAAAAAGAAAACAGAAAAGCAGGCCAATTACATATCCAACTATGGCTTCTTTCACCCCATTTTGATGAGGAAAAAGAATTGATAAAATGGCGACCGAAAATAACCAGTATGAAAGCAACAATCCGCAAAGAATAAAAAACCCATATCCACTTTGAGAATTTAGGGCCCCGATATTCTGCAAATTAAGTGGAAGTGATGAATTGATAATCAAATTGTTGATTAAATATATGATCACAAAGATGGAGAGGTAAAGCAATACTATTGTCGCGGCAACAGGAATATAATTGTTTTTAATACACCTCCGCCTGGTCATGTGGATGGCATGCTGATTCTGGTAAAATGCTAAGGCTACTACCGATAACAGAAATACATTTATCACAAAATCTCCTAAGGAAGGAATGATAGCCGAAGAGGCATACCACACAGGTGCAAAAAGATCAGAGGTGTAAAGCACGGTGGGAAATTTCCAGGAATATTGAAAAAACCTCAAAAATCCGGCTTCCAAACAAAAAACCAGTAACAACAACCATTTTCGGTTATTTAACCACGAAATATTCTGATTAACCTGATACAGAAATAACAATAAAAAAATCGATCCTGCTAAAAAAAATAGAAAAGCCAAAATTGGATTTTCATTTGACCCTGGCAATTTTGATTTGTCAATATTTACTGAGAATAAAAAAGCACCGGTTTGGGAATTTACTGCAACTCCATTGCGGGTCGTGGAAAGTAAAAAGTACGAAGGAATATTTATCTTGTCCGAAAATTGATTAGTAAGATAATCATTTTCAAATGGATACTCGTGTTTTATTAGAAAACACCCTATCCCTGTAAAAGAGCCAAAGCGGTTGATTTCAAAATGATACCACCCATTTTGTGTTTTTATAACAAAAACTTGTTTCTTAAACTCCTTTGTAAAATTTTCTGGCAAAGGAATTTTATTACTATTCCAAAAAACAAGGGAATCCCTATGATAAATGAAAATAATCAATTCTTCATTCTCACGAGTTTTGCTTCTGTAAAAATCTGATGTAATTCCAGGAATTAATTTTGTAGAATCAAATTCTGCACAAAATTGCTTGAGTTGCACTTTTGTTTCTCTTTCTATTCTTATTATTTGTTTCTGAATTTGCTGGGCTGATAAAATGAGATCCTGCTGTTTTCTTATATGTACTTGTAAAACATATATTAATCCAGTAAAAAAAATTACCAGAATTAAATACCCAATTCCCCACTTTTTTAAAAAACTGTTCTTAAAATCTGTCAAGTTATTGACTTTTAATCAAATAATAACAGCCCCTTCCGGGCACCTACAATTGATTATTTTGATCTAATTGACCATTTATATCCATTTAGAACGATCGTTGCACAGGGTCTTTCAAATTAAGCAATTTTTTGCCGCAGGAGATAAATCAAGCTTGAATGTCTAAAATTTGGGTTTTTTGCTTCAAAATTCGAAGTAAGGCCTCTCAAAAAAGCATTAAAATAATTGGAACGCCCGGTGCAATATTTTTCACTTAACATTGAAACATAATACGAATCCAATTTTTGCGGTAAAATTTGGGATATTTCAAAATTGCTTTTCTGTGCTAATTGTTTCATCGATTGTTCCGTGAAATGAAAAAGATGCCTCGGAACGTCATAAGCGGCCCAGAATTGTTTATAATATCGGGCATCCCAAGAATTACAATTGGGAACCGCGATTACCAATAATCCTTCGGGAGTAAGTAATTTTTTTACTGATTCTAAGGTTTCTGTCAAATCATGAACATGTTCTAATACATGCCACATCGTAACACATTGAAAAGAACCTGCCATTGATTTAAAATCAGTAAGTGATTCCTTAATGTCCAATTTATTCTTTAAAATTGCATGGTATCTTGCTTTTATATTTGGTTCATATCCAAACACATCCAAACCTTGCTCTTGGCAATATTTCAAGAACTCTCCAGTGCCACAACCGATATCAAGAAGCCTCTTTGGGCTATTTTCTTTTTTAATGATTCCATATTTTTTCCGGATTGCAAATTTTCTGGCCAACCGGTATACATTAGATAATAGATCTTTTTTATCTGAATCATGTGAAATATAATCATCGGATAAGTAATAATTTCCGATTTCTTCCCGAGTAGGTCTCGGATTTACAAATTTAAGCTCGCAGAAATCACATTGTAAAATAGAAAACTCCTCTTGGGATAAAAAAGAGTCGGTAACTTTAAGAAATAGTGAAAATTTTTTACCCCCGCAAAGGGGACAATTTTTAAGATCTTCCATATTTTATTTCCGTTTCACGTGGAACATCACCTCCCTAAAAAAACAATTAAGACCGAGATATCAGAAGGAGAAACGCCACTAATCCGTGCAGCTTGACCTATGGTTCGGGGCTTTACTTTTGAAAGTTTTTCTTTGGCTTCAATCGAAAGAGATGAAATTTTTGAATAGTCAAAATTTTCATTCAGTGGCATATTTTCGAGATTCGATAATTTATCAGCCAATTCCTGTTCCTTTTGTATATAATTTTCATATTTTATCTGTAGCTCAACCTCTTCAAGAATCTCGTCATTTAAACATTGGTGAGAAATTGCATATTCAGATATTGAACCAACTGCTGCCACCATCTCTTTGATCAAGATTTGAGGACGCAGTAGCAGGGTAAAAGCCTTTTGCTTTTGGGTAATTTTGTTCGTGTCTTTATCCTCAAGAAATTGATTTATTTCATTAGGGATTAGTGCTTTAGTCTTTAAAAAATCAATAAAATCGGATACTTTTTTATATTTATCTTCAACCTTTATATATCTTTCATGAGAAGCTAATCCAATTTTGTAACTTTTTGGAGTTAAACGAAAATCGGCATTATCCTGACGTAATAAAAGTCGATATTCGGCCCTTGATGTAAACATACGGTAAGGCTCTTCAGTTCCTTTTGTAACCAAATCATCTATAAGTACGCCAATATAGGCTTCCGACCTTTTTAGGATAAAATCACTTTCATTTCTTATCTTTAAATGAGCATTAATTCCAGCCATGAATCCCTGTCCAGCTGCTTCTTCATATCCAGTAGTACCATTAATCTGACCCGCAAAATACAAATTTTCAATAATTCTTGTTTCCAAGGTCATTTTCAATTGTGAAGGAGGAAAATAATCATATTCAATAGCATATCCAGGTCTAAAAAATTTGGCCTTTTTAAAACCTTTGACTTTTCTAAGAGCTTTAAATTGAATCTCTTCAGGTAATGAGGAAGAAAATCCATTTACATAATATTCAACGGTATTCCACCCCTCAGGTTCAATAAAAAGCTGATGTCTTTCCTTATTTTCAAAACGGTCAATTTTATCCTCTATTGAAGGACAATATCTAGGGCCCCTACCTTTTATTCTTCCAGAAAACATCGGGGATTTATCAAATCCGGTTCTTAAAATATCATGAACTTCACTACTTGTGTAAGTTAAATAACAGCTTTTCTGGATATCTAACTTTTTTGTTTCTGTATATGAAAATTTGCCTGGATTTTCATCGCCCTTTTGCTCTTCCATCTTTGTAAAATCCAGACTTCGCCCATCTACCCTAGCCGGAGTTCCAGTTTTCATCCTGTTTGAAACAAATCCAAAATTTATAAGTTTTTCTGTAAGATTTCTTTCTGCACCCTCTCCTATTCTTCCTCCAGAAAAATGCTGTTCTCCAATGTAAATTATTCCATTTAAAAAAGTACCATTTGCCAATATTACAGCTTTTGAGTTAAAGATTATACCCATCCCGGTTTTAACTCCTTTAACATTCCCATTTTTTACTATAATATCAACAACCGAATCTTGCCAGAAATCAATATTTTTATTCTCCTCTAACTGTTTTCTCCAGGCAAAAGAAAATTGAACACGATCGTTTTGCGACCTTGGACTCCACATCGCAGGACCTTTAGATCGGTTTAACATTCTGAATTGGATCATGGTAGTGTCAGTAATAATTCCAGAATATCCCCCCATCGCATCTATTTCCCGAACGATCTGCCCCTTTGCAATTCCGCCCATAGATGGATTACAAGACATTTGAGCCATATTAAGCATATTCATTGTTATCAAAAGAACTTTTGATCCCAAATTGCCTGCAACAGCTGCCGCTTCACATCCAGCATGACCAGCCCCTACGACTATAATATCGTATTTATTCATCTTTTATTCTCAATGTTCCACGTGAAACGAATAGTTCCCTGAACAATTAATTAATGATTTCTTTAAGATAAAAATCTTCTTTCCTTCTCATAACTTTCTTCTCCTCATCTGAACTATCACAATATCCTAATAGATGAAGGATGCCGTGGATAACTACCCTGAGCATTTCCAAGGATGGCTTGACCAGAAGACTCTTGGCGTTTTCGAATACTCTTTCCTTGCTGATAAAAATATCTCCACTAACAACCGTTTCATCTTCTGCCATTGGAAAGGTAATTACATCAGTTAAGGTATTACGATTTAAATATTTCTTGTTGAGCTTTAATAGAAATTTATCACTACAGAAAATTATATTGACAGATCCACATATATAATCCTCTTTTTCAATTACTTGCTTTATCCATTCACGAGTTTTTCTCTTATTTTTCAGGGTAAACTCAATTTCCTCTGAAAAAAAATTGATTAAATCATTCATTCTTCTTTTCTATTAAGCTAATCTGTTTATTCCAATATTCTTTTAATTGCGTAATTCTTTTTAATGATTTCTCATAATTCATACTAGAAACATAGAACACTAAAATTATACTCTTCGCATTAAACGAAATTGTTATTTCGTCTGATAATGCTTTAATAATAAAGATTTCTCTTGATAATTTATGCTTTTTAATTTCTTTGTCTAATTCATCGTCTTCTTTCTCCATTGTTCCTTTTGATCTATTGCCTAACCTAATCTTAAACATTAAACCTTTGGGATTGCGGTCAAAAGAAATTGTCATGCTGCCATCAACTTGTTCCTCATGAATGGAGAATAAAATACTCGCCGCTTCAGTTGTAGCTAATAAAACATTTCCAAAATATTCATTATTAATATTATAGTAATCACAAATCTCTTCAACAAACCGCTCCAAACGGGAAAGTTCTTTTGATCCTTTAATTACCAGTTTTCGATAATCATTTTTCATTTTGTTCTATTTTAACAATGTAGCTACTAACTTTATTTCTGTAAAAAGGTGTCAGAGAAGGCAATGTTAGATAAAGCAATTCTCGATCTTTTCTACTATTAGCTTTATACTTAAAATCGAACAAAGGGTTACTAAATATTTGATTTTTTGCTTCAGTTGATTGTCGTTGTTCTTCCCTATCCCTTAATTGTTCTGCTTTTTCTGACACTAACATTCTCGAAAGAATTTTTTGTTGGCGAAAAATTGATTCCTGGCTAATTTGTTTATATAGTAGATCTGTTTCATTGTTTTCCATATCTTTAATGGTCTGTTTTATTGTCCCATTATCTTTAATTCCTTGATCTTCAAGGTTTCTTTGATATTGCTGCAATTCATTCCGCAATGCTTCCTGAGCAGCTGCTAATTTTGCAACTTGTTCATTTAAAGCACTTTTCCCTCCTTTCATTCCATTTTTTTCATTCTTCATCCTTTCAATACTCTGTTTTACATCTTCAAGTTGCTTGCTTATTTTTTCCTGAACCTCTTTCATGTTTTTTAAAGATGCTTTACCTCCTTGTTTCGACGGTTTCTGGCAAGTTTTTTGTCCACCTTTACTTTTCATATTCATATTCATTTGTTCATTCATTTTCTCCAGAGATTCATTAAGTAATAAAGCAAGATTATTTATTGCAGTCATAGCCATCTGCTGGTTTATCAAGGTTTTTGAAATATTTCTTGATTCCATATCTTTTAAAGCATCTTCAATATTTTGATTAATTCTTGAGGTTTCCCGTACGATGATGGGCTGAATTAATATCTGCCTTCTAGCAATTGCTTTAAGAGAATCTTCCACTCCTTTCAATTTATCTTTCATTTCTTTTTGTTTGCTCATAATTTCAGAATATCTGGGATCATTACGAACGATCTTTCTGGTATTACTAATCAAATCTTCTTGCTCAAACGATAGTCGAACTAAATTCTCTAAAATCATTCTTACATAAGATGCATCTTCCTGAAGTTGATCATTTTCTTCTTCATCTTTTGCATCCTCCATATTCTGAGCCAATTCTTTCATTTGTTGAGCGGCTTTTTTTTGATCTTTTGAAGCATTCTTGGGTGTTTTTCCGTGTAATTGATTATCTACATTTTTCAAAGTTTTTGAAATGCTGTCTGCTATTTTAGAAGCATGACTTAGATCGGGCTTGGTTTCAATCTTTTCACTATCCTTGGTCAATTGATCTAACGATTGATTGATAGAGTCCGCTTTTTTGTTTATCTCTTTTTGTTCTTTAATAAGGTATTCCGATGGCTTTTTCATTTCATTCGTTTCAGAAGCTAATTTTTCCTGCATTTCTGCATTTCTTTTTACTTCATTAACCAAAGCATCTAATTTTCTGTCGAATTCAATTTGTTTAAAAAGTTCCAGGTTCCTGTCTAATTGATTCTCCAAATCCCGATTCGAGAATTTCAATTTTTCCAATAATTCACCTAATTTATTTTTATCCAATTGGTTAAGAAGATCCTTCATTTCCTGCATTAGCTTCTTCATCTCCTCCGATAGGGTTTTATCTAATAAGTTGTTTAATTCCCTTTGTTTTTCAATGATCCGTTCATTTGTTTCCAAATATTTTTTTTCATTCTCTATATTGTTCAAATTCATGTTTTTGATTTGTTCTATCCGCCTGGAGATCTGTTCATTTTCCTGAATGAGGCTTTCTATCTTCTTTTTATCTTGCCAAGAGATGGTATTCTGCTCAACCATCTTCCGATTCAGCTCCTCCATTGTTTTTTTTATATTCTTAGTATCATCAATGCTTTTTCCCAAATCATTTTCTGCTTTCTTTTCATTGGACAAGGTTTGGTTTTCGATTTCTTTCAGGGTCGGCACACTCATTTTCCGTATTTCTGATTTATTTGATTTTGGCCCGTTTATTCCGTCATTATCAAATACTTCAAAAAAGTATTCTATTTGTTGGCCCGGTTTTAACCGAATCGTATCCAGATTTAGTGAATAATAGAAATTTTGATTATTGATGGCATTTTCTATTGGAATATAGGAGATCTTAAATTTATTCTTAATAGAATCTTCATTGCTAATTATTTTATAGTTAAATAATAACTTAGAAAAGCCATAATCATCTTTGATGGTTCCGTTAAAAAAAAGTATGGAATTCAAGGTAGAATCAACAGCTTCCGTCACAAAGATGGATGGAAATGCATCGGCGAGTACTGTTAAACTATAAACCAGAGAATCTGCTTTATAAATATATGGATTTACAGGAATAACGGAGTATTGTGTCGATTCCATAAATATTCCAGAATAACTAAATTTGTTACCTGCAGTTTTTCTTAGGTTGATTTTTCTTTTTAAAAAATGTAGATTTATCTCCTTTACGTCTTTTGTATAAAAATTCCATTCAATAGTAGATCCTTCGGGTACAATAAGATCTCCTGTGTTTTCAATTATTTCTTTAGATTTATGGGTATATGATGGATAAGAAATGTTGATTTCAAAATTTAAAATGATTGGTTTTGGATAAACCTTCAATATTAATAGATCTGAAGTATAGTTTTCCGCAGATATTTTAAACGAAATGTCTGATTGTAAAGATCTAAAAAGAAAAGAGTAATGGAATCCTTTGTTTTTCTGCATTTTATAAGAGACACCTCCTGTTTGTAAAAAAACTTCCGCCGGAATTTCATCACCTGTTATCTTCAGATCAAGCTCGAAGTCCTCCTGTTGCATAGCTATCAGATTTTTATTAAGAATTACAATCTGAAAGGGAAGTGGTTTTTCAAAATGCTGGTTAAAGCGTATTATTCTTTGTGTAGGATCAGATATGGAATGTGGAGAAAAGAATGAAAGTAAAATAAGAACTACGATCGGAATTAAAAGATATCGGAGATAGTGAAGATTCTTTTTAATGTTAATTACAGAGGTGAAACTAAATACCTTTAACGCTTCTATTTTCTGGTCAATTCCAGCAACTAACAAATCGGTCGGGGTAGATGTTTCTTTTTGAAGGTTGATTAGTTGCAAGGTGTTTAGGAGTTTATCCTGAATTTCGATAAAATGACTTCCGATAATTGTTGCGGCTTGCTCGTAAGAGATAATTTTACCAATCTTCAACAACCGGAAGGCTGGGACCAAAATAAATAGGGTGAAAAAGAAGAGCGAAGATATAAGGTAAGAAAAAAATAAAATTCCCCGGATCAGTTGATTAAAATGAAACAGAAGTTCAAGGCCAATCAATAAAAGATAGGCTGCTCCAAGAAATGTTATGAGAAAAAGTCCGCCACGAATTAGTTGGTTTTTATAATATTTTCGAATAAACCGGTCAAGTTTCCGGAGTAGGATATGATCGTTCGGCATAATGTACGGGCATTGACTGTAACCCGGGTTAAAATTAACGGATAATCTGTTGCAAAAGTACGAATATCCTGACCGTGTTTCTCAAGGAGTTGGGAGAATAGCTTAAATTTGCATCCTCAAAAATGCTGATTATGACAACTGTTAAACCTGTCCGGGTACGTTTCGCGCCCAGTCCTACCGGCCCATTGCATTTGGGGGGTGTGAGAACCGCTTTGTATAATTATCTTTTTGCGCGTCAGCAAAGGGGTGTATGCATTTTACGGATTGAAGATACAGACCAACAGCGTTTCGTTGAAGGAGCAGAGCAATATATTATTGAATCGCTTCATTGGTGCGGGATTGAGTTCGACGAGGGCGTTCAATCAGGAGGACCGTATGCTCCTTACCGGCAATCTGAACGATCGGAAATTTACCGTGAATACATCCAAATACTTATAACTAGTGGTCATGCATATTATGCATTTGACACACCCGCTGAATTGGAACAGGTAAGAAATGAGTTCCAGAAAGTAGGATCAGGTTTGTTTCAATACAACTATTCTTCCCGGAACCGGATGAAAAACAGTTTAAGTCTTCCTTCTAAAGAGGTAAAGGAACTTCTGGAAAATAAGGTTCCGTATGTTATCCGGATCCGTATTCCAGAAAACGAAGAGATTTCTTTTCATGATCTGATTCGGGGAGAAGTAAAGGTTAATACTGAAAATCTGGACGATAAGGTGCTATTTAAATCCGATGGATTGCCAACCTACCATCTTGCAAATGTAGTAGATGATTATTTGATGAAAATTACGCATGTTATCCGGGGTGAAGAGTGGTTACCGTCTGCACCATTACATTTATTGCTCTATCGTTTTTTGGGCTGGGAATTATCGATGCCACAATTTGCACATCTTCCGTTGATACTAAAACCCGATGGAAATGGAAAGCTTAGCAAGCGCGACGGAGACCGACTGGGGTTCCCGGTATTTCCGATTGCCTGGGAAGACCCTGTTTCGAGGGATGTTTTTCGTGGATACAGAGAAGAGGGATATTTGCCTGAAGCTTTCATCAATATGCTGGCATTATTGGGGTGGAATCCGGGTACGGAACAGGAATTGTTTAGCATGGATGAATTGATTTCAGCCTTCTCTATTGAAAGGATTGGGAAACATGGCTCTAAATTTGATCCTGAAAAAGCAAGATGGTTCAATCATCAATATTTATCACACAAACCCGATAAGGAACTGTTGGATTATTTATTAATCCAGCTTAACCACAACGGAATAAACGCAAAAGAGGAAAAGGTATTACAGGTTATTCCCTTGATCAGAGAACGAATTAATTTCATATCTGATCTTTGGCAACAATCTTGGTTTTTCTTTCAACCTCCAAAGACTTATGATGATCAGGTTCGGAAAAAAATCTGGCAATCATCAACCAAAGAACTGGTATCGGATTTTATTCAGGAAGTGGTTAGAATGGATGATTTTAACAAAGAAGCGCTTCATGATCTGATAGTAGAATTTACCAACTTGAAACAGGTAAAGATGGGCCAATTGATGAATCCACTCCGGTTACTGGTAGTGGGGTCCAATCAGGGCCCTGGAATGATGGATTTAGCTGCGGTTTTGGGGAAAGAAGAGTTTCTATCAAGAATCCACTCCGGCTTAGAAAAAATCAACTCATAAAAAAAGCCCTGTAAGTTGTTTTCTTACAAGACTTTATTATTAAGTTGTCCGACCAGGGTTCGAACCTGGACTCTACTGATCCAGAGTCAGTTGTGTTGCCAATTACACCATCGGACAATTGTTTGCAAAGGTAATTATAAAATTTAGAAGTTAATTATCTTCTATCACTTTTTTTCATTTTTGTTCCAGGAATCTTTTAGGGGCACCACCCGGTTGAAAACTAGGTTTTTCGGAGTAGTATCTTTGTCTACAGCAAAATATCCTATTCGTTCAAACTGAAATTTATCAAGGTTTTTTGCTGAAATAACGGCAGGTTCGATCAGAGCTGAACAAATTTTTAAAGAATTTGTGTTAAAATAATCTTTGTAGGTTTTCCCTTCTTCTACCTCATCGGGATTTTCTTTTATAAACAGGCGGTCATAAAGACGTATTTCGGCAGTAACAGCATGTTTTGCAGAAACCCAGTGCAAGGTACTTTTGACTTTCCGGTTGCTTTCTGCCATTCCACTTTTCGTCATTGGATCGTAGGAACAATGGATCTCAAGAATTCGGCCAGTTTCAGGTTCTTTAACGACACTTTCGCATTTAATGATGTAAGCAGATCTAAGGCGGACTTCTCGTCCGGGAGAGAGCCGGAAAAACTTACCCTGTGGGGTTTCCATAAAATCATCCTGCTCGATATAGATTGTTTTCGAAAAAGGGACTTTACGTTTTCCCCGGGATTCATCTTCAGGATTATTGGTTGCATTCATTTCTTCAACAAGGTCATCTGGATAATTATCGATGATCACTTTCAGAGGGTTTAATACGGCCATTAACCGATTGGCACGTTTGTTCAAATCCTCCCGTATACAAAATTCAAGTAAACTGACATCGATCACATTATCCCGTTTGGCTACTCCAATCGTTTCCGCAAAATTCCGTATCGATTCAGGGGTATATCCCCTGCGTCGAAGTCCGCAAATTGTTGGCATTCTTGGGTCATCCCATCCTTGAACAAATCCCTCTTTGACCAGATCGAGTAATTTTCTTTTACTCATTACGGTATAGGTCAGGTTAAGCCGGGCAAATTCTATTTGCCTGGGGGCATAAATTCCGATTTCCCGGATAAACCAATCGTAAAGTGGTCGGTGTACTTCGAATTCAAGAGTACAAATGGAATGAGTAATGTGTTCAAGTGAATCTGATTGTCCATGGGCAAAATCATACATCGGGTAGATACACCATTGATCTCCGGTACGGTGGTGTGATGTGTGAAGAATCCGATAAATAATGGGATCGCGCATGTGCATATTGGGAGATGACATATCGATTTTTGCCCTTAGCACTTTGGCCCCATCGGGAAATTCCCCTTTTCGCATTCGAGTAAAAAGATCCAGATTTTCCTCAATGGTACGTCCGCGATATGGGCTTTCTTTCCCTGGTCGCGTTGGTGTACCACGTGTTTCGCTGATCTCTTCAGCATTCATATCACAAACGAATGCTTTACCTTTCTTGATCAAGATAATCGCATATTCATACAATTGCTCAAAATAATCTGAAGCATAAAATAACCGGTCTTCCCAGTCAAAACCCAGCCATTTTACATCCTCCATAATGGAGTCAACATATTCAACATCTTCTTTTACCGGGTTGGTATCATCAAACCTCAAGTTGGTTTTGCCATTATATTTTTTCCCAAGTCCAAAATTCAGACAGATCGATTTTGCATGACCAATGTGAAGATATCCATTGGGTTCTGGTGGAAAACGGGTGTGTACCCTTCCTTCGTTGACTCCATTCCGGAGATCTTCTTCAATGATCTCTTCAATAAAATTCAGAGATTTTTTTTCTTCATTATTGTTTGTGGTTTCTTCCATAATTTTTCAAAAAAAGTGAAGATAAAACGGAAACACAAACTTACTGAATTTTTGCTACCTTCGGTGCCTTATATTGTCGATTTATGGGAACGATTTTACTTGAGGGAATGGAGTTTTTTTCTTTTCATGGGTGTTTTAAAGAAGAGCAAATCATTGGGACAACATTTATTGTTGATTTAAAAATAGTGACGGGGTTAAATCATGCTGAAGAATCTGATTGTCTTCAGGATACTGTTGATTATACAGCAGTCTATCGGTGCATCAAGCAAGAAATGGACCAAAAGTCACATTTGCTGGAACATGTATCACATCGTATCATCGAAAGTATTAAAACTCATTTCCCGGTCCTTGATGAAATTGAATTGAAGATTGCTAAAATAAACCCACCAGTAGGAGGGAAAGTACGACAAGTGTGTTATCAAACCCAATGGAAGAAATGATTTGATGAAAATCTGATTATTTTCGTATTTTTGCACCCTTAATAGGGTTTCGTGGCCGAGTGGTTAGGCAACGGTCTGCAAAACCGTCCACAGCGGTTCGATTCCGCTCGAAACCTCTGGAATCAAGTAACCCGCTCTCTTTAAGGAGCGGGTTTTTTATTTTCTATTGTAGTAGAAAAGATATTCGCAAATCAGAATCAATCCAATGGTAAATGCGCTACTTAGAAGAACCCGGAGGAGCGTATTGAAAAATTCTGAAAACCGGAAAATTTCGAGATAAAATAAGGCAAAATGATGGATCAGTACCATGGAGATTACATAATATAAAAACCATTTTAATCCTTGGTTTTTGATCGATGGCGTATCGCCGATCAGGGAATCCGGGGCATCGGAAATGATTGTAATGACAAAGGGTCTTGAAAACGCCATAAGTACACAAGCAGCGGCATTTAATCCAATGGTGTTGGTAAATATATCGACTCCCAATCCCAATAAGAAAGAAGAGAGGAGCAATAACCATTTTGGCGTGTTGAAAGGAAGAAGCAAGATGAATAAAATATAGAAATAAGGATTGACATACCCTCCCAGATTCAAATTATTCAGGATCAGGACCTGAAAAAAAATGAGAAAAAAGAACCGGATGATATTCAAAAAAACTGTTCTTGAGCTAATATCCATATTCTAATTATAAATACAATTTATCACCGCATATTAAAGGAGGCTTTTAAATCTTCCTTTTCTTTACGCATGATATCAATGATCACTTCGACATAACCCAGACTATTAAAATCGGTGGAAAAAAGAAGTTCTCCATGATTGAAGTTTTCATCGGGAGAAATGGTATAATCACACATGGTACCGATTAATAATCCTTCCGGAAAAATATCAGAATTTCCGCTGGTAATTATTGTATCTCCCTTCATGATCACGACATGTTTGGGTATTTCTTTAACCTGCCCTTTCCGGTAATTACCACCATTCCATTCCACATTTACCAGTTGATTGTTTTTTTTGAATTTTCCGGAGATCCGGCTGTCCTTATTCAACATAGACATAATCCAACTAAAATGGGGCGAAACACTTACGATTTGACCGACAATTTTGTTACCAATGATAACTCCCATGTGGTTTTCAAGACCCTGTAACCGGCCTTTGTTGATCATCAGAAAATTATTTCTTTTATTTGTAGAATTGCTAATGACCTTAGCGCTGATGTATTTATAAGCCAATGCTTTGATAGAGTCGTTATAAAAATGACGGGTCGTATCGGTTTTATAATATGTTTCAGGAAGTCGGGAATGAAGTTTTGCCAACTCTTCAATAAGTACCTGGTTTGTTTTGCGGAGTGAAAAATATTCAGAAATTCCATTAAAAATTTTGTTCACGGACCCAGAAACGGTATTGGAAGCGGTATATAAGGAACTTCCCTGAAATTCATTGTAATTCACAAGCAGAATCAGTGAAAACGATTCCAGAAGCAGGAAAAGGAAATAGAAATAGTGCTTCCGTAAAAAATCAAACAGATTCCCCATGAGACCTCTTACTTAATGAGGAAGGTAAACTTGTCGAAATTTTTCAGGGCAATACCAGTTCCACGTGCAACTGCCCTTAGTGGATCTTCGGTTACATGAACTTTGAGTTTTGTTTTCAGGTGTAATCTTTTATCCAATCCTCTTAACAATGCACCGCCTCCAGTCAGATAAATCCCTGTTTCAAAGATATCGGAAGCAAGCTCCGGAGGAGTCATTTCGAGGGCATTTAGCACAGCAGCTTCAATTTTAGAAACCGATTTGTCGAGACAGTGGGCAATTTCAGCATGATTTACAATAACCTCTTTGGGTATTCCTGTTAATAAATCACGGCCATGAACTGCATAGTCGGGTGGGGGGCTATCAATATCGGTTAAGGCAGCACCAACTTCAATTTTGATCCGTTCTGAAGTTCTTTCTCCAATATTGATATTGTGTTGTTTCCGCATATATTCTTCAATATCGGAATTAAATTCATCGCCAGCAATACGAATGGATTTACTATTTACAATCCCTCCCAGTGCAATCACTGCTATTTCGCTGGTACCTCCTCCAATATCAATCACCATATTGCCAACCGGCTCAAGAACATCAATTCCGATCCCGATGGCTGCAGCCATGGGTTCATGAATTAATTTAACCTCTTTGGCTCCAGCTTGTTCTGCCGAATCTTTAACCGCTCGTTCTTCCACTTCGGTAATTCCGGAAGGGATACAAATGACCATTTTCAAAGCAGGGGGAAACCATGATTTTCTCAGCTCGATCATTTTTATCATCTCACGGATCATGTGTTCCGCTGCTTGAAAGTCAGCAATAACACCTCCTCTTAAAGGGCGCACTGTTTTGATGTTTTCATGGGTTTTTCCATGCATCATTTGGGCCTTTTTTCCCACTGCGATGATTTTTCCGGAGCTCCTTTCAATAGCAACAATTGACGGTTCGTCAACAACAACTTTATCATTATAAATGATTATTGTGTTGGCAGTGCCCAGGTCTATAGCTATTTCTTTTGTAAACAATCCCATTGATTCTAATTTTTAATGCTTAAAATGTCGTATTCCTGTAAAAATCATTGATAAAGAATGTTCATTGCAATAGTTAATCGAATCGGCATCCCGGATCGATCCTCCAGGCTGTAATACAGCAGTTATACCGGCTTCGTGAGCAATTTCAACACAATCGGCAAAAGGGAGATAGGCATCCGAAGCCATAACTGCCCCGGCAACATCAAATCCGAAAGTTTTGGCTTTCAAAATGGCTTGCCTTAAGGCATCTACCCGGGAGGTCTGTCCCATCCCGCAACCGATGAGTTGTTGATCTTTAACGATTGAAATGGTATTAGATTTTAAATGTTTAACTATTTTATTTGCAAATATCAATTCTTTTGTTTCTTCTGGTCCTGGTTTTTTGATTGTAACAAAATGAAAATCAATTTCTTTATCTGTAATAAAATCTTTCTCCTGAACCAATGCACCATTTAAAACGGATTTAAACTGCAATCCGGAAAATTCATCAGAATTTTTATGCAAAATTATTCTATTTTTCTTGGATTTCAGGAGTTCAAGGGCATCATTTTCAAAATCCTCAGCAATTAAAACTTCAAAAAACTGCAAATTGAGCGCTTCTGCTGTTTCCATTTCAATTTTACCATTTGCAATAATGACCCCGCCATAAGCCGAAATCGGGTCACAAGCGAATGCCATTTTATATGCTTCTGTTAATGAAAACCGGCTGGCAACACCACAGGGATTTGTATGCTTTATAATCGCAACGGTCGGTGTTGAGAATTCCCGGATCAGGTTTACTGCGGCATCAACATCAACTAAGTTATTATATGATATTTCTTTACCGTGTAATTGATTAAATATTTTATGAAGATCTCCATAATATATTCCTTTTTGATGTGGATTTTCTCCATAGCGAAGTGGGGAGGAAAGAAGGATGCTTTGTTTGAAAGCGGGAATTTTTTCTTTCCGGTTAAAATAATTGAAAATTACAGTATCATAATGTGAAGAGACATTAAATGCATGGGCGGCGAACAGTCTGCGTTCTTCCAAAGTAGTGAATCCCTTATTTTTTTCAATCATCTCCAAAAACTGTAAGAAATGATCCGAGGAAGGAATTACCATAACATGTTTAAAATTTTTAGCGGCAGCTCGTATCAAAGAAATCCCTCCAATATCGATTTTTTCTATAATTTCTTCTTCATTTTCGGTAGCGGTAATGGTTTTTTCGAAAGGGTAAAGATCCACTACAACCAAGTCGAAGGAGGAAATATCATATTTTTCAACATCGCCAAGGTCAGAGAGTTGGTCCCGTCGCCATAAAATTCCACCAAAAATTTTTGGATGCAGGGTTTTTACCCTCCCTCCAAGAATTGAAGGATAGGCGGTAACCGATTCAACAGAAGTCACTTGAATTCCCTTGCTCTTGAGGAATTCAAAAGTACCTCCAGTGGAATAAATATGAATGCCAAAAGATTCCAGTTTTCGGGCTAATGGTTCAATCCAATCTTTGGAAAATACTGAAATCAAAGCCGATTTGATTTTTATCTGATCGATCATGAACGACTATTTTGTAACGATTAAACTTTACAAGCGTCTTATTGTAATTATTTTGAAAGCCTTGCAATGATACCAAAAATTGTTGATTCTGCAATGATTTCCGGGATGTCAAGGATTAATATTACTTTTACAATTAAATAAGCGGAAAACTGAGTTGTTATGATCATGATTTTACGTTTACTCCGTGAAAGTTGTGTTTTTGCATTTCAAGAAGTAGTAGCAAATAAAGTGCGAACCATTCTTTCTCTTTTGGGCATTACCATTGGAATTTTTTGTGTTATCTCTGTTTTCACCGTATTTGATTCTATGGAAAATGCCATTCGGAAGAGTATTGCCTCACTTGGAAGCAATGTTTTATATATTCAAAAATGGCCATGGTCGATGGGAGATGATTATCCCTGGTGGAAATATTACCAGCGTCCGGAAACCTCACTCAAAGACATGCACGAGTTGGAAAAAAGAAGCAGTCTAACCGAGTCAACGGCTTATATGTCGCAGGTGAATAAAACAGTAAAATATTTGAATAATTACATAGAAAACACAGGTATTATAGGAGTAACTCAGGATTTTGATAAGGTATGGAAAATAGATGTAGCCGATGGTCGATATTTTTCTCCCAACGAATTTGCCAGTGGAAAAAGCATTGCATTGATTGGCGCTGAAATAGCAACCGGGTTATTTCCAGATGGGAATCCGATCGGAAAAAAACTGAAGGTTTTTGGACGAAATATTGAGGTTGTAGGGGTATTAAAAAAGGATGGAGAAGATTTTTTCGGAAGTTCCAATGATAGAGTAATTTATCTACCAGTCAATTATTTTAAAACCTTGGTCGATCTGCGTGAAATGGATGCAACCATTATTGTCAAAGCCAAGCCCATGGTCACCAATGAGGAACTTCGGGATGAGTTAACCGGCATTATGCGTTCGATCCGGACATTAAAACCAGCTGCAGAGGATAATTTTTCTATCAATGAAACCGACATTATTACGAAGGGATTTGATAGTCTATTCAAGGTAATCGCGATGGTAGGCTGGATCATTGGCGGATTTTCTTTGTTAGTTGGTGGATTCGGTATTGCCAACATTATGTTTGTGTCGGTGCGGGAAAGAACCAACATTATTGGTATTCAAAAAGCGTTAGGGGCCAAAAATTATTTTATTCTTTTCCAGTTTCTTTTTGAGGCAATATTTCTTTCGCTGATTGGTGGAATTGTCGGATTACTGATTATTTTAATCCTCACGCTGATTATTTCCAGTACAACCGATTTTACCTTAGTCTTAACCCAGGGCAATTTGCTCCTTGGGATTAGTGTTTCGGTAATTATCGGATTAATATCTGGAATCTGGCCTGCTTATTCTGCCTCAAAATTAAATCCAGTTGAGGCGATGCGGACTGGGATTTAATATAATCAGCCTTTCTTTTTGTCATTAATGTCAACATTGACATGCGTCTTGATGCGTGAAGAAAGTAGTTCGATGGCAACTTTATTCTGTCCGCCCTGAGGAACAATAATATCTGCATAACGCTTGGTAGGTTCAATGAATTGCAGGTGCATCGGTTTAACAAAGTTGTTATAATGCTCAAGTACCTGTTGAAAAGATCTTCCACGTTCTTCAATATCCCGCCAGATAATTCGTATCAGGCGGTCATCGCCATCTGCATCTACAAACACCTTGATATCCATTTTACTGCGTAAACGGGGATTGGTCAATACTAATATTCCCTCAACAATGATGACTTCCGATGGCTTGATTTTGATCGTTTCTTTTGACCGGGCACAAGTAACATACGAATAGATTGGCATTTCAATGACATGTCCATTCTTAAGGGTTTCCAGTTGCTGGATAAGTAAATTCCATTCAATGGAGGTAGGGTGATCGAAATTTATTTTTGCTCGGTCTTCTGCTGATTTATGACCATTATCTTTGTAGTAAGCATCTTGTGGAATAATGGTTACCGTATCTTTGGGCAGATGTTTTATTACCTGTTTTACAACGGTTGATTTTCCCGATCCGGATCCTCCGGCAATACCAATTATTAGCATGCAGTTAGAATAAAAATCCTAAAAGAAGTCCTGCGGTGATGGCACTTCCGATCAGCCCTGCAATATTGGGAGCCATGGCATGATTGATTAGATGATTTGTAGGATCTTCTTTGATTCCCATTTCGTGGGCAACTTTAGCACTATCGGGTATTGCCGCCACTCCGGCAGCTCCTACCAGAGGGTTAATCCTGTTTTCCTTTTTCAAGAACAGGTTCATCACCTTGGCAAAAACTACACCACCGGCGGTAGCCACCATAAAAGCAACAGCTCCGAGTATAAATATAAGAAGGGACTGCCATTTTAAAAATACATCAGCCTGAGTAGAAGCACCAACAGTAAATCCAATAAGAATGACGACGATGTCAATCATAATGGTGCTAGCGGTTGTAGCCA
Organism: Bacteroidales bacterium; assembly: GCA_023231005.1. GTDB lineage: Bacteria > Bacteroidota > Bacteroidia > Bacteroidales > FEN-979 > CAIVAT01. The sequence continues at coordinate 72,695 of JALNWG010000003.1, read as the reverse complement.
ATTGTTTTGTAAGACCTGATTCTTTTAAAATATTTCCAAAAAAGAACATTCCCAATAAAGGAAGCGAAGCCGGGGCTACAAAAGCAGTCAAAAGTAATCCTAATAAAGGAAATAAAATTTTCTCAAATCTGCTTACTGTTCTTGATGGTTTCATCCGGATTAACCGTTCCTTTTTGGTCGTTAGTAATTTCATAATTGGTGGCTGAATAACAGGAACCAGTGCCATATAAAGATAGGCAGCAATGGCAATCGGCCCAATGAGACTTTGTACTGCCATTCCTTCTCCCGATGTCCCCAAGGTGTTGGCCACCTGAGAAGTTAGGAAGATTGCCGTATTCCCGTCGGCAGCTCCAATGATTGCTATAGCAGCCGATTCGGGCATGGGAAATCCAAACACCATGGCCCCCAGAAAAGTAGCGAAAATACCAATTTGGGCTGCAGCGCCGAGAAGCATCAATTTGGGATTGGAAATCAAAGGAGAAAGGTCGGTCATGGCACCGAGTCCCAAAAATATCAATGCCGGATAAATTCCTTTCAATACTCCTAAAAACAGATAGTTTAATACACTACCATCCTGGTAAATTCCGATATGATAGGCTGCTTCATGAAAGAATGGAATGTTACCCAAAACAATACCCACGCTCAGGGGGATTAATAAAAGTGGTTTAATACTATAGCGAATCGAAAGGAAGAGCAATATCATACCTACGATAATCATGCCAATATTTCCCCAATTGGCATTATGAAAGCCGGTATCTTCCCAAAGACTAAATAAAGTTTGTAACGTATTCATGTTTGACTGGAAGTTAATTTGAAGATGGGTTATTCGATTTCGACCAGCACGTCGTTTTGTGCCACTTTCTGGCCTGGTTTAACATTTACCGCCCTCACCGTACCATCCTTTTCCGAAAGGACATTGTTTTCCATTTTCATCGCTTCCATTGTGAGAAGTTTTTCTCCCATTGCAACTTTTTGTCCTGGATTAACCAAAACACTGATGATGGTACCCGGCAAAGGAGCTTTAATGGCTATGTTGGTTGTTTGAGAAGGAGTTCGCGGGATTTTTGATTCTTTCCGTGTGGGTTGGGGCGGTTCAGCCCTTACCAGGGTAGGAGTTTTGACTATTTTAAGTTCCTTTTGAACCGCGACATTGTATTGGGTTCCATTGACTTCAACATGAGCAATATTATCTTCAAATTCGAGAATATCTACTTCATAGTTATTACCATTAATAACAAAACTGAATTTTTTCATGGTTACCAGTGTTTCATTGTATTCCAAATTCCATAAATTTTTGAGTTCCAGGGCGAATAGGTCCGGGAAACTTTTCGGATGGTCATTACATACTTTTCTTCGTCATGTAATTCCGAAAAGAACAGGTACAATGCAGTTGCAATTGCAGCATTTTCTTCTCCGGTCATAACCACTTTCTGGGTATCGTCGTGCGTTGCAGATCCTTGCTTTTTGAGTTTTCTTTTGGCCATAATATCAAGCAAGGAATGAAGCTGTGTAAAAAAGCATACACTAAGTGATAATGTAGCAAGAACAATGCAAAAACCCGCAACAGTTATTATTATTGAATAGTTATCAATCAGCGTAAAATCAAAGGTAATGGACATCATTTTCATAATTCTTCTTGTTGAAATTACAAGGGAATATTGCTATGTTTTTTTGGAGGAAGACTATCCTTTTTGGTTTGTAGTGTTTGCAATGCCCGAATGATACGGAAACGCGTATTGCGGGGTTCAATTACATCGTCGATATAACCATATTTTGCAGCATCGTAAGGATTTGCAAACATCTCTTTGTATTCATTTTCTTTTTCGGCAATGTATTTATTACGTTCAGCGATGTCTTCTATTTCATTGATTCTTTTTCCTTCAAGAATTTCAATTGCCCCCTTTGGTCCCATCACGGCGATTTCAGCCGAAGGCCATGCATAATTAATATCAGCACGCAATTGTTTGCAACCCATCACATCATGAGCCCCGCCATACGACTTGCGAAGAGTTATGGTTATTTTTGGAACTGTGGCTTCACCATAAGCAAAGAGAAGTTTGGCACCATGAATGATGATTCCTCCATATTCCTGAATACTGCCAGGAAGGAAACCCGGAACGTCGACCAACGTTATGATGGGAATGTTAAAGGCATCACAGAAACGTACAAAACGAGCTGCTTTTTTAGATGCTTCAATATCAAGAACTCCGGCAAGAAAATTTGGCTGATTGGCAACGATACCACACGGCATACCGTTAAATTTTGCAAACCCAACAACAATATTTTTTGCATAATGTTGGTGTACTTCCAGGAACTCACGTTGATCAACAATAAGGTAAATAACATCTTTCACATTATACGGTTGATTGGGATTCAGAGGAACAACTTCGTTCAGCTGATCTTCAATGCGGTCAATCGGATCGTCACATTCGGTTTGCGGAGGATCTTCAAGGTTGTTCTGAGGTAAATAGGAAAGAAGTTTACGAATCATCATCAGCCCCTCTTCTTCATTTGGAACACGGAAGTGGGCGACACCCGATTTTGTAGCATGTACGGTAGCTCCCCCCAGATCTTCGGTAGAGATATCTTCACCTGTAACTGTTTTTGTTACCTTAGGACCTGTCACAAACATGTAACTCGTTTTTTCGCTCATTACAATGAAATCGGTCAGGGCGGGTGAATATACAGCTCCTCCGGCGCAAGGACCAAAAATAGCAGATATTTGTGGCACCACTCCTGAGGCGGCAATATTTCGCATAAAGATTTCGGCATAACCGGACAGAGAGTTAACCCCTTCCTGAATACGTGCACCTCCACTATCATTGATACCAATAACAGGGGCACCTACCTTCATTGCCTGATCCATGATCTTACAAATTTTCCGGGCAAAGGTTTCCGAAAGAGAACCTCCAAAAACTGTAAAATCCTGGGAAAATACAAACACGACTCGTCCATCAATAGTTCCTCGTCCTGTTACCACACCATCTCCAAGATAGGATTCCTTTTCAAGACCAAAATTAGAACAGCGATGACTGACAAACATGTCGTACTCTTCAAAACTTCCCTCATCGAGTAGTTTCTCAATTCTTTCCCGTGCTGTGAGCTTCCCTTTTTTATGTTGGGATTTAATCCGTTCTTCCCCGCCACCTAATTTTGCTTTTTCCCGTTTTTCTAATAATTCCGTTATTTTATTGGTACTGGACATGTGAAATCGTTTTACTATTTATTTACTACATAATTCTATGAGAACACCATGAGTTGATCTGGGGTGTAAAAATCCAATGTTCATTCCTTCGGCTCCTTTTCGGGAAACCTTGTCGATCAACGTTAATCCCTTGGATTCCGATTCATTCAATGCAGCAGTTGCATCATCAACGGCAAAAGCAATATGATGAATTCCTTCCCCCTTTTTTTCCAGAAACTTTCCAATCGGACCTTCTGGATCCGTAGACTCTAATAATTCAATTTTTGTTTCACCAACCATAAAAAAAGCAGTTTTAACACGCTGGTCTTTAACTTCTTCTATGGAATAACATGAAGTCCCTAGCAAAGATTCATAATAGGGAATACTCTCTGCTAAACTTTTAACCGCAATACCAAGATGCTCAATATGAGATAGTTTCATAATTCATTCTTAATTGGTCTATTTGTTAATTGATTAACAGCACAAAGTTAAAAAAATTTCTCACATATCAAATACCCATCCTTCATTGACTTACAAAAAGAAAGAAAAATTATTGCATTTTTGTTGTATGCATTAAAAGATCTTGTAATTTTGGACCGTTTTATTCAATTAGTCGATAATAAAGAAATGATTCCAAAAGACGAAATCAGAGAGACCATTCTTGCGGTAGCCAGTGAGATTTTTTCCCGTTATGGTTATCAAAAGACCACCATGGATGATATTGCCAGAGCAACCGGGAAGGGAAAAAGTTCTATTTACTATTATTTTAAGAACAAAGAGGAAATATTTCGTGAGGTAGTTGAAAAAGAAGTCCTTGTCCTAAAGTCAAAGATTCTGGTTGCCATTAATGCCCAAACCGATCCTCGTGAAAAGCTCAAAGCTCATATACTGGTACGAATGAAAGGGTTGAAGAATTTTTTAAATTTATACAATGCATTAAAAAATGATTTTTTATCTCATTTTGAGTTTTGTGAACAGCTTCGTACGCGATACGACAAAGAAGAGATCGGAATCATAAAAGAGATTCTCGACGCGGGAGTGAAAAATGGTGAATTTCAAATCGATGACACCTCCGTTACGGCCATGGTTATTGTCACGGCGATGAAGGGTCTTGAAATTCCTTTATTGATTGAAACAAATCCGGATACCCATGTGGAAATCAGGTTAGATAAATTATTAGATGTATTTTTTTATGGAATTTTAATACGTTAATTTTTTTCTTTATTTTTCGACCATTTTATGTTTTTAGTACAATTGTCTTAACGTCAAATTTTCAAGCAATGAAATTATTAAACTGTTGTTTATCAGTAATTTTGGTTCTTACGATCGGATTTACAGCGATGGGGCAGCAAAAACTCACTCTTGCTCAATGTCGCATGCTTGCCCTTCAGCACAACCAAAAATTACAAATGGCCCAGGAAAATGTTGAAAGTGCTACTGCTTTAAGGAAGGCAGCTTTTACTCAATTTTTTCCGGATTTTGGATTTACCGGTGGATATACTCATGCAACAAAAATGCTTAATTTGTTAAATGAGAACCAATATTTACCAGTAGTTCCCTATACCGCAATCGGAGCCAATGGAGAATTGGATCCCGGAAAATTGGGTCCCAATGATATTGTAATCAACCCGGTAACCCATCAACCGGTTCTAGATAAAAACGGGAACCCGGTTTTTCAAAAATATGCCTATCTTCCAAAAGATGGTTTTTCGCTCGATTTGAGAAATATCTATCTTTTAAATTTCGGAATGACCCAACCAATTTTTACCGGTGGAAAGATTTTAAATCTATATAAATCCGCTAAAATAATGGAGAAGATTGCCTGGTCAACAAGGTCAATGGAAGTATCCGAACTGTTATATAAAGTGGATGAAAGTTACTGGCGTATCATTTCAATTAAGGAAAAGGTAAAACTGGCGGAACAATATCAGGGGATGCTTAAAAAATTACTTTTTGATCTGGAAAATTACCAAAAAGAGGGTATTGTCATCGATAATGATTTATTAAAAGTTCGGGTTAAGGTAAATGAAACAGAGCTTTCTCTTCTGAAAGCAAATAATGGATTAACCCTATCAAAAATGGCGCTATGCCAAATGATTGGACTGCCTCTTGATGCACTTATTGATCTTAATGATTCCTTGCTCTCTTCTGACATTCGGATGAACCAAGAGGATCTTACCGGAGAGGCATTGAACAACAGGGCTGAAATGTCGATCCTGAAAAACAACTTGAGTCTTGCAGATGCCGGGGTCAACATTATGAAATCACGGTTTCTTCCCGATATTGGACTCACTGCCAATTATGGCTGGATGAACCCATCGCCATATTCCGGATTCAGCAAAGAGTTTGAAGGAGATTTTAATGTAGGTATTGCTTGTAAGATTCCATTGTGGCATTGGGGCGAACGAATTCATACCCTGCATGCCGCACAACATGAAAAGAAAGTTTCTGAACTCAAATTAGATGAGACCCGTGAGATGATATCCCTACAAATACGACAAGCACAGTATCAGTATATGGAATCCCTGAAAAAGATAGAATTGACTGAACGATCGCTGAACCAAGCCAAGGAAAATCTCAGGGTCACGGATGATAAATTTTCTGAAGGAATGATAAAAACAAGTGATGTTCTTGAAGCGCAGACCATGTGGCAAAAAGCCTACATGGAAAATATCGATGCCCTGACAGAATTGAAAATTAATGATACCTATTTGAAAAAGACAAGTGGAGAACTTCAAAAAGAAAACAAATAAAACCATGAAAAAGATAATTGCATTTACCCTTCCATTGGTCATCCTGATGTCAGGATGCGGTAATAAAGAAGAAAAAAAAGAAGAGGCTTTGATTGCTCGGGTTTCCACAGCTCAATCGGTTGAGCAATTGTATCATCCTGTACTGGTTTATTCAGGTACGGTACAAGCCAACAAAGAAGCAAATCTTGGCGCTACCCTTCCAGGAAAGATTGAGAAAATGTATTGTTCTCCTGGCGCAACTGTTCAGAAAGGTACACTACTTGCCGAATTATCAGGAGAGCTTCTTACACAGACGATTGTTGAACATGATGCCTTGCAAAAAGATTTTGATCGAATTTCGAGGTTAAAAGATAAAGGGAGTGTAAGTCAAATGGAGTTTGACCATTTAAAGGCCAGGCTGGATGCTTCAGATGCAAAAGTTGAAATGATGAAGAAGAACACCCAGGTTATTGCACCTTTTAATGGAACTATTGTGGATATTTTTGTGCATGAAGGGGAAAATTTTTCCCTGGTTCCTTCAATTGATGCACAGAACATCTCGATTAACGCAGGAATTTTAAAACTGATGCAGTTGAATCCCATCAAAGTGAATATAGAGGTATCCGAAAAAGATCTTACGAAGATAAAAATCGGACAAACTGCGAATGTTCAGCTCGATGCATACCCTGGAAAGATGATTACAGGCAAAATCAATTATATCAAACCCGTTCTTTCTTCCTCAAGCCGAACAGCTACGGTAGAGGTTGAATTGTCCAATCCGGGTAATTTACTTAAACCCGGAATGTATGCTAATGTAAAGATCGAATTACCTGCCACAAATGGTGTATTTATTCCCGTTTCATCAATATTCCGTCAGCCAGGAACATCAAACGATTTTATCTACACTGTCGTTGATGGAAAAGCAAGAAAGCTCCAGATTCGGCAGCTTCAGACGCAAAATGAGATGGTCTTGGTAGAGGGATTGTCGTCGGGAACCCAGGTGGTCACCATTGGAAAGGCTAAACTTTCTGAAGGATCCGTTGTTGAAATTCACAATAAGTAATCTGATTTTAAAAATAAGCATTATGAAACTTCCCGAAATAGGAGTTAAACATCCGGTTTTTACAGTCATGGTTTTCATTGCTGTATTGCTCTTCGGTATTGTATCGCTGAAGATGCTTCCAACCGATGTATTACCCGATATAGAATTGCCAACATTAACTGTAATTACCGTATATCCTGGAGCTTCCGCCAATGAGGTGGAACAGCAGGTCACAAAAAAGCTGGAAGAGACTCTTTCAGGATCTGAAAATCTGAAGAAAATCACCTCGAAGTCAAAAGAAAATGTTTCATTTATCACGTTACAATATCAATGGAGCTCCGATTTGAATGAAGCATCGGCTAATGCCCGTGACCTGATTGAGTTAGCCAAGCGCCGTTTACCTGACGGGGCAGAGGATCCAACGATCTTTCAGATCAACAGCTCCATGCTTCCTGTGATCATCTATGGTGTAAATGCAAAAGAAAGCTACGCCGGAATCTCAAAGATCCTTGAGGAAAAAATTACCAATCCGTTAAAAAAATTACCTGGAGTGGGGACTGTACTGATTATTGGACAACCTACCCGTGAAATTACAGTCAATGTGAATCCGGATAAATTAAAAGCCTATCATATTTCGGTATCCCAAATAGCTCAAAATATAAAGCTTGATAATATCAATATTCCAGGGGGATCTATCAAGGTTGGAATCAATGAATTTGCCTTGCGTATTCCCGGAGAATTTTCAAATCTCTCCGAAATAGAAAACATGGCATTAGCCTCGTTTAACGGGAAAATTATTCGTTTGAGGGATATAGCGGAAATAAAAGACGGATTCAAAGAAAAGGATGAAATTATTCGTGTTAACGATAAACATGCCATTGGTCTTTTGGTTCAAAAACAATCGGGGGCCAATACCGTTAATGTTGCAACTGAACTAAGAAAAGAAGTAACCAGAATTCAGAAAACATTACCTCCCGATGTGGAAATCAAGGAGCTGATGGATAGCTCAGCATTAGTTAGCTCTTCGATTAGCAACCTCACCGAGACCATTTCGTATGCTGCATTGTTTGTGGTTTTAATCGTTTTCCTTTTCCTTAGAAACTACCGTTCAAGTCTGATTATTATTCTAAGTATTCCATTTTCCCTGATTGTCGCCTTTATTTATATGTATTTTGCCAATTATACGGTGAATATATTTTCTTTGATGTCATTGGCTGTCGCGATTGGGGTCGTGGTTGATAATGCCATTGTGGTGCTTGACAATATAAGTCGTCATATTGAAAAAGGAGAAAAGCCAAAGCAGGCAGCCATTTTTGCAACCAGTGAAATGGGCTTGGCAATTTCTGCTTCAACCTTTACCATCATAGCAGTGTTTCTTCCGATGGTTTTTATGGGAGGATTGGTTGGGATTATGTTCAAGCAATTAGCCATTCTTACCTCTGTAACATTATTGGCATCTTTGGTAACCTCTTTACTGTTAACCCCAATGATGGCTTCAAAACTACTTAAATCGGCCGAAGAAGAAAAGAAAAAGAAGCATGGCAAATTATATCAGGCCAGTGAAAACATATTCATTGCATTGGAAAATGCCTATAAAAAAGGGTTGGAGTGGTCGATTCGTCATCGGGTTATCGTTATTTCTACCTGCCTGGGGCTTTTTGTTATCACCTTGTTTTTAGCAAAGAATGTGGGTACTGATTACATCCCGGAATTTGATGCCGGGGATATCACCCTTGTATTTCAAACCGAGGTTGGAACCAATGCCCAGGAAACGGAGCGTGTTGCAAAGCAGGTTGAGGGTATATTAAAGGAAGAGGTACCTGAATTAACATCTTTTTTTACCATCGTTGGCCAAACTGAAGATGGGTTATTAACTTCAATCGGGTTCAAGGAAGGTAAGAACATTTCCACTATTATGGCTAAGATCGTTCCTCCAGAAAAACGGAAACGATCATCTAAAGATATTGCCAATAAATTAAGAAAACGACTCGAAAAGATACCCGAAATTGAAAAATGCAATGTCAGTGGAGGTAGTTTCTTGTCTACTGCTTTATTGGGTAATATCCGTCCCATTCAGATTAACCTGATGGGTAATGATCTCAAAGAACTGAATGCGGCCGCAGATTCGATAAAAACTGTTCTGAAGCAGAATCCTCATTTAACCAATATTGAAACCACCGTAGATAATGGAAAAATGGAGATCCAAATTGATATTGACCAGCAAAAAGCAGCCAACATGGGATTGAATTCAGCCATGATCGCGTTGCAAGTTCGTCAGAGCATTTATGGTGCAGAGGCCGGAAATTTTAAACAAGAGGGAGATGAATACAAAATAATTGTACGATATGATTCAACTACTCGTAATAATATTGAAAGACTCAATTCAATTATGCTCAGCACCCTTACTGGCCAACAGATACCTATTTCGGCGGTGGCAACAATTAACAGGGGAGTAGGGCCACTTGAAATTGCAAGGGAATCACAGCAGCGAGTAGTCACCCTGATGTCGGATCTTAAGGGGGTTTCCCTGGGGGATGCAACCAAAGAGGTCAATCAGCAATTGAATAAGATGCAATTATCCAAATCTGTTGATGTCAGCTTAGGGGGACAGGTTACTGAACAAAAGGAATCTTTTTCAAGTCTTATTATTATGTTTATTGTTGGAGTGTTCCTGGTGTATATGATTATGGCTTCCCAATTTGAGTCTTTCAAAGATCCTTTCATCATTCTGTTTACAATACCACTTTCAATTATCGGAGTGATCTGGGCTTTTCTATTAACAGGGATCAGTTTGAGTGTGGTTACTTTCGTCGCCATGATCATGTTGATCGGTATTGATGTTAATAATGGTATTATCTTGGTGGATTATACCAATATGATGCGAAAGCGTGGACATGGGTTGCTGGACGCTGCAGCAGAATCCGGGAGATTAAGGTTGCGACCGGTTTTAATGACTTCACTTACTGCAATTCTTGGTATGATTCCCTTGGCAGCCAGTTCGGGAATGGGTTCTGAGATCTGGTCGCCGTTTGGTGTGACGTGTATTGGAGGGCTGCTCGTCTCTAAGTTTTTCACCATGTTTTTAATTCCAACATTATATGTCTCATTTAATAAGAAAGCGCTAAAAAAAGAACCTGTTATTTAAATCTCATTCCTGTGTCTTTCTTAAAATTTTAGATTATGAAAATGATTTATTGTACTTGCAATGTCAGTGTTGTTGAACAGCTTACTGAATTGCTTGAGAAAAATAAAATCCGGGATTATCAGATCCTTGATCAAGTTATTGCCAAGAATAAAAAGGGACAATCCCGATTTAATACGCCTATATGGCCAGGGTTCAATTCTTCGGTGTTGATGCAAGTTAATGAAGAAGAAAAAGTAGTCCAGCTGCTTCAAACCATCAAGGAATACAACAAGCAGGTAATCAACGATGACGAATTGATCACTGTATGCACCTGGAAACTGGAAGACTATTTTTATGATTAGTCGATGTTAAACTTTGTTTTTTCGGGAAAAGTACGTTTTTATGAAAAACCTTGAAATTGAGCGTAAATTTCTGGTAGAGGCAAAAGAATGGTCATCGTTAATAAAACCAGAAGGAATCCGATATATTCAGGGTTATTTATGTATTGATTCCCGGAAAGTAATACGCATACGTGTTGCAGCGGATACAGGATATCTTACCATCAAGGGAAAATCTACCAATTTTTCAAGACCGGAATTTGAGTACATCATTCCAGCGGCAGAGGCCAATGAAATGATATTCAAATTTACTGACCAGATTGTAGAAAAAGTTCGGTTCCGGATTCCTATTGGCGCATTTGTGTTTGAGATAGATGAATTTATCGGATTGAATGCCGGACTTGTTTTAGCAGAAATTGAACTGATGAGCCCAGATGATGAATTTGATCATCCTGCCTGGTTGGGGCAAGAAGTAACACAGGATCCAAGATATTATAACAGTTACCTTTCAAAACACCCTTATTCAACCTGGAAAAAATAAAATCGGGAACGAATATAAAAAACCCTGTATTTATGGAAGATACAGGGTTTTTATTACTTTTGACTGTGGAGAATAGGGGAGTCGAACCCCTGGCCTTTAGACTGCCAGTCTAACGCTCTAGCCAACTGAGCTAATTCCCCAAAGTGATTGCAAAAGTAACAACTTTTTGAGATGAAAAGACTTTTCGCTGCTATAAAAATTCATCCAAGTCGTGAATTCCTTAGCTTTTATCGGGAGCTAAGGAGTGTTCTTGAATTTGAATCAATAAAGTGGGTTGAGGAAAATAATCTTCATCTCACCTTAAAATTTTTCGGGGAAACGGAAGAGAAATATCTTCCCTTAATCCAAAAAACGTTAGAAAAGTGTGCCGGAGAGATGGGCTCTTTCGAACTTTGTTTAACGGATTTGGGCTTATTTGGAAGCACTTATGCTCCACGGGTAATCCATTGCGGATTAGAACCCCATGAAACAATGTTGGAATTGATGAAACAATTAAAGGAGGATCTGGCATTGGCCGGATTTGAAGCAGATCGGCAAAATCTTGTCCCACATCTGACCCTTGGAAGAATAAAAGTTTTAAAGGATAAACACTTTTTTAAGCAAACACTAACCCGGTATAGAACAGTTCCTTTTACTCCAGAAAAAATCAGAGAAATAATATTATTTGAAAGCATCTTGCGTCGCGAAGGTCCTCAATATTCCGTAGTTCAATCATTCCCCTTTAAAAAATAACGCCCCTGAGATCTCGACACGTGATTCAGGAGCGTTTTGATGAGCAGGGTAAGTGGATTATTAATTTTTGTGAGGGGGTTCTTCGTACTTTTTTGCGAGAATGTGATAGAAAATGAGCCCGAGACCACCAAACAGACAGATCATGGAGAAGAATGCGGGTTCTTCATCCAAGGTTGTGTAAACAGCCAGAATTTTTCCAAGTATGATTCCTATTCCAATTCCCACTAAGAGTAATCCCCATTTCAAAGAAGATGGCTGATTTTTATGGGATTCGAAGATGGAAGCGTCAATCCCTTGCTGAATCAAAGCAAGGCGCTCTTTACGTCGTACAAAGAGGTATACAATTCCATATACCAGGGCAAAGAACGAGATCGGGATTAAAAATTCATTATTCATTTCCGTTTAATTTTAGTTTATTGTTCCGTTTTCGATCCTTTTGACGCAGTGGCTGTTAATAGGTTACAAAATATTCCAGATAATCTCACTGAACAATGACCTTGGTATTATAAACACGATTATTGTTTGCTAATTTTAAGAAGTATATTCCTTTAGGATAGTTTGAAAAAGATAATTTTTTAATATAATTTGAGGGGATATTCATCAGTTTTTCCTCGTATTTAACAACTCCTGTTATATCCGTAATGGAGAGGAAAAGTTCATTTTCATTTCCGTTAATACGAAGGGTTAATTCATTGGATACCGGGTTTGGATAAAGCAGAACGGAGGCATTCAGATTGTTTTCACCAATTCCGGAACAATTATTCACCCAGATGGTTTTTTCAAATTTAATTCCTTCACCACAATCATTCATTCCTTTAACAGACAAATTGCCGGATTGAGCAGTAGTGGAAAATGTTACTGCTATCTGATTGGTGCCGAGGCCCGAGCTGATGGCTGCTCCAATAGGAACCACCCAGAAATAGGTAGTAGCCCCGGTAATAACAGGAACGGTGTATTGGTAATTCGCTTGTCCCAGGCAAACAGTGTCCATGCCAGAAATCGTATCTGCCGGTTCGGGAATTTCCATCATATTTACCTCTTTAAAAACAGAATCACTTTCACCACATTCGTTATAAGCGTATGTACCAACAATTCCGGGAATATGACCCCATGTTACCGAGATGGTGTCGGTGCCGTTGCCACTAGTGATCGTACCAGCTTGCGGGGGGATAATAAACCAAGAATATGTTGCGGGGTTATCGGTTATGGAGGTCCAGAACATAGTTTTGTCCTCTTTACACAGTTTGTTTGGACCAATAATGCGATTTAGAGGGATAGGGGGCTTATTAACCGTTACAGGAAGAACTGAAGACGGACCAAATCCGCAATTAGTCACAACTACAGAAATATTACCGGAAATACCAGATTTGAACCAAATAGTAACACTGGCAGTATTTTGCCCGGTTAACACAACATCTCCTCCATTGGGATTAGGCGGAGTCCAGGAATAAGAAGTTGCACCAGGAATTTCGTCAATGAAATAAGGAACGATTGCTCCCTTGCAAATCTGTTGAAGCCCGGTAATGGGACCAGGTGTTAAAGGCCCCGTTACATTCACAATGACATTACTGGTAGCTGTTAAGGAGGAGGCATCGGTTACCAATACAGAATAGGTGGTCGTAATATCCGGAGTGGCTAAAGGATTCGCAATGGTTGGGTCGGATAAGGCTGTGATGGGTGCCCACGCATAAGTAAACGGAGGATTTCCCCCGATAACGGAGACATCCAATTGTGAAGTTTGACCCTGGCAAATAGTATCAGGAGTAGCAGTTGCATTGGCTATAAAGCTGGAATCCCGGAGCACATTAACCGCTAAATTTACTTGTTTTAAAATTGGAAATGATGTAATTGTATTTCCATCCGGGTATTCAAATGTGAGATTTTTGGTACAAGGAATAGGAGTGATGCTTCGTGCGAGAATAATCGGTTGATTTGTGAAGAGGATTGTGAGCAACAAACCGATATATAAAAAAATTTTCTTCATGGGGATATTTCTTATTGTAGGGTTTGTTTTCTAAGACAAACGTACAAAAAAAGTCGAATAATAAGTAATTAATAGTCTGTTTTCCCGAAAATTGATGATAAATTTGCTTTGGATGGTGTAACCCCATAAAAGATATTCCGTCTAAATATCCCGATGAAGTATCAAGAAGACAATTATTACATCGATCGTGTATTACAAGGAGATGTTTCTTCGTATGCTTCGTTGGTGGCAAAACATAAAAATCTGGTTTTTTCGATCGCATTAAAAATATTAAACAATCGGGAAGATGCAGAAGAGGTTGCTCAGGATTGCTTTGTTAAAGTTTACCAATCGTTAAAAACCTTTGAGCGGAAGTCAAAATTTTCGACTTGGTTATATCGAATTGTGTATAATGCAGCAATTTCAAAAACCAGAAAAAAGAAACTCGAATTTGTACCAATGGATAATTATGTTATTCAAAATTACACAGAAGATCAGGTTTCCCTAATAACCGATGAAATTGATCCGGAGGAACAAAAAGCGATGGTTGAACGGGCGATGGAAAAACTCACAGGAGATGAAAATTTATTACTTACTCTGTTTTATAAAGGGGATAATTCGATCGAGGAGATCAGCAAAATAACCGGTCTTTCGATGTCGAATGTTAAAGTAAGATTACACCGTATCCGTAAAAAATTATATGATGATCTTACTATGATGATTAGGCAACAGGTCAATTAGGTAAAATAATTTTTAATTTTGCAGAATGATGGAAAAGGATGATTTATTTAACAGGGATTGGGTTGCTAACATGATCAAAAATAGGCCGATGGAACAACCTTCGGAAGATTTTATTGATTGTGTGATGGAGAAGGTACGTTTGTCACCCGAGCCGGTACCGGCATCAAAGCCTTATTATCATTACATCAAAAGTATGGTTGTATATTTTATAATTGCAGCTTTAGTTGTCTTTGTTTTTATAACTTCAGACTTCCCTTTCCTTAACTGGATTCCCGGGAAAACCAGTTTTACTCAATATTTTCTTCCCTATATGACAACGACATTTACAGGGTTGAAAAACGCATTTTCTTCCAGATATATTTCTTTTGGCTTATTAATTGGTGCTTCCGCGATGTTATTGTATTTAGTTGATCTGTTATTCAGCCGTCATTCTTCAATGAAAACACATCCTTTGGCCTAAGGGATTCTTTCTTTCCACTTTTCTTTAAAGCTTTTCGGAGCTATTTTTGGCAAGATTCTTCGTGAACCCCACATTTTGGTTCCAAACTGTTTGATCATTTTGTTTTTTAATCTTGCTTTAGGACGGTCGATGATCCAACGATGCAGCATGACAATTTTCCATATTGAAACGATGACCCTCCAGGAATAGGAAACATATTTTTTTGTGACGGCTTCATGCCGGTTATGGAGTAACAGTTCGTGAAGTGGTATTTTAACCGGACATACTTCTGTACATTTACCGCAAAGAGAGCAAGCAAAACTGAGGTGGTTATATTCCTTCATGCCAAGATAGTGGGGAGAAATAACAGATCCAATGGGTCCTGAATAGGTTGCATTATAAGTATAGCCGCCGACGCTCCTGTAGATCGGGCATCCATTCAAACAGGCACCACAACGAATACAAGACAAGGCACGGCGTTGTTCTTTAAACCTCAGTAGTTCTGTACGTCGGTTATCAATGAGCACCACATACATTTCTTCCGGGCCGTCCGGTTCAAATTCAGTTCGTGGACCAAATACCAGGTTATTGTAAACAGTAATTTTTTGTCCTGTTCCATGCTGTGCAAGTAAGGGAAGAAAAAGATCAAGATCTTCGAGAGATGGAATCAATTTTTCAATCCCAACGATGACGATATGAATTTTTGGGAATGCCATACTGAGTAAGCCGTTCCCCTCATTTTCAGTAAGTGCCACTGCGCCTACATCTGCAATTAAAAAATTTCCTCCAGTAATGCCCACATCTGCACGAATAAATTCATTGCGAAGTTTCTCTCTGACGAAGTGGGCTATTTGCTCCGGCTTGCTATCGGGAGCCATATTGAACTTCTGGTGAAACAGGTCTGCCACATCTTCTTTCGATTTATGCATAGCTGGCGTAAGAATATGATAGGGTTTCTCACCAGCTAACTGAACAATAAATTCACCCAGATCTGTTTCAAATACTTCCCGTTTGTTTTTTTCGAATAACTCATTGAGCTCGAGTTCTTCAGAGACCATGGTTTTTTGTTTGACAATAACCTGGGCTTTTGCTTTCTTTATAATATGAAGGATTTCGCGTTGGGCTTCTTTTTCATTGGGAGCCCATATTACTTTACCGCCTTGTTTACTAAAATTATTCTCAAACTCGACCAGATATTTGTCAAGGTTATTAATGGTTTTATGCTTGATATTAGCTGCCCTACGTTTGGCCAATTCTAAGTTTGCAAATTGTTCTTTTCCGCGGGCAACTTGTTCATCATATTTGCCGATATTATAATTCAATCTTTTGCGATGTTCTGAATCAAAGGATTTTATTTCCGCATCATCCAGAAACTTTTGATTTATATAATTCATTTTTATGTAGTTACATAATAGGAGCAATTTTTTCAATTCTTTTAATATGCCGCCCTCCTTCAAATTCTGTAGTTAAAAATAGGGTAACAAAACAGACCGCTTCCTCCAAAGTAATAAATCTTGCCGGGAGGGTAATGATATTTGCATCATTGTGCATTCGGGCAAGTTTGGTAATTTCTTCATTCCAGCAAACAGCTGCCCGAATATTCGGATATTTATTAGCCACCATTGCCACTCCATTGCCACTACCGCAGATAAGAATTCCAAATTTAAAATTTCCAGATTGAATGGATTTCGCTAAAGGATGAGCAACATCAGGATAATCAATTTTTTCGTCTGAATAAGGACCGAAGTCTTCAAACTCATATCCTAATTTACTAATTTTCTGCTTTATATATTCTTTCATTGAAAAGCCAGCGTGATCTCCTCCAATAGCAATTCGTTTGATTGTTTCTGACATTGTTAATATTTTATGACGTAAATGCAAAAATAAAGAAATATACTCCTCTAAATCAATTTTTTAAATTTTTCACCCGGAGTTGTTCACAAGTGATTATTTTTGTGACAAAATTGTTGAAAACTAAATTGATCATGAATAAAAAACCAATTTTTAGAATAATCATTCAACTTAGCACTTGTTTATTACCATCTGTTAACAATGAAACCGAATAAAAACAAATTTTTTTGTTCACAATTTATTTCATGAACAATTTTTAATATCTTATTTAACTATTTGAATTTAAAAATGTTAAAAAATGTTAAATGTTCATAAAATGTTTATCAAAATGTTAAAATTAAAAAACAAAATTTTTTTTGAAAAAAATATACACTTTATGAACAGCTATTATAATAAATATAAATAAAGAATACTTTATTAATATAATGAAAAATCAGTTTAATTTTATCAATAAATGAACAAACGACAATGACTTTAAAAGAAAAAATTCTTGAGATAAAACTACGCAAAAAAGCCGTTATTTTAGCACATTATTATCAAATTCCTGAAATACAAGATATTGCTGATTTTGTTGGTGATAGTTTAGGCCTTTCACAGCAAGCGAAAGAAACTGATGCTGAAATCATTGTTTTTGCTGGTGTTCACTTTATGGCAGAAACAGCTAAAATATTAAATCCTTCAAAAAAGGTTTTAATTTCCGATCTTCGCGCCGGATGTTCCTTGGCTGATTCCTGTCCAGCAGAATCATTTAAAATTTTCATTAAAGAGCATCCTGAGCATGTTGTTATTTCTTATGTGAACTGTTCAGCTGAAATCAAAGCCTTATCGGATGTAATTTGTACCTCCAGTAATGCAGTAAAGATTGTTGAATCTTTTCCAAAAAAGCAAAAAATAATTTTTGCTCCGGATAAGAATTTAGGCGCTTATATTAACAATTTAACCGGAAGAAAAATGGTTTTATGGAATGGATCCTGTGAAGTTCATGATATCATTAATTTAGAATCGGTTATTAGATTAAAGACAGAAAATCCGGATGCCCTGTTAATTGCTCATCCGGAATGTAAAGGAGTAATTTTAGAATTAGCTGATTATATTGGTTCTACAACAGGATTATTGCAGTTTACAATTGAAAACAAAGCCAGAAAATTTATTGTTGCAACGGAAACCGGTATTATTCATCAAATGAAAAAAGCCTCTCCAGATAAGGAGTTTTTAATTGTTCCAGCTAATGAATCTTGTTCATGTAATGATTGTCCTTATATGAAGATGAGTACCATGGAAAAATTGTACTTATGTTTAACAAATGAATCTCCGGAAATAAAATTGTCGGAAAGTATTATTGAAAAATCAAAGAAGCCCATTTTGCGAATGTTGGAGCTATCTGAATAATTATTTCTATTATGAATTTGGTTGTAAGACATAATTTTGGATTTATTCTGACCTTATTTTTTCTTTTTATTTTTTCTGGATTTTCTTTTTCTCAGGATACGCTTCATCATTTTCATTATCAGAAATATATATATTCAAACGGTGTTGTTTCAAGTGAAGGTTTTCTTAAAGATGGGAAGCCGGAAGGATACTGGAAATCGTATTATGAAAATGGGACGTTAAAATCAGAAGGAAACCGAAAAAGTTTTGAATTAGACAGTTTGTGGAAATTTTATAATGAAAAGGGTAAGCTGATTCTTGAAATAAACTATCAAAAAGGAGCGAAAAACGGATTGAAGAGTAGTTATTTAGATAAAGAAATTATTCGTGAAAATTTCCGGAATGACATCAAAGATGGATATACAAAATATTATTATCCAGATGGAACGATAAAACAGGATATTCCATTTGTTTCGGGGCAGGAGCAAGGTTTTGGAAAGGAATATGCCCAGGATGGCACCATTCTTACACTGACAGAATATAAACGTGGTTTTATTGTGGATCGGCTCCGGATCAATCGTAAAGATGAAAGTGGACGTAAGCAGGGGAAATGGTACACTTTTTTTGAAAATGGGAAAATTCATACTGAAGGGACCTTTAAAGATGATAAAAGGAATGGCTATTTTAAGGAGTATGTCGAAAATGGTGATCTCTTAAAAATTTCAAAATATACCGATGATGTTATCCAACTAACCGCTGAGGAAATTCAAAAGCTCGACATACAAAACGAATATTATCCTGATGGAAAGATTAAAATCAGCGCGATGTTCAGGAATGGGATACCGGAAGGCATAAAGCGCGAATATGACACCCTGGGAAGGGTTCAGCGGTCATTTCTCTATCAAAACGGAATCATTATAGGCGAAGGTATTGTTAAAGACGACGGAGAACGTGATGGGTACTGGAAAGAATTCTATTCTGATGGCAGTCTGAAATCGGAAGGTAATTATGATCAGGGAAAGCAAACGGGAGAATGGAAATATTATCATTCCAATGGAAAAACAGAGCAATTGGGAAGGTTTAATAAACAAGGGAAACCAGTGGGTAACTGGAAATGGTATTTTGATTCAGGCAAAATCTTGAAAACAGAATCATATCATAACGGATTGCATGATGGTTTATCGACAACCTATGATGAATCAGGGAAAGTAGTTGAAGAAGGAGCGTATGTAAACGGGAAGGAAGATGGCGAATGGTTTGAGCAGATTGGAGATACCTATGTCAAAGGAAATTATCGGGATGGGATGCGAAATGGCATGTGGACTTACTATTTTCTTAATATCCAGGAGGCAAAAACAGATAGTTTGATTTATTTCAAAGGTAATTTTGTAGAAGATAATCCTGATGGGAAACATGTGTATTACTGGGACAATGGAAAGATTCGGGACGAAGGATCTTATATGATGGGAAAGAAAGAAGGAGAATGGTTTAAATATAATTATGATGGTACTTTGTTTATGATAATTACGTATCGGGATGGTGTGGAAATTCGTTATGATGGTATAAAGATCAAACCCCCGTTTGAAAAAGAGGAGGAATAGATGAAAAAAAATGAAGAAACAGATCTTATTCGGTTGAACAAGTATATTTCCAATTCAGGAGTTTGTTCCCGGAGAGAAGCCGACAAACTGATTGAAGCTGGTGCTGTGTCGGTGAATGGAAAAATAGTGACGGAGCTGGGAACAAAGGTAGGGCCGAACGATAAAATAAAGTATGGCGATCAGACCATTAGCCGTGAAAAACCACGCTACATTTTGTTGAATAAACCCAAAGGATATATTACGACGATGGAAGATCCGGAAAATCGAAAAACCGTGATGCTCCTGATTTCCGGAGCGTGTCGTGAGCGTGTATACCCAGTTGGCCGTCTTGACCGCAACACAACTGGATTATTGCTGTTTACCAACGATGGAAACATTGCAAAAAAATTGACGCATCCACGTTATGGAATCCGGAAAATTTATCATGTTGAGCTAGATAAACCACTGATAAAAGCAGATATGGTAAAAATTGAATCGGGACTGAAATTGGAGGATGGGCCGATCAAAGTTGACCAGATTGAATATATCGGCGATGGGAAAGATAAAAAAATGATTGGAGTTGAATTACATTCAGGACAAAATCGAATCGTTCGCCGGATATTTGAGCATTTTGAATATAAAATACTGAAGCTTGACCGAGTATATTATGCTGGTCTTACTAAAAAGAACCTTTCCCGCGGGCATTGGCGGTTTTTGGAAGAACAAGAGGTTAATATGCTAAAGATGATCAGCTCAAAATCCTAAAAGATGAAACAGATCAGTGTGTATATTGTAGAGGATGAACTGCTTATATCTGCGAGTTTAAAATCGCAACTGAAAGGTTATGGATATGAGATTCTTGGTTCCTCCACGCGGGGAGAATTGTGTGTGGAGGAGATAACAGAATTATCACGACAAGGCCGTGAACCTGAAATTATCCTGATGGACATTCATCTTCGTGGAGAATTAGATGGTATTGACACAGCTAAAAAGATCAATGACAAATTCAATTCCGCCATTATTTTTCTTACCGGGCAAAGTTCTAAAGAGGTTTATGAAAGATCATTTAAAATAAAACCATTTGGATATTTGCTCAAGCCAATTGATATGGAGCAAACCAAAATGACGATTGAAATTGCTGCCTATCAACGCAATTTGGAGATTGAAAACCACCATTATCAAAAAAAGCTGGAGGACTTACTGGAGAAACGTTCAATTGAGAACCAGGAATTGATGGATATGTACCAGATGATCATCGACAATTCGTTCATGGGCCTTACCATCCTTCAGAATGGAAGATTTGTATTTGCCAATCGTCGTGCTGCAGAAATTTTTAATTGTAAATTAGACGAACTGCTTTCTTTGTCATATAAGGATATTATAGAATTTGTGTACCCCGATGATATAAATAAAATTCAGGAAGACCAGAAATGCCGGATTCGGATCTTAACAAAAAAACAGGACATTAAATGGGTTGAAATGTTCAAAAAAGCGGTTCATTTCAAAGGTCAGAAAGCATATCATCACACCTTCCTTGATATTACCGAACATCAAAAAAGATTATCTGAAATGGAATCCTTTTTCAATCAATAATATTGTTATGCTAAAACAAGCTATCTTAACCCTTATATTTACGGGTTTTATATTAGTTGCACCATCCCAGGGGCCCGTAAAAGAACTTCTGAAAAAAGCAGGAAACACCTCCTCCTATCCCAATGATCATCAGCTTGGGATTTTTGACAGCACGACTGTTGATATGCAAGAAACCGGTTTGACGTATGTTTGGACCCATACGCTCAACAAAGCCCTTGATGCAAAAGGAGCCATGGCATTAGGAATTATCAAATCCGGATATGATCCTCAATCAGCGTATGTTGAAATCAAAAAGGCGGTTATTCATAAAAGTGATGGCAGTACCATAGCGCTGGATGTTAAAAATGCCCTGGATTATCCAGCACCCGCTCGAGCCATATACTGGGGGGCCCGGGAAAAAATGCTGGAAACTGGTCGTCTTGAACCGGGAGATGCTGTTGAGGTTATTACGTTCAGGAAAGGGTTTACCTATGCTTTGTTACAAGGAGATAATGATGAAAAATATATTCCACCCATGCGGGGCCATTTTTATGATATTGTGGAATTCTATTCTTCTTATCCCTTGAATAGCAAGGTTTATCAGGTAAAAATTCCGAAGGATAAAACACTTCAATATGAATTTTACAATGGGGAAACAAAATCTTCTTCCTGGATAGAAAATGGGAAACAGGTTTATACCTTTAACAAAAAGGATATTCTTCCAGTAAAATCAGAAACCCGGATGGTCGCCTTATCTGATGTAGCACCCAAATTATTGCTTTCTACCAGTCCCGACTGGAAGGCTAAATCGACCTGGTTTTATAAGGTAAATGAAGATTTTGGGAGTTTTTCTTCTACGCCAGAGATAAAAGCGAAAGTGAATGATATTTTAAAAGGAGCCACAAATGAAATGGATTCTGTATCACGACTGACCCATTGGTGTGCCGATGAAATCCGGTATTCTGGAATTTCTATGGGATGTGGTGAAGGATTTACCCTTCACAAAGGGGCAATGACCTTTAATGACCGTTGCGGTGTTTGTAAGGACAAAGCCGGGATGTTGATAACCATGTTGCGGGCAGCCGGATTTTCATCCTATCCAGCAATGACGATGGCCGGTTCGCGGATTGATTATATTCCAGCCGACCAGTTTAACCATTGTGTTACAGTAGTTAAATTACGCGATGGTAAATATCATCTGCTTGATCCCACCTGGGTTCCTTTTACCCGGGAATTATGGTCAAGTGCTGAGCAACAGCAACAATATCTGATGGGAGTTCCGGAGGGTGCAGACTTGGCTACAACCCCCATTTCTGATCCTGAAAACCATTTTGTAAAAATTTCCGGAGTTGGCGAATTAAAACCCGACGGAACCTTAACGGGCAGCATTACCATCAGTGCGGAAGGGCAATCGGATGCTGCAGTTCGCGGATTGTTTAAATACAGCAACAAAACCATGTGGTTCCAAAATGTGGAACGGGAACTCCTCCGGATATGGCCACAAGCCAGAATAACACAACAAAAATACCCCGATCCTACAGATTATTTGAATTATAATATCTGTGTAGCCATCGATTATGTTATTCCGGAATTTGCACTTGTTTCCGGAAATACGCTCTTGTTTACCCCTTTGTCGGCAGCTGGAATTTTTAAATCCTTCCAAGGACAATTATCCTTTGAAACCAGTTTGAAAGAAAGGAAATATTCCTTCCGCGACCGCTGTTCAAGAAAAGTAGAAATCAACGAATCCATTGCACTTCCTGCTTTTAAAAAAATTATCCGGATGCCTGGACCTCAGACTCAGAAAGGGAATGTTGCTTCTTTTGCCGGAGGGTATTCCGTCACCAATGATTCCCTGATCTTTTCCGGCTCATCCCTGCTTGGTAAGCGGATTTATGAAGCTCAGGATTGGCCTGAGTTTAGAGCAGCTGTTGAAGCACAAAACAAATTTTCAGAACAACCCGTAATTATTGAGTTATAGTAACATGAGAAATAATTTTTTCTTTCGTTCCCTTTTTGGCATCACCCTATTATTTTCACAACTTGTTTTTGGACAGGACGAAAAACAAGATGCCATTTATCTTTCCATCACAAAGGAATATACACTCAATCCGGATGGAAATATGGACTTTCGTTTTATTAAACAACAAAAACTCCTTACCTCCCGGTCATTTCAAAGTCTTTACGGAGAGACTTTTGTGGTTTATCATCCCGGTTTTCAGAAATTGAAAATCAATGAGGCCTATACCCTCATGGCTGATGGGAAGAAGATTGTTACGCCACCCAATGCTTTTAATGAAGTTCTTCCAGGTTTTGCAGCAAATGCTCCGGCCTATAATGTCCTTCGTGAAATGGTTATCACCCATACTGGATTGGAACAAGGTGCCATAATTCATTTGGATTATCAAATTCATAATGATCAGGGTAAATTCCCAGTCTTGATGGGCAATGAACTTCTGGCAGAAAACGAACCGGTTAAAGAGTTCATCATCAAAGTGCGTATTCCAATAGGAAAAACCCTGTATTACCAGATGCTCAATAGTACAATCAAACCTGAAAAAAACATTTCAGGAACCTTTCAGGAATATACCTGGAAATTTAAAGATGTGAAAGCTATTTCGGGTGAAGAGCGGCAGATGGACGGATTGTCGGAATATCCAAGGCTGCTATTCAGTACTTCGGAACGGCAGGATCAGATATATTCTTTTTTGACAAATCAACCAGCTTTTGGATATGTGTTACCGGAATCTGCTAAAAGTACCGTAGATCAACTTTTATCTCAGCATAGCGACAAATTTGAACTGGCGCTGAAACTTCAGGAAAAAGTCGTTGATGAAATGGTTCTTTATCCTATTCCAATAAAAACTATAGGCTATCGGTGTCGTACTCCGGAGCAAACCTGGATTAGTAATGGCGGAACCCCTCTTGAAAAAGCAGTATTATTGACTGCTTTATTGAAAAAAGCCGGATTGGATGCGGTACCGGTTGCCATTGTAAGAACAGCCAATATGACTGAAAAATTAGGTACCCTGGCAAATATTGATGATTTTGCCGTAAAAGTTAAATTCCGGGAAGAGGGAGATCAGTATTTTTCAGTGACTAGTTTAAATCCGGTAAATCTTGTTTATAGTCTTCCCGGACGGACTTTTATCGCTTTTTTCCCGGACGGAAAAACATCCATTTCACAATCGGCGACCGATAAAAACACGGTCAGGATTTCGGGAAATTTGATTGTTTCTTCCGATCCGAAAATCACCGGAGAATTCTCTCTCTATCTGGATGGAGGAGCTTATCCGCTGGCAGGGTTAAAAAGAGACAAGAATAAAGTAAAAAATTCCATTCAAGGGAGTCTCAACGGAGGCAATTTTAAAGAGATCAAGCAAAGCACAGCCAATACCCTGACGGTTTCACAAACGTATCTTGTGCAAAGCGATAACCCTTTCCGAAAAGACACCAACTATTACTATTTCACACTTCCCGGTGTGAATTCTGGAATAGATGGATGGGGGATAAAGACTTTATCGGTAAAACGCGAAACCCCTTTTGAAATTCCTGCTACCACAGAGGAGCAATATACCTTGGAGATTGCGCTTCCTTCATCTTTTACCATGTTTACTCCTGTTAAGAAAACAGAGATTGATAATAAAGTAGGTTCGTTTATTTGGGAGCTGACCAACAATAATGGAAAAGTTAATTTGAAGCGGAAAATCAGAATTACAGAAAGAACAATTACGCCAGAGCGATATGCTGATTTTAAAACATTAATGGATTATTGGAATAATCCATGGTATCGGGAATTGATTTTTGTAAGAGAAAAATAAAGGCTGGTTAACGGGTGATGATTCTTCCCAGCTCCTGGTTGTTGATTCGGATACTTTGTTTTTTTAATTTCTGTAAGGATTTCATCAGTTCTTTTTGTTCTTCTTCGGAGGATGATGACAGCAATTGCTTTTGCAGGTCTGCCATCATTTTATCGATTTTTTTCGATTTAAAAGAAAGAATGGTGTGTTTTACATGCATTTTTAACCGCTTTTCTTCCGTTTCCACCATGATGTTGTTTTTTAACCAGTTTTGGCTGAGTTCATAAGGTGAAAACACTAGATTTACCGCCATATTTGAAACTTCCTGATCGCGGTGAGAAAGGAACCAGGAACGATCAGGAAACGAGTCGTTTTCGTTACCTGTTATATATTCCTGAAATATTCGTTTGAAACAAGGCTCTTCAAATTGCAATTCGTCGGAGAGAATTTCATGAACGACTAAATCGGCAACCATTACCTGGATTTCTTCTGTATCGTCTGGTGTTTTTTTTATATGGATGGTTTCATGGCCATATAAAAGCAACAGGCGGATAATTTCTTTTTCCTGGAATTCAGCCGAATCGGAATCTAGTGTTTGCTGAGTGTCAGTTGGGGTAAATGTTTCTGATGCTGGAATTGATTCCTGATCAGCGGATGGGATCTCTTTTTTAAACCGCGTTCGGAGAATCTTATTCATTTCGTTCATCAGCACCATCTCTGAAATGGTCATCAGGGCAGAGCATTCCCTGATATAGAGAGAACGTGTAATACCATCGGGAATCAAGGCAATGGTGTTTACGATTTCTTTAATCAGGGCAGCTTTTTTGATCGGATCATTTTGAGTTTCAGCTAACAATAATTTGGTTTTGAAGAGGATAAAATTGACGGAATTTCCGGTGATAAATTTTTCGACTTCAACAGGATGATGTTTCCGGGAAAACGAATCAGGATCTTCTCCATCGGGGAAGAGTACGATTTTAACATTCATGCCTTGCTCTACGATCATGTCGATACCCCTGAAAGATGCTTTGATCCCTGCCGTATCGCCGTCGTAAAGAATGGTAATCTGGGAAGTATATCGCTGAATCATCCGAACCTGGTCGTGAGTAAGGGAAGTTCCGGAAGAGGCGACCACATTTTCTATGCCTGATTGGTAGAGCGAGATTACATCGGTATAACCCTCAACCAAGAAGCAGTTATCTTTGGCTATGATGGCGGTTTTTGCAAAATATATACCATAAAGGGTTTTACTCTTATTATAAATTTCCGATTCCGGGGAATTGACATATTTCGGGCGGGATTTATCCTGACCAAGAATTCTTCCGCCAAAGCCGATCACTCTTCCGGAAACGCTATGGATGGGAAAGATGATCCGGGCATGAAAGCGATCATAAAGTCGTGATTCTTTTTCGAGAGAGAGTCCTGTTTTCAGAAGGAACTCTTTTTTATATCCCTGATGGCTGGCATAATCTGAAAAAGCGTCCCATTTTTCAGGGCTGAATCCCAATTGGAATTTATGAATCAGGTCTTCGCGGATACTACGTTCCCGAAGATATGACAATCCAATTGCTTTTCCTTCTTCGGTTTCATGAAGGGTCTTTGTAAAAAACTGCTGTGCAAAAAGATTTAAATTATATAGGCTTTCTTTCTCATTAAGCTCCTGGAGTTGTTCGGGGGTTTGTTCTTCTTCTTCGACCTCGATATTGTATTTCTTAGCCAGGTATTTCAATGCTTCTGGGTAAGAAAAATGTTCATGTTCCATCAAAAAATTGACGGCATTACCAGCTTTTCCGCAGCCAAAGCATTTGTAGATCCCTTTCGCCGGAGAAACGGTAAAAGAGGGTGTTTTTTCGTTGTGAAAAGGGCACAATCCAAGCAAATTCACTCCGCGCCGGCGCAAGGTCACATAATCTCCGATCACCTCTTCAATACGGGTAGTGGTTAGAATATTGTCGATGGTGTCGTGGGGGATCATCATAAAGGATCAAGTATAGCGAAATTACTAATTTTAGAGAAGCGTTAATAAAACATATTTCGGTTTGCTATTTCAATCTGAATATTTCTTTTAATTCCATATTCGACAGATCACCGATCCATTTTTCACCAGAGGAAACAGTGAGATTAGCCAATTCTTTTTTGCTGTTCAGCATTTCATCTATTTTCTCCTCGAAGGTTCCACGGGTAAGCAGCCGGCTAACCATTACGTTTTTATCCTGTCCGATTCGGTAGGCACGGTCAGTTGCCTGATTTTCCACAGCCGGATTCCACCAAAAATCATGATGAATTACATGGTTGGCGGAAGTGAGATTCAGGCCTGTGCCACCGGCTTTCAATGAAAGAATGAAAACCCAGTGGTTTCGTTTATTCTGAAAGTCTTCCACTAATTCATCACGGTTCTTACGGGTTATTCCTCCATGAAGAAAGAGCGGTGTAAAGCCAAACCGGTTTTCGATCATTGAGACCAGAATATCTCCCATCTCCCTGTATTGCGTGAACAGCAGTGTTTTTTCTCCGGCTTCATGAATATTATCAAGTAATTCCATCAATATCTGGGATTTGCCAGAAATGGCAGGATTAGCATTTCCTTTTTTCAGGTAATTGTCGGGATGGTTGCAAATCTGTTTCAGGGCAGTAATCATTTTCAACACTAAGCCTCTTCGCTGAATTCCTTCCATATCTTCAATCGACTTCAATGCATTGTCGACTACGTTTTGATACAACCCAGCCTGTTCATTTGTAAGGATGCAATATTGATTGTTCTCAAATTTTTCAGGCAAATCGCTGATGATTGTTTGATCGGTTTTCAGTCGACGGAGAATAAAAGGGGCCGTAATTTTCCGAAAAAGACCTGCTTTTTCTTTGTCGTGGTACACCTGAATTGGCTCAGCAAATTCTTCAGTAAAGGTTTTTGCAGGTCCAAGATAACCTGTGTAAACGAAATCCATGATACTCCAGTATTCTGAAAGGCGGTTTTCAACAGGAGTTCCGCTCATTGCAATCCGAATTGTTGATTTGATACTTTTTACAGCTTTTGTTTGTTCAGAGTCGGTGTTTTTAATGTTTTGTGCCTCATCGATCACAACCACATACCAGGATTTACCTTTCAGAGTTTTCAGATCACTTCTCACCATTCCATAAGTTGTGAGGAGAATATCAATACCGGATAAATCTAATTTTCGTCCCAATCCATGATAAACGGAAGCATGGAGTGATGGAGCAAATTTTTCCAGTTCTTTCAGCCAATTGGTAAGCAAAGTGGTAGGAACAACTACAAGTGCCTTCTCTTTATTCAGCAATCCATCATTCTTGAATTTTTGTAATAGTGCGATCACCTGAAGGGTTTTTCCAAGACCCATATCGTCTGCAATAAGGCTCCCGAAGCCAATTTTCGATTGTTGTACCATCCAACGGAACCCATTTAACTGGTATGGCCGAAGGGTTGCCTTGATTTCTTTTGGGATGGTAATGATAGAAGGAGAAGACATCTTTTTAATCAGCTTGCGAACCTTTGCGTCGAGACCAATAGTTGCACCTTGGTATTCTTCAGCCAATGCTACTTTTAGCAATTGTTGTGATGATAGTTTAGTGGGAAAGTCGACAGGATTGAAAATTTTTTCCATGTCACTCCCGTTTAATAATACATATTGGTCTTTTATTTTCACAATACCCGACAATCGTCCTGTGAGTTTTTGGAATTCTTCAACCGACATCACTCGGTCGCCAATAGCGATCTGATAATCGAACCCCAGGATTTGATCGAGGCCAAGGAAAGAAGTAGTTTTTCCAGTTGTTTTGGCCGTAAGTCGAAGTGAAGGTCTGGGAACAAGTAATTTTCCCAATGCCTTAGGCATCAGGATTTCAATACCGAGCATCCTTAAGGTTGGAAGTATTTTCTGAAACACCTCTGCAAATTGATGGCCATCGAACACCATGGATTTCATGCCCGATGTCCGGATGTAGTGGTCCAGACCCGGAAAAAAATCAGTGAGACTTGATAAATCCCTTAACAATTCAATGCTTATGGATTGATTCTTTTTGTCAGAAATCATTTGTTTTAGGGGGACAGGTGCTTCGGTCGGAGCTTCGGTATTGTTGGCGAGGATGTCGAGCGTAAAAACTGCATTTTTCTCTTCAACCCGAATTATAGCTTGCCATTTACGGTTTGTAAGGTGGAGCCGCTTGAGCCAAAGTTGAATGGTGTTAGGAATCTGTTTTTCTGTAAGTGCCTGAAACGTATATGGTTTATGGTTAAAAAATAAATTGACAATGACATCATTTTCCGTTCCCTTGAACTTAGGGTCATACCGCATATTTCCAAAAAAGGATTCCAGAAAGAGGGATGTTAAAGTACGGGCGTTTTCATCGGGAGTTAACGCCATATATCGTTGTTCTCCTTCGCTAAGAATATCCCATATCCATATCGTACCAGGAGACGTATATTTCTGTAACATTTGGGCCAGTATACGTATCTGTGGATCATTTTCAGCTGGAATCCAGCGGACGAGATAATGGCTGTCGCCACCAATAAGCAATTGTGGGATAAAAGCTCCTTGTGAAGCAAGAGCAATGGAAAATTGCCTGTGTAAGGCGATCCCGCGTAACGCATTATTACAGTTTTCAAGGATAGCAGGATCTAATGAATCTATCAACCATTCGAAATTTTCCCAAGTTAACCGTGTCTCCTGGTCTTTTTTTCTACCACTTTTGATAAAAACAACATTCTCTACAACAAGGTTCTCATCAAGAAGGATCATGGTGTCATCAAAAGTTTCTATCCTGGTCATTAATTCACGTAACTCTTGATTAAGTTCATATTGTTCACGTTTTCGGGCGTTTACAGATATTTTTTTATATACCGATTGCAGCAAAGGCTTAAAATCTTTTGTATAAAAAAGCGGATTGGGCGGTAGTAGTGTAAAAATCTTCTCCGTTTGGTCAGTTATAACAGTAAAATCAGGAAGTTCGGAAGGAAAAAAATTGGACTCCAATTGAAGTTCAGGCAATTCATCAACCAGAAATGAATCAATTAACGGGATTTGCTCTTCCTTATGTTCACTTATCGAGGCATGATATTGCTCGAGTGAAGCAATTAAATCCAATCCTCTGAGTTTGAACAATGTAAAAGGATTAACATCAATTTCATTGGCGATGATATAAATAACCGCAGCAAGGTGCTTACAGGGAACGGCCCAATCGGGGCATGAACAATCCATGCCAAAATCTTTCCATGAACCGGGAAAGATCCGAATATTACTATTAAGCGCCAAGCGATTTAATTCTTCCGGGATTTCACGATTCAGGAGTTTCGAGAGAATTAAAGGATTTTTCGCAATTTCATCTATAAGATTCTTTTTCTGAGCAACAGAAAATTGTGGAATGTTGATTTTAACTTTGTAGGGAGAAGGACGGCTCCCCTGAACCCTTGCAGAAATTGAGTTATTTATGATTATAATATCCTTCACAGATCCGTTACCGGCATAGGCTCTGCCCCTTGGAAGCCGGTTATCGAAATCAATGTGAGTCAATGAATTCAGCCATTGTTGGCCCCACCAAGTTTGACCGAATTTTATGCGTTGCTTAGGTACTTCCGATTTAATCCTATTCTTACTCTTTTTTGGTTTTGAATAATACCAACCGTATGCCATATTGTTTGTTCCTTTTTACAAGATTACAAAATAGTTGAGTTGAAACCAATTCGTATTTTCTGGCCGATCGTTAACATCTTCTATTTAAACGGGTGAGATTCCCATCCTGCGGATGAAAGATACATTGATTCGTGGAAGCCCAAATTTGTCAGCAATTGTATTGCCTCAGGAAAAAACATCGATATTTCATTGGGTTTATGGGCATCGGAGCACAAAGTAACCGGGATCTTCCGGCTAAGGATTTTTTTGAGGATTGCGGGACCAGGGAATAGTGTTTCGGAGCGTTTTTTATAGATTCCGCGGGTGTTGACTTCTACGATACAGCCGTTTTCCTGAATCAGGTCAAGCGTTTCATCGACCAGTTTATTGTACCAGAGTTCAGTTTCGGAAAAAAACCGATCATGATTATGCATTTTGATCTTATCCAGATGCCCGACAATATCGGGTTTAAAACAGGCGATCATCTCCTGGACCTGCCGATAATAAGTAGTTACTGCAAAACGTGAATCTCCATGAAATACTTTGGACAAACCATCATCGTAGGTTTGAGTTAGGGGTCCATCAATAAACCACAACTCTTCTTCCTGGGGATTCCTAACCAGATGCACCGATCCAATGATATAATCCAGCGGAAAATTTTCCTTGAAATAGGCAGGAGAATGACCAAGACCCGAAATAAAATCAGTTTCCATTCCGAGAAAAAGTTGGATGTTGGATGCTGGATGCTGGATGTTGATTGCCTGACTGGGAGACGGGAAGATTAATTTTTTACGTAAATCTATAATGGTTTTGCAGTAACGGTCGGTTTGTTCTTCGCGGAGTGCAAACTTGTTTTCAAACGGAAGCGGAGAATGGTCGGAGAATCCCAGAATTGAAAATCCCTGTCGGAGTGCTTCTTCAATATATTTTACCGGATCGTCAGATCCATCGCTGAAGTTGGTGTGAGTATGGAGATTTTGTATCAATTGGAAATGATTTTATAGACTTTATCGGCACGTCGGAGAAAAGTTCCAACCGGTATGCTGCATCGTTCTCCTTTGGACGTTTTATTTACTACTTTTAGATCAACGCGGATTTCAGAAATGGTCAGATCAACGACTCCGGTAGTAGGCCCCTGAATGATAATCCGGTCGCCCTGTTTGATTTGTCCGGATTCCATTTTTATTTCTGCTACTTTCAATTTGGTGAAAAAGTTGGTAATCTTTCCAACATATTCTTTTGTTTCCGTTGCCACAGAGCCATGTTGTTCCGCCCATTCCCCCATCTTCTGCCCCCGGTAATATCCATCCCAGAAGCCCCGGTTGTAGACCGTTTTAAGACGTTCCTGCCACATTTCAATTTTTTCCTGTGAATACGTACCTTTAGCCACAGTATCGGCTGCTTCGCGATAGCAGGAGACTACCGTTTTCACATATTCTGGGCTTCGGCCTCGACCCTCAATTTTCAGAATGGAAACTCCTGACTTCAGAATCTTATCAAGAAAACCTATGGTACAAAGATCTTTAGGCGACATAATGTATTTATTATCAACTTCCAATTCCAGGCCGGTTTCAGAATCGGTAACCAGATATGGGCGGCGGCAAAGTTGATAACAAGCGCCCCGGTTTGCAGAAGCATTGTATTGATCAAGACTGAGATAACATTTCCCTGAAATGGCCATACATAAGGCCCCATGGGCAAAAATTTCAATTCTGACAAGCTGTCCCGAGGGCCCAACTATTTTTTTCCGATGAATTTTACGTATTATTGAGGCAACTTGTTCCAGGGTAAGCTCACGTGCAGTAACCATCACATCGGCATACTGCGACCAATATTTTACGGCTTCAAAATTCGTTATGTTGGCCTGTGTGCTTATGTGTACCGTCATTTTCACCTTACGGGCATATTGGATCACCGCCTGATCAGCGGCAATGATGGCCGTGATGCCATTCTTTTTTGCGGAATCCACCAATTTTTTCAGCTGCTTTATTTCCGAATCATACACAACCGTATTCAGCGTGAGATAGGTTTTTACCTGGTG
The DNA here is from genome assembly GCA_023231005.1 of Bacteroidales bacterium. GTDB lineage: Bacteria > Bacteroidota > Bacteroidia > Bacteroidales > FEN-979 > CAIVAT01. The sequence goes on along the minus strand of JALNWG010000003.1, from coordinate 40,023 downwards.
TTTCCGACAAATCCGGGCGATTTTCACCAGATCACGAAGGGTGAAATTAACCGAAGAGCGGGATCGCATATTGAGTAATCCAACTCCGAAATATACCGAGTCGGCTCCTGCCTGAATGGCAGCGATCAGTGATTCCCAGGAACCAACGGGAGCGGTGATCTCGCTTTTTTGCAAGTCATAAAAGTTTTTACAAAGATACGGGAACCGATGGGATTAAAGGGGGTAATTGTATAATTCGGATTCAGTTCAAAGTTCTGCCGATTATAAATATTCGGAAGCAGTGCGAGAATAATGAAAAGTTGGTTTAAACAAAATCATTATTTTTGTGAAAAAAGAAATTATGGATATCAAAACCATCTTATATTCTGTACTCATTGCCGGAATTATTGTCTTTTCAGGATGCAATCGTGAAAATCAAGAATTAAAGCAAGATGCCAAGAATATTGCTGAATCAATGTGTAAAAGCATTGAAACCATGACGAAATTAAAGGCAGCTAATCCTGCTGATTCAATACAAATCCAGAAGCTTCAGGGGGAGGCACAAAATGTGCAGAAGGAAATGACCGTTTTGTATGATGAATTCAAGAAAAAATATGGTGAAAAAGCAACAACGCCCGAATTCAATAAAAAATTTGGAAAATATTTACGAGAGGCAATGCTCGATTGTAAATATTTATCCAAAGAAGATCGGGCTGCGTTTGAAAAAGAGCTTGCGAAATAAGAGATGGCTTGTAAAGCCAGATACTTTATTTCACCAATTTTATTCCCAACTCGTTTAGTTGTTCTAATTTAATCGGTGCCGGGGAGTCGATCATCACATCGCGGCCCGAGTTATTTTTTGGGAAAGCAATAAAATCACGAATCGATTCAGCTCCGGCGAATACTGTTGTCAGGCGGTCGAAACCAAATGCAATCCCGCCATGGGGGGGAGCTCCATATTCGAAAGCGTTCATCAGGAACCCGAACTGATCGGCAGCCTCTTCCTCCGAATAGCCCAGAACTGAGAACATTTTTTTCTGCAATTCTTTATTGTGGATCCGGATGGAACCTCCGCCGACTTCAGAGCCATTGATCACCAGATCGTATGCATTGGCTCTGACTGCACCGGTATCGGTGTCGAGCAATGGAATATCCTCTGGTTTCGGAGCGGTAAAAGGATGGTGTTTGGCATAGTAACGTCGAGTTTCATCATCCCATTCCAGAAGCGGAAAATCAATAACCCACAAAGGTTTAAAATCACCTTTACGGATCAAGCCCAAACGTTTTCCCAATTCCAGCCGTAACGTTCCAAGCGCTGTCCTGGTTTTTTCCTCTTTTCCGGCCAGGATCAGAATCAGATCCCCGAGCTGGGCGTTGAATTTGGATAAAATGGCTTTAAGATCTTCCGGCGTGTAAAATTTATCGACGGATGATTTCACTGTCCCATCCAGGTTGTAACGTAAATAGACCAAGCCGGAAGCGCCTACCTGGGGTCGTTTCACAAAATCAGTCAGTTCATCCAGTTGTTTTCGCGAATATTCACTACATCCCCTGGCATTAATTCCGACGATCAGTTCGGCTTCGTCAAACACTTTGAAATTTTTTCCCTTTACCAGTTCGTTAAGTTCAGTGAAAGTCATTTCGAAGCGAAGATCTGGTTTGTCGGAGCCATACAATTTCATGGCCTGATCGAACGACATTCTTGGAAAATCGCCCATCTCTATATTCAGAACTGACCTGAAAAGATGTTTGGTTAATCCTTCAAAGGTATTGAGGATGTCTTCCTGAGTTATAAAAGACATTTCACAATCGATCTGAGTAAATTCCGGCTGACGATCGGCTCGAAGATCTTCATCGCGAAAACAGCGTACGATTTGAAAATAACGGTCAAATCCTGCCACCATCAAAAGCTGTTTGAATTGTTGCGGAGATTGGGGGAGGGCATAAAACTGACCGGGATTCATTCGGGAAGGTACTACAAAGTCGCGGGCCCCTTCTGGGGTAGATTTGATCATATACGGTGTTTCGATCTCCAGAAATTGTTGATTATTCAAATAGTTCCGGGTTTCGATACCCATTTTATGACGCAACTCCAGGTTTTTCAGGTTCATGTTTCGCCGTAAATCGAGATAACGGTATTTCATCCGTAGTTCTTCTCCCCCATCTGTATTCTCTTCGATGGTGAAAGGCGGGGTTTTCGAGACATTCAACACAGAAAAAGAACCAACCAAAATTTCAATATCTCCGGTAGCCATTTTGGCATTTTTATTACTTCGTTCGGCTACTTTTCCTTTTACCGAGAGTACAAATTCGCGACCCAACTTGCGTGCTTCTACGCATAACGCGCTGTTCACTTCCATATTAAAAACCAATTGGGTAATGCCATAACGATCGCGAAGATCAATAAATGTAAGGCCTCCCATGTCGCGGGAGCGCTGGAGCCAGCCGGTTAAAGTGACTTCCTGGCCAACATGTGCCATATTTAATTCGCCACAGGTGTGAGTTCGGAGCATTGTCTGTTAATTTATCAGGATACAAAGGTAGGAAGAAAGGATGACAAATTTATTCCACCTTGATGCGGATGCCTTCAGAATGAGCGGAAAATTCGGGGGCATACAAGCATTGAACGGTAGTGATCCCATTGGAATATTCTCCTGCAGTGTTTACCTTCATCGTATATTCAAACACATAAGTTCCTTTTGGAAGATGGTCGAAAAAGAAGTTGGTCGCGATATCGGTCGTACTTTGATAATATCCCAAACCATCCTGATAACGATAGCCCGATTCCGATTCCTGTGAGGCAGATGATGAAATATAATAAGGTTCAAGAGCACTGGCGCGCAGGTCTTTCATGTGTACAAAATCCAGGTTGCGATCGACCGTAAGAATAATTCGGGCTTTTATTTTATCTCCGATTTTTAAAGTACTATTGATTTGGGAATTGCCGAAAATCGGCTCCAGAATCGGGCCGGCAGGAGCGTTTTTTTCGATATACAATTTTTTTTCGATATGCAGCGGGGTGTTAGCAGGAGTTATTTTATCAAGATCTTCGAAATATTGCCAGTACACTGCACCCCAGGCTATCCCTTTATCAGATTTTGATACGGTGATTTTTCCCATTTCCGGTTTGATTTCCCGGCCACTCCATGAATATTGAAAGTAACCCGTTCCGGCTTCTTTTTGAATATCTGTCAGCTGATCGACATTGATTTTTTCTTTTCCCAACGTAATTATAGCACCGGGCCCTGCCTTTTCTTCGGTAGCGAGCAAATCTGTACCGCGAAGTAAAAGGGCATAGCAAGCCTCAATAGTAGCCCGTGAAGTGGACCAATCCTGAGTTTGCTTTTGCTTCAACAACCAGATTTTCATTTCTTCTACTGCCTGATCATCCGATGCTATTTCATTAAATGCTTCAATCAATAAAGCCTGGGTTTCGATGGGTGCTTGAACCCGGCTATATTCGCTTTCATGCGACCAGTACATTCCCATCTCAGTCGAATGTAGAGCCTTTTCAGAAAGCGATTTCAGGATCAACCCGGGAGCCTCTGTATTTCCCAGTCTGGTTAATGCCAACGCTATCATTCCCTGATTATAGCGGTCTTGTTGCAGCCAATATTTTTCTGCCTGTTTTGTGTAGTAGTCGAAAGCTTCTTTGTTATTAAATGCGGAATTGTTTAAAAAGTAGCTACGGGCATATAGATATTGGATCTGAGTAGCCGAAAGATGATTTTCTTCCAGCTTCACTTTATTGTCATTTTTCAGATTCTGATAATCCTTCAGCAATTCATTATCAAGATATTTAATTCCTTTCTGCACCATTTGCCAGGTGGCGGGGTCTTTTTTTATCCCTGCAATTCCAAGATGGTCAAGGTGGCCAAGTCCGGTGATGATGTTCTGGGTAATCCAGCGGTTCTCAGGCATCCCTTCAAACCAGGCCCATGCACCCGAAGGCAGTTGAAGTTTCTGAAGCATTAAAAGATTGGTCCGGAGACTTTGCTCAAGGTCGTTTAAATCGAAAAACAACCCTAGTTTTTGTTTTCTTTCCGATTCCGATTTTGCCTCAGTCAACCAGGGTGTTTCTTGTAAAACCGCAGATTTCAGAGATTGGTTTTTTTCGAGATTGGAAGATAGGGCATCCGGAGTAAGTGTTTTCCAGCTTTCAAAAACTGTTTTGATCCTGGGGTTTGAATTTGCAATAAATGAAGCAATACTATTGGCATAAAAAGCAGCAAATATCGCATCAGCATGTTTATAAGGTTGTTCATTCAAAGAAGGAAGCGCCTGAATGGCATACCATGCCGGATTGGAAGCAAATTCGAGGGTCAGACGGTAGTTTTTCAGCGTTGTACCGCTGTTTCCCTCCGCTGTTGATTTCAATAATTTTTCAAAGGTAAAGTCTACACTTTCTTTCCCCCTTACCGGGAGTGGGAGGGTTTCGGTAACCAGCATCCGGTTGGTCAGAACCGGTAAGATATTTTCTTCGCCATCGCTGAAATTGCCGGCATTAGCCATGCACCGGTATTGTAAAACAGAGAGACTGGAATTTACGGGAATATAGATTTTCCAAGTGAAAACTGCAGAAGAACGAATGAACTGGGGGGCGGAAGAGGAAAGGATAAGAGAATTCAATGATTGTTGCGAAAGAGGATCCGTAAGAGACAACATTGCTGAGCCATTGAGTGGGGTCTCGGTAAGATTTACAACCCGGGCACTGACCAAAACGGTATCTCCCTGTCGTACAAAACGAGGAAAATTCGGAAATACCATGAGTTCTTTTTTGGTTACCAACTCTTTTTCCACCAGTCCGTAATTCAAATCTTTTGTGGTAGCCAATCCCTGTAATTTCCATCGCGTCAAGGATTCAGGAACTGTAAATTTAAGAATCAGGTTTCCGGTGGAGTCGGTCACCAGATCAGGATAGAAAAAAGCAGTTTCCCGAAAATCCCGCCGGATTTGAATTCCGGGTGAAGGAGGCTTTATCTGGGTAATTACAGCATTTTTTCCTGACGCTGAGGCTTCTGTATCTTCGGAGATTGCAGGAAAAGAAAGTTCTGCTTGTTGAGTAATTCCGGGTACATTAACGGGAGCTTCAACCATTCCAGCTGCACTTTTTCTTAGATAAAGATTATGACCAAATCCATCAAAATAAGCTAACCCAAACCAATTTAAATGATAATAAACAGGAAAGAAATCTGCTTCATTCTCTTCTCTGGAGTTGTACCATTGTCCTGAAGTGGTTATGAAAGAGGCTTCAACATCCCAAAAATCCAGGCCTAAATAATGTGGAAACAGGTTAAAAGTCCAGGGATTGGTATGAAATACATCCAATGAAGCATCGTACATGCCGGCTAAAAATTCAGCCCGAACTCCTTGTTTCTTAGGATTGGTGATCCGGATTTTCCACTCTTCGGTAGCGCCTGGTTCCAGCTTGTTCCGGAAGGTTTCAAAGGCGATGTCGAGTTTTTTATTGGTATATGGAACCTGCACAACCTGACTGTTCTTGAATACCCGGTTAAATTTTACAAAGAAAAAATTTACAGTAAAATTTCCACGATAATTTTCCCGGATCGGTATTTCCAGCAAGGAAGACTGATCGGAAAGCTGGAGATGCGCTCTTGAAACAAGACTGTCGTGTACCCTGATCTCATAGATCATATTGATGTTATCTTCTTTGGATCCGATGAGGAACTTTGCATTTTCTCCAGGTTCACCGGAGGTTTTTAAAGGGACGAACCAGTTAATTGTTTGTTCCGGCACCTCTTTGGAGGAAGGATCATAAACAGTGAAAAAGGTGTTGGTTTCAATTTTTTCGCCGAAAGGATCAACAGCAGAAAGAGTAAGCTGATATGAACCAGGATTCCGAATGATCGTTGACGTATTGCGGAAATTCAACAATGAATCGGAAGCCGTATTCCATGTTTTTATGAAAAGGGTATTTGTTTTATGCCAGGTAGCTGGATTATTTTCATCACCATAGATATCATAAGGGAACTGAGAATAAAACTCGGTTCTTGTCATGAGAGGCCGGTCAGGCTGTTCCCAAAGTCGGGGTTTAAAAGCACGGTCGGGTTGACGAAGCTGCCGGAGGGTAATGGTCATGTTTACCGGAGTTGGTTTGCCATTTAAGTTGGTTGTCTTGATTTTAAAAAGGGTATCCGTTGAAAGGCTGACCAGTTCCGGGATTCCGGCATCCACCAGTAAGGATTGATATCCTACGGAGACGGTTTGTTGAACCGATTGAGTTTCACCGTTGAGATCTGTAACATCAGCATAAACAACAAAATCGAAAACAGGTTTGGTGTTTTTTTCAATGGTGAGGTCAGGGGTAGCGACAAAAACAACCTGGAATTTTCCATCCTGGTCGGTTTTGGTTATCCCCTGTGTAATATCTGACTCGGAGTTTTCCGGCCTTGGCCAGTACCAGCCTCGCTCCCAAAAAGGGAAACGGGCTGTGCGGACCACCCTGAATTTAACGGTGGCCTGGTCTATCGGATTTCCTGAATAAGCCGATGCTTTTCCTGCAACCGTAAGCGATTCGCTCAACCGGTAATTACCTTCGAGCGGCTGAAAGGTCACTTCGAAAGTGGGTCTCTTATACTCTTCCACGGAAACAGAAGCTGATCCCGACTCATTGGAAATCGTCATTTGACCTAATAAAACTCCCTGAGGTGCTGTAAAGGACCCATGAAAAGAGCCAAATTCATTGGTTGTGAAAGATTGTTTGGCAATTTGCTGACCATTTGCCCCTGTGAAGATCACTTGGGTAGTGTATCCGGGCTTGATGTTTGTCCTGACACCTGTTTTTTCTACAAGAATTCCCTTAAAATAAATATTTTGCCCGGGCCGATATATGGCGCGGTCAGTATAGAAAAAAGTCTGAAGAGCGGATTTTTCCGAAGTAGAAACTGGATATTGCAGATAAGAAGAGGTGATGAAAAAATCATCTTTCATTCGTATTTTCAGGTAAGGACTGGTATTTCTGGCATTGTTTTCCACCGGAGGTATGGAGAAGAATCCTTGTTGATCGGTTGTATAATCAGCCAGTTTAGAGCTGGTATACTGCCGACTGTGATAATCATACTTTTTAACCCATACTTCAACCTTGGCTCCAGCGATCGGCAACCCGGTTTCACGATTTAAAATAAAGTAGTTGAGGCTGCCATCGTCATTGTGTTTGCTGATATAGCTGATGGATGTTGACCAGAGTGGTGTATAACCGTAAGTATGTGCCGGATCTTTGAAATCCTGATCGGAAGAGCCAAGAAGCATATACAATCCCGGTGCAACTCCAGGAATGGGAATTTCTGTCCGATGATGTTGAAAATCACCTTCATCCGGTAAATTAACCGTCCATGCTTTGACAACCTCAAGCGATCGCAGATATTCTAATAATTTCTTATTGTCTAAAGGCCCGATTTTTTCATCATAGGTTTCCGGATCCAATTTTACCAAACGGAAAAAGACCCCATGAAGATTTTGATAATCCAACAGCGCCAATGCGGGTTTTTCAGCTACAATGGCCGATTCAGCTGTAAGTTGAAGAGTTGTCTCCCGGATGGTTTTTACGAGATTATTACAATTTTTTGCTCCTGCCGACAAGGGGAACCGTTTGATGGCAGCTTTACAAACTCCCAGAGCTGTTTTAAGATCCCATTGATGTTTATCCGATACCAGCGGCTGGTACAACTGCCCCTGTTCCTTGAACCAGTTGGCTAATGTATAGGAAACATTGGTTCCGCAAGGGAAAGATAGTTTTGTCTTTTCAAGATCGATAAGCGCCTGGCCGTACAAACTATCGGCATTCACAGCGACAGACTGGTTTTTCACAAATTCCAGACGATTTAGTTCTGCATCGGTAAGCGCGGTAGGATCTTTATCGCCAAGATGAAATTCGAGGAGTTGTTGATAGAGTCGAAAAGCGATATAGTCAGATGAAATTGAATCATAGTGAAGGAAGTGATCTGAAAATGGGGTGGTTCCCGGCAAAAAACCAATGAATTGTGACGTAGGAGCAAAAAATTCAGGTCGGTTTATCTGAAATCCCAAAGGAGGTTGATTAAATAGATCGCGGTTTGAGGTGAAAAAACTAAGTGCTCTGGAAGCCAGAAAATCATATAAAGTGGGTTGTAGCTGGATCGACATTCCCTCTTCGTTTTTTTCGGGGAATTCCAGAACGGCTTTCCACGATTTGATGGGAATTGTTTTGGTGAGGTGCTGATTGGCCAGCGATAACAAATATTCGTTGGTGATTGCTTCGGCGATGGTGTGGAGGTCCCAGGCAGCAAGACTGTCGCTTTTTACCGTCGTTGTTTGGGTCCGGTTGCGGAAACGATAAGCGTTTTGCTGTTCATATTTCCAATAGAACTCTCCCAATATGGAGTGAATCACAGAAACAGCAGGTTCTTCACTTTGTTTCAAGTCATTTTTCAGGTCGCGGATGGTTTGATTCAGAAAATCTTCCTGAAAATCCGAATTAAGCCGGACACGATAAAGAATGGCTTTCAGATATTGCGGGGTGTTCTTTCCATTTTTTGCCTGGAGATAGATTTTATTTACCAGAGCAAGGGCTGATTTGGGTTGGCCCAGGTTGGTTAGTGAATCGACAGAAATCCAGACCTTGGTGAAATCCTGCTTAGGAATCTGTTGGTTTTGCGCCCGGCTTGCAAAGGAGAAAAAAACCAAAAGAACGAATAGGAGCGGAGCGAATGCGAATATTTTGGTTTTCATGGTCTTGAGATTAGATGACAATATTGATGATTTTTTTTGGAACAATGATGACTTTGCGGGGAGGTTTCCCCTGTAACCATTTTTCGGAATCAACAGCATTCAGGGCTGCTTTTTCGATTTCAGCCAATGAAAGATCTGTGGCAAGTTTGAGCTTGAACCGGGTTTTTCCATTAAAGGAAACCGGATATTCAAAAGTATTTTCTACTAAGTATTCAGGTTTAAATTCCGGGAAGGTGGCAAAAGTGATACTTTCCGGATTTCCTAATTGGTTCCAGAGTTCTTCGGCGATGTGTGGGGCATAAGGAGCAATCAGGATGACAAGATCGCTAAGAATTCCACGTTTGTTGCATTTCAGATCAGTGAGTTCATTTACGCAAATCATAAAATTACTGACTGCGGTATTGAAGGAAAGCCGTTCAATGTCTTCCCGGATCTTTTTTATGGTTTTATGAAGGGTTCGCAGTTCTACAGCAGAAGGAGTTTCAGGAGAAACGCTGAAGTTGTTTTGATCATCATGATAAAGTCGCCAGAACTTACGGATAAAGCGGAAAACTCCTTCGATCCCGTTGGTGTCCCATGGCTTTGATTGTTCAAGCGGACCGAGGAACATTTCATATAAACGGAAAGTATCGGCACCATATTTGCCAATCAGGAAATCGGGATTTACCACGTTATACAGTGACTTTGACATTTTTTCAACGGCATAACCGCAGTGATACTTCCCCTCTTCCAGGATAAAATCAACATTGGCAAGGTCGGGACGCCATTGACGGAAAGCATCAATATCCAGGAGATCATTTTCCACCAAATTAACATCTACGTGCATTTCGATGGTTTCATACTGGTCTTTTAAACCAAAGGAAACAAAAGTGTTGGTTCCTTTGATCCGGTAAGCGAGACTGGATCTTCCCTGAATTTTACCCTGGTTGATCAGTTTTTTATAAGGCTCTTCTTTCACTGAAAGGCCCATATCGAAAAGAAATTTATTCCAGAAACGGGAATAGATCAGGTGGCCGGTAGCATGTTCGTCGCCGCCGATATAAAGATCCACATCCTGCCAGTAATTTACCGCTTCAGGGGAAAAGTAGGCTTGATCGTTGCGTGGGTCCATATAGCGGAGGTAATACCCGCTGGATCCGGCAAATCCGGGCATGGTATTTGTTTCGAGCGGGTAGCCTTCCCGGGTGATCCAATTTTTGGCCCGGGCCAGGGGAGGTTCTCCTGTTTCGGTAGGCAAATACGCATCCACTTCGGGCAGCCTGAGCGGGAGTTCACTTTCATCCAGGGTATAAGCCATATCATCTTTGAAATATACCGGAAAAGGTTCTCCCCAATAACGTTGCCGGCTGAAAATGGCATCACGTAGACGGAAATTGACCGTTCCTTTTCCCAAACCGAGTTCCACGATCTTCTGAATAACGGCATGAATGGCTTCTTTCACTTGTAAGCCATTGATAAAACCAGAATTGATCAGTGTTCCTTCTTTGGCATCGTAGGAACTTTCAGAAATATCTCCTCCCGACACCACTTGAATGACAGGTAAACCGAAGTGCTTGGCGAAATCGTAATCACGGCTGTCGTGAGCCGGTACCGCCATAATGGCACCAGTTCCATATCCGGCCAACACATAATCGGCTATCCAGATGGGGATGGGTTCATTGTTAAACGGGTTAAGGCAATAGGCTCCCGTAAATTCCCCGGTGATCTTTTTTACCTCTGTCATCCGTTCCCGTTCCGAACGGTTTATGGCATTGTGAATATAGGTTTTTACTGCTTCCCGGTGATCGGGAGTGGTAATTGTATCAATCAATTCATGTTCCGGAGCCAGCACCATGAAGGTGGAACCGAATATGGTATCTGGGCGGGTTGTAAAAATTTTCAGGGAACAAATAGAATCTTTAATCGGAAATTGGATTTCAGCTCCCTGCGAACGGCCGATCCAGTTGCGTTGCATTTCTTTCAGGGAATCGGAAAAATCAACATAATCCAATCCCTCGAGAAGCCGCTGAGCATAAGCAGTGATCCGGAGAAACCATTGACGCATTAATTTTCGCTCAACCGGATGCCCGCCTCGTACCGAATAACCATTGACCACCTCATCATTGGCAAGCACCGTACCCAGTTCGGGACACCAATTCACCATGGCATCGGAAAGATAGGCCAGCCGGTAGTTCATGAGAATATCATACTGCTGTTTTTCAGAAAATGAGTTCCATCGATCCGCAGTAAAGAGATGATCTTCGTTTGCGGTCATGGCTGCGTTAATCCCTTCATTCCCTTTCGTTTCGAAATGCTGCACCAATGATGCAATGGGTTCCGCCTTTTTGGTATTATTGTTATACCAATGATGGAAAAGCTGGATGAAAGTCCATTGAGTCCATTTGTAATAGGCTGGATCACAGGTTTTGACTTCCCGGTCCCAGTCATAGCAAAATCCAAGTTGATCCATCTGTTCACGGTACCGGGTAACATTTTTTTCGGTAGTTATCGCAGGATGTGTTCCGGTTTGAATAGCATATTGCTCGGCTGGCAAACCATACGCGTCATAACCCATCGGATGAAGTACATTGAATCCATTTAAACGTTGGTAACGCGAATAAATATCCGAAGCAATATATCCCAGCGGATGACCTACATGGAGGCCGGCTCCGGAGGGATAAGGAAACATATCAAGGACATAAAATTTAGGGCGGGACAGGTCAATACCGGTTTTAAAGGTTTTATGATCGACCCAATATTTCTGCCATTTTTTTTCGATTTCTGTAAAATTATAATCCATGAGATTTCGGTTATTTATTTATCTGCCTGGCAAAATTACGAAAATAGGCCGAATCCCGGAAATGCCTATCTTTGAAACATCAAGCAGTATGTTCGATGACCGAACCAGAGATAAACAATAATCCATTACCAAAGAAAAAACGACGGCATTGGGGGAGATATCTCCTGATCACCCTTTTTCTTCTGATTACAGGAATCTTTTTCTTCTTTTTCTTTGGATTTAAATATTTCGGTGAACAAATGCTACGCCAGTATCTCCAGGAGAAAGTCTTTACTGCCAGCCGGGGTCTTTATTATGCTGATTTCCGAAATCTTCAACTGAACATTATCACGGGGAAATTGACCATCGACAGCCTGGAGGTCATCCCCGATTCCGCCCGATATGAACAGTTAAAAGCAACCGGAATGATCAAAAAAGCCCTCTACCGGTTTTCTCTTGCTTCTCTTACCATTGACCGGCTACATGCCTGGCAGATTTTCAGGCTCCGGAGAGTAAATCTCCGACAGATAATCCTGAAAAAGCCGGTTATCAGCATTGTTGGGTTTCCCGACACCGCAACGGCTCAACGTAACCGGATAAAAATCATCTATGAAGACATATATCCTTCCATTTCGGAGGCTTTTAATGATTTTCACGTAGATTCGGTGAAAATGGAACACGGTCTTTTTCTCTCCTCTTTCCGGCAAAAAACAGGTCGTCTTTCGGAAGGAGAGTACGAATTTTCCTCCACCTTGCGCAATGTATCAGTGAATCCATTTAGCTACTACAACCACGACAGGGTTTTTTATTCCAGAGATATTGATTTTGTGATCTATGATTTCGAATATGCTCTCGCCGATAGTCTCTATTTTTTAAAAGCGAAAGAAGCCGGATTTTCACTTTCCGGATCACGTCTTTACGGTAAAATGTTATCCTTGCGACCGAATTTCAAGTCAAACCAGTGGCGACAAATGAAAACGGGAAATTTTTATGCTTTTGAACTTCCCTCTTTTTCCATCAACGGAATCAACATGTACAGCACCCTGGTTGATAAAACAGTCAAAGTCGGAAATATTGAATTCTCTGATCTTTTTCTGAAAGTGTATCATAATAAGTCAGAAAGCGATGCCCTTAGGAATAAAAAAACCAGAAAAAAACAACTTACTACGGCGGGATTATATACAATCATAGCGGGGATACTTCGATCGGTAGAAGTCGATACCATCAAGCTCAATAAAGCTACCTTCGAATATTATGGAAAAATCACGGAGAAATATCCGGAGCTCAGGATAGGAACTGTTAATTTAAATTTGACAAAATTCTTCCTCGATTCACTGGCATGGCAGAACAAGAAAAAAATATTTTTTGCCAAAGATTTGGAACTTGATCTAAAAAAATTTTCCCTTCGTCTTCAAGATGGAATTCACACCCTGGATGCCGGGCAGGTGAGCATTTCAACCCTTCAATCGGAAATCCGGTTGAAGAGTGGATTACTTTCTCCCAATATTTCAAAAAACTTGCTTCTTACGGTGGAGAAAAAAAATACCGTTTCCCTTTTGCTTCCGGAGCTGGTCTTTCATGATGTGGATCTAAAACTTTTATTCAATTACCGTATATTTGAGTTCAAACGGCTGGACATTCATGAACCGGATGTGAAAGTGACCCGTTTCAGGGAACCCAGAAACAAAGATCCACGATTCAAAAAACCGGGTGATTTTTTTCAGGCAGAAAATGAAAACGTGGTATATGAACTATTGAAAAAGTATGTACAAAGGATCCATGGGGAGCAAATAAATATTCGGCATGGATATGGTCAATTGGCTCGTAATGATGGAAATAAAGAACAAAAAATCGCCTCAGCCTCTTTCGACCTTTTGATGGAACAATTCCTCATCGATTCTGTTCATGGGATGAACCAAGAGGGTTATTTTTACAGTCGTGATTTCGACCTGGACCTTCATTCGGTATTTCTGGAATCTCCCGATTCGCTCCGGCGGCTCCAGGTTGGCCGGATCCATATTATCACTACGGATTCTTTAATTGAATCGGAAAATCTCTCTTTGATTGAGTCTGCCCAACCTTTAAAAAGGGAGCTTCGTAATGTAGGACAAGCCAAGTACTCGGTCGAATTCACATTAAAAAGCCTTCACCTTACCGGGCTTAATCACAAACGGCTTTTCCTGGATAAAACATTGAAAGCCACAAAAATCGTTATTGAAACACCCTCTTTACGCTTAAAAGCCGAGCCTCGTTTCCTGATAGAAGGACCTATGGAAGAAAAACAACATTTGACTTCCGACGAGCTGATCCGGAGTCTGGAAATTGGCCGCCTGATTGTTCGGAAAGGTGCTTTTTCGTACGATGGTTATGAAGATCGGAAGGCTTCCTATTTTTCGCTGAAAGACATCGATTTTTCAGTGGTTCATAGTAGGGTCCACATTCCACAGGAAGGAATGTACGATGGGTCAATCCGTTTTGACTCCTTGCAACTTTCCGTGTTCCCTTTCCGTGCAATTCTTGCCGACAGTACCTACGTCCTCGAAATACGAAGCCTGGGAGTCTATTCCTATCCTGTCAACCTGATGGCATTGGGGCTGAAACTGTTTCCGATAACTCCATCTACGGCATTTCAGGGAAAAAACAACCTGGTTACAGCCACCATCCCAGAGTTGCGTATCAATGGATTTTATTTTGACCGGGCCGTTTTTGATAAAGAATGGTTGGTGAACCAGATCGTGATGGACGAACCCTCGGTTTTTATCGATATGAAAATTCCGGATAAAAAAACCGAAACTACTATACACCCTTCTCCTCCATTTTCTCTACCTCCCTTTATGAAAGTTCTGGATATTCGCTCTATTCTTATAAAGAACGCGCTTGCGGAGGTGAAAACAGAGGATGCAAAAGGGATACATCAATATAAAATCAAAGATGTCGATATAAAGGCAACCCGTGTGTTATTCGATTCGACCAGCCGGGATATTTCTTCCCTGACTCCGCTTTTCAATGTCCGGGATATCACACTTCAGGCCCCTGGTATTTCCTGGATTTCTGACGACAGTTTATATACATATTCCTTTCAGCGCTTTGGTTTTTCTACGCAACAGAAAAACGGTTTTATCGATTCTATTTCAGTTATTCCCAATTACAATCGGGTTGATTTCTCCCGCAAACGGGGCTATCAAACCGACCGGATCATTTTTTCTATTCCACGGCTCGAATTAGACCGGATTGATTATCAAAAACTGATTGGCGAAAAACAATTAAAAGCAGGGATTCTGCGAGTTAAAGGAATGAAGATAGAAGATTACCGCGACAAGCGAGTCCCCTTTCCTATCTGGCAACGACCCCTGATGCCCCAATCGGCAATACGGAAGATTCAAATTCCCCTTCAAATTGATACCCTCAGTTTCCAGAACGGTTTTGCTGCCTATGAAGAACAAACCGCAGAAATTCCAGGCAGGGTATTTTTCAACAACATCAATGGTACGCTTACTGGGTTTGATACCCGGAAAGAGCTAAACCCGGCCCCTTTAATATTACACAGTACGCTGGCGTTGATGGGAAAAGCTCCATCGGAAACATGGCTTCAGTTTTTCATGAACCACCCCCGCGATTCATTTACCTTTAGGGCATCGGTCGGTATGCTGGATTTACAGGACCTTAACCCGATGCTTTCCAGATTAATGCCCATTTCCATTACCCGGGGTAAAGCAAGCCATACTGAAATTGATGAAATTTATGGAAACGATAGCATGGCTTCCGGACTTCTCCATTTTTATTATCAGAATTTTGCCATTCAGCTCGAGCAAAATCCGGATGGAATCAAATCTTCTCTTGAACGGACTTTGCTGACAGCCATTGCAAACATGGTGGTTTCTTCTCAGAATCCAAATGAAGACGGAAAAATCAGAACCGGGACAATCTATTTTAAACGCGATCAGTCCAAAGGTTTTTTTAATTTAGTCTGGAAAAGTATCTTCAGCGGATTGAAATCCACTTACGGGATGAATACAAAAAAACAACGGGAGATCAGACGAAACGGGAAAAAAATGTTGAAGTAGGAAAAATTCTGTAATTTTAAGCCGTATTTCTTAGCTATGATCCAAAAGGAAGAACGCTATTACCAGCGCCGCATTGCCACGTCACAATTCACCACAGTGATCAGTATTACACTCGTACTTTTTCTAATGGGGCTTCTTGGACTGATCATCTTACATGCTCAGATACTTTCTGTTTATGTAAAAGAAAACATCGGATTTTCTATTATGATCAGGGAAGGGGTGAAAGAATCTGGAATTTTGGAATTAAAAAAGAACCTTGACCGCGCTTCTTTTGTTAAATCGACGGAATATATTAATCGGGATCAAGCGGCTGAGAAGTTACAGGATGAGCTGGGAGAAGATTTTGTCGGTTTTTTGGGATATAATCCACTCCTTTCGAGCATCGACCTTAGAATAAAAGCTCCTTATACCCAAGCCGACACCCTGGCGAAAATTGAAAAACGGTTGCTTCAGCACCCTGAGGTCAAAGAGGTATTTTATCAAAAATCTTTGGTAGATGCCATTAACCGAAACCTGGAAAAGATCAGCCTAACACTTCTTGGTTTCAGCGGGATCTTGCTCTTCATTGCTATTGTGCTGATCAACAATACCATCCGGCTTTCGGTATATTCAAAACGGTTTATCATACGGAGCATGCAATTGGTGGGTGCTACCGAAGGATTTATCCGGAAACCGTTGCTGATCAAAAGTGTAGTTAATGGTTTTGTAAGTGCCCTGATTGCGATTGGAATGTTGATGTTGCTTATTTATCTTGCCATTGATCAGCTTCCGGAGTTACTGGAACTCCAGGATCCCTTTATGCTGGGGGTTCTTGTACTTTTCATTATCCTGTTGGGCATTTTTATCTCCTGGATTTCTACCTATCTGGCTGTCCGGAAATATTTGCGCATCCGGACTGATTTATTATACACCTGATATTCTGAAAATTTGCTATTTTTGTGCCCCAATTCCTTTATTATCATGGAAAAGAAGACAAAAACCATCAAACCTGCCGAACATCCTGCATCGGTTAATAAAACCGGGGAGTTTGCTTTTGGAAAGGAAAATTATCGCCTGATGTTCATTGGCCTGGCTTTAATCCTTATCGGATTTCTGCTGATGATCGGAGGAGGATCCGATGATCCCACAAAATTCAATCCCGAAATCTTTAGTTTTCGCCGGATTACCCTGGCCCCCATTCTTATCCTTGCCGGTTATGTGGTTGAAATTTTTGCCATCATGAAAAAACCGAAGGATTAATGACCCTGATACAGGCCATCATCATTGCCATTGTTGAAGGAATTACGGAATTCCTTCCGATCTCATCAACAGGGCACATGATCATTTTCCAACACCTTTTGGGAATCCCCAGTACGGATTTTGTAAAGGCATTTACGGTAAATATACAGTTTGGAGCCATCCTTTCAGTCATTGTCCTATACTGGAAACGTTTTTTTCAGACCTGGGATTTTTACTTCAAACTTTTTGTTGCCTGTCTCCCGCTGGTGATTGCATTTTTATTGGAAAAGCAGATTGATACGATGCTTGAAAGCGTGCTGATCGTTGCGGTATCTCTGCTTGTTGGAGGGATTTTCCTGATCTTTGTAGATCAATGGTTTGATAAACCGGAAAATGATAAAACTCAATTAACGTTTAAAAAGGCTTTGATTATCGGTTTTTTCCAGATTATTTCGGTGATCCCGGGAGTTAGCCGGTCGGCAGCTACCATCATCGGAGGAATGAGCCAGAACCTCAGCCGCAAAAATGCCGCAGAATTCTCTTTTTTCCTCGCTGTTCCTACCATGTTTGCCGCATCAGCTTTGAAATTGTTTCAGAACTATGAATCCATCTCGGCTGGCAATGTCAACCTCCTGCTGGTGGGAAATCTTGTCTCCTTTCTGGTAGCCATGATTGCAATCAAATCATTTATTGCATTCCTGACACGTTACGGATTTAAAATATTCGGTTATTACCGCATTGTGGTTGGGCTGGTTATTATCATCTTGTTATTAACAGGAAAAAGTTTAACAATCCTCTAATGTCATTTCAATTCGAGCAGGGCGAGATCCTGCTTGTCAACAAACCGTATACCTGGACTTCTTTTGATGTCGTAGGGAAGATGCGTTCTATGATCCGGAAACAATTAGGATTACGAAAGATAAAAATTGGTCATGCCGGCACCCTCGATCCCCTGGCCAGCGGATTGCTGATCCTTTGTACTGGTAAATTCACCAAACGTATTGAGGAGTTCCAGGGATTGGAAAAAGAATATGCAGGTACTTTCCGGTTGGGGGCTACCACCCCTTCTTTTGATCTGGAAACTGAACCCGAACAGTTTTTACCCTTTGAACACATACAGGAAGCGGAAATCCGGGATGCTGCTTGTCGGTTTACCGGCACCTTCAATCAGGTTCCTCCTGCTTTTTCAGCCAAAAAAATTGATGGAAAGCGGGCTTATATTTATGCCCGGAATGAAATCAACGTGGAGATGGAATCGAGACCAGTTACAATCTCTGCATTTGAAATAACCCGGATTGCACTCCCAGAAATCGACTTTCGGATTGTTTGCAGCAAAGGAACCTATATTCGTTCCCTGGCTCAGGATTTCGGAAAAATATTAGGCTGCGGGGCGCATCTTACCGCCCTTTGCCGTACCCGAATCGGTAATTTTTATCTCCGTGATGCTTATGATATTGAAGATCTTGAAGCGAAATTGATCTGTCAAAAAAACAATTCCGATTAAAATGACCTATCCCCTATATTCCCACGAATTTTTTATGAACGAAGCCCTAAAAGAGGCACAAAAGGCTTATGACCGGGAAGAAATCCCGGTAGGGGCGGTGATCGTTTGCAATAAGGCCATTGTTGCCAGGGGGCACAA
Organism: Bacteroidales bacterium; assembly: GCA_023231005.1. Classification (GTDB taxonomy): domain Bacteria; phylum Bacteroidota; class Bacteroidia; order Bacteroidales; family FEN-979; genus CAIVAT01. The sequence goes on along the minus strand of JALNWG010000003.1, from coordinate 21,635 downwards.
TTTAACAGAGACACTTTGTGATGTTACAGCCCATGCAGAAATGCAGGCTTTTACTGCTGCAGCCGGGTACCTGGGAGGAAAATATCTCAATGAATGTTCTCTGTTCGTCACACTGGAACCCTGTGTAATGTGTGCCGGTGCTGCTTTCTGGACACAACTGGGAGAACTGGTTTTCGGCGCTACTGATGAAAAGCGGGGATACCGTCTTACCGGAAAATCGTTACTGCATCCTAAGACAAATGTAGTAACTGGGGTTTTAGAAAAGGAATGTAGTCATCTGTTGAAAGAGTTTTTTAAAAACCGGAGGCTATAATGAGGAATACATCTCGAAACATTTATCCTCCTTGTTCTGTCTAACCACCGAATATGCGTATGGGAAAAACATGGGTGTGTTTCACAGCGTGATACTCTTTAAAAAAGCCAAAACCGTGGAATTTTCCCAGATTTAAATCCTGTCCTGGATGATAAAAATTTTTACTGATAGGTAAATTATAAGGAAAGAATATCTATCTTAGAGCTCTTTTTCACAATATGTCAGTTACAAAAGTTATCATCTTTGAAGATGAATTTTTATTAGCCAATGATTTAAAGCGACAAATCTCTGATCATGGTTATGAAGTCACCGCTATCTTCAGGAAAGCTGAAGATGGACTTGACTATTTAAGAAAACTGGAAAGCAAAGAAGATTTTCCGGAAGTTATTTTGATGGATATTTCCCTGGCGGGTAAAATGAATGGTATTGAAGCCGCTGAAGCAATTTCTGGTCATTTCCCGTGTGCCCTGGTTTTTCTCAGCGGCATGAGTCAGCTGGAGATTTTTGAAGATGCCTACCGTTCAAAACCCCATGCTTTCCTGATCAAGCCATTTGATATTCATCAAGCACTGGTGAGCATCAAACTTGCACTATATCAAAAAAATCTGGAAAACAGTTTGTTACATTATCAGAGTGAACTGGAAAATAAGATTATTGAACGGACCCAGGAACTCCGGGAAGCCAAAGAAAGTGCCGTGAAGGCGATTCAGCTAAAAAACGAAATTTTAACCAACATCAGCAAGCAGATCCGCGATCCCATGTGTGGCATCAAAGGAACTGTCGCAATATTGGAAGAAAAATCCAGAGAGATGCCTGATTTTCAACGATATTTAAAAAATATGGATGACAATTTGGAGCATCTTTTCTCGTTATTAAATGAAATCATGAATTTAAACCATGACAACCAACCATTTATGTCTTCCTGAAGTATTAATTGTAGAAGATGACATTGCCACGGTAACAATTCTACAAATCTGGCTACGGGGATTATTCTGCCCAACTGTGGTGCTGGATGGTGATGCAGCCTTACGATTACTCGATGAGTGGAACAAATCGGGGCAGTTGTTCGATCTGTTTCTGATGGACATCAACCTTCCTTATCCATGGAGTGGCCTTACGTTAAAAGAAAATATTCTGAAAACCTTTCCTGCCTATAGGAAAACTCCTTTTATCGCAGAAACTGCTTATGCCATGCCCCACGACCAGGAACGAATCATGAATGCCGGTTTTGCCGCCTACCTTCCCAAACCTTTAGACCGAATCTTAATGGTGGAAACATTACAAAATTTCATCCGGTAAGTTAAATTTCTTCTCCTTTATTTTTATTTCGGAATTTATAAAGTTTTACTCCGCCATAACTTGCACCCATAGCGAGGAGAATTCCAAGGCCACCATCAATAGGGGCACCTGCAGGAGTGTTTCCTGAAGAACCATGATCGGGAGGAGGTGGTGGGCCAGGTGGATCGGCAATACTCATTTGAATGAACCCTAAGAACAAGACGAATAAAATTCCGGTTTTTTTGATGTAGTTTTTCATGATTTAGAATTATTTGTGGTGAATAAATATTTTTTCATTCAGAGAATAACCCGGGGTAACTATCTGAACAAGATAATATCCCATGGGTAAATACAATGGAATTGAGAGTTTCCCAAAAATTTCTATGGATTTATTGATCAAAATTTTTCCCGAGATATCCAATACCCTGAGTTGTCCGTTGATTTGCGAATTGTTGCCTTCCGGCATCTTGATCGTTATCTTGTTTTCCCAGAAATAGAAGTGGATTATTTTCTGCTCTTTTTCCTGAACTCCAAGCGCTACACGGATAAAATGAAGCAGAAACCGGTTGTCGATGACACCTGCTTGTGAAATAACAAAAGGATATTTACTATTGGTCCGGAAATTGATGATCTGTTTTGTTTCCAGGTCTTCCAAATAAACCCCGACAGAATCGGGAAGACTTAAGTTTAATGACTCTAGGACATATTCGCCGGGTATTGTTGTTTCAATACCTATTGCAATGGAATAAGATTCCATGAACGGCGGAAGGCATTGAATGGCAAAATCAATGCCATTGTCTTCTATTAAACGCGTATACAGCGCAATATCGGGGTTTCCCTTCAACTTCCCTACATCATAGGAAGGATCCAATCCTTTGGTCATTCCTTCATGAAATCCAATCATAGTGGTGTTTCCAAGGTTATTCCCATTAATTCCAAGTTCAAATATGGACCAGGATTTACCAATTTTGTGGTAGGGTTCAGAGGCATGTTGCCGCATCCCATTGGTAAAACGGAGAATGTCTGTTGATGCTGACTTTATCATAAAGGCTTGCCCGGGTTGTATATAATTCTGGCCGATCCGGGTGTAACCGCTTAATTCCCCATTACTGATTATTTTATAATCATCTCTTTTATTGGAATAACCTGTTTGTTCATCCCAGATAAACAAAGCCTTGTAGTTGGGGTCGAGAACTGCATCATTGATGTCTAAAAAATTTTCTGTACTTGTTGCAGCAGCAGTGATACCGATTGAAGATGGAAACGGATTTCCCACCAAATTGTACCCTCCCCCGGTTTCACTGTTCAAAGTAGCCATATATTCTACCGGGCCGGGAAGGACGGTTCCGGTAAATGATACCACTCCTGCCGAAGAGCGCTTCAGGATATATCCCCTGGCATCGCTAAAAGATCCATCGCCAAAAGCTGCAGGAGAGCCGGTAGAGCCATAGATGATCCAATAGTTGAGGGGTTCATCGAAACGAAAAAACTGGTAAGCAATTGAAGGTTTATCAATGTCGTTGGCCGACATCCAGGAGTCGTCAATGGTCTGCCCATGCACGGGGGCAGAAACATAATGCCAATATGTGCCATCGGGAATATATCGCTGGGTGGTGATGTTGCCGGAAACGGTGCCATTAACAATCAACGAACCGGTTCCGGTAGCGTCGCTGTTCAGCGTTAAGGATGCATTGGTTTTGATTTCCAGGTTTTGTGTTGTAATGTTATGTATCCCGGAAGAAAACGCACAACTATTGATACCATTACCTACCACTATTTTTGATTCAGCACCAGAAACAATCCAGTCGGCTCCGATTGTAGGAGTTGCATTGTTTATGATGGTAAAAATCTGACCGCTGGAAATGAAGTTTGCAGGATTGGTTCCCGTTCCATTACTCTTTGTTCCCCAACTTGTAATCAATTCTATACTGCCAGATGAAGCCGAATTAAAGTACTGGGTATTAAAAATAATGTCATGAAGATAAACCGTATTACTTGCAGAAGTTAAGCGAAGCGTAATAGCAGAATTTTGATTGATACTAAATGTAAAGGTTGCTCCGGTTGTTCCGATTCCGGTAAAGGTTGTTAAATCGACCCATCCACCGGCTCCATCATTTTTTTGCAATTTCACTGAACGCCCTGCAGCCCCTGCAGCAAAATGGAACTCAGCAGTTTTTATTGAACTGATTTCCGGGAATTCCACTTTTCCGGTAAGCGCTTTTATCTGGACCCTTCCGGCTGAACAGGTTCCGGTGGCAGAGGCACCATTTTGGATCAGGCAATCGGTCATGACTACATTGCCACTTCCTCCTTCAACAGGGATGCTTTGTAAATAATTTCCATAAGAGCCCTGATTTGTCCAGTTCTGGATGTTTTCATTCACGATATTGACTTGTCCCCACCCACAATAACCTGAGAGCAGGAGCAATAATGAGACTAAAACCAACTTTTTCATAGATTTCATAGTTTTCTACTTAATCAGGAAAAGGGGCAAAAGGTAATACGTTGGTTGAAAAAATCTTTTCTTACCTTTGTCGTGTCGGGACGTTAGCTCAGTTGGTTCAGAGCGCATGCTTCACACGCATGAGGTCGCTGGTTCGAATCCTGCACGTCCCACTTCAACAAACAGCCACTTACATGTATCTCTGTAAGTGGCTGTTTGTTGTGTACAAAAAATAGTTGGTTCCCCGTTGTTGCTTTTTCCTTTTCTGTTACAATTCTTAGATGTGGATAAAGCAAAAAAAAAGAGGCCCCAAAATTGGAAGCCTCTTTTTAGTTAGGAATTAGGAATTAAGAATTAGGAATTAGGAGTTATTTGTTCACAAGTATTTTCCGGATGACCTTGGACTCACTGTTCAGGAATACCACGGAATAGATTCCGGTGGGTATTGGTCTGAGGTCGATGGTTTTCTGGTATTGTCCACCTGTAGTCTTCACATCCCTGAATTCAAAGATTTTGGATCCGATCTGGTTGTAGATCATGATGGTAAAGGTGGTTTCAACCGGATATTGAATAGTGGCAGTGAAAAGTCCGTCATTGGGTACTGGATAAACAGAGAAAGAAGCAGAAGCAGGCAACTCTTCGATTCCCACCACCTCGATCCAGATCTTATTCGAAATTGGAGAAGCGCATCCGTTAAGGGTTACCACACACCAATAATAACCGGTATTGTTGGTTACCGTATAGGTTTGGTTGGTAGCGCCCGCAATGGCAACTCCTCCATAATACCATTGGTTTCCGGTTGAAGCGCTGCTTGTAAGTACCGGGCCTACGGCAGTTATTTCGGGTGCAGCAGGGATTTCGTTTACTGTTACATTATAGTCGGGTGAAACGGCACCGTCACCGCAGGCATTGACTCCCTTCACCGTAAAAGCGCCGGTAGCAGGAGATGATCCGAAGGTCACCAAAATGCTTCTGGAGGTACTGCCTGCCGTGATGATGGCTCCGGAAGGAACCGTCCATACGTAAGTATTTGCATTAGGAATGGCATTAACACTATAGGAGACCCCGGTTGCTCCAGCACATATTGAAACAGGACCAGTAATTGTTCCGGCAACAGAAGGTAACGGGTTTACAGTTACGGGGAATGGGGGAGAATCTTGCCCATTTCCACAATTATTGGTACCGGCCACAGTGATATTTCCGGAAACTGCGGTAGCACTATAATTCACTGTAATGTTTTTGGTTCCGGCACCTGTAGCAATGGTGGCCCCGGCTGGTAAAGTCCAGGTGTAAGAAGTAGCATTGAATATTTCTTCGCAGGAATAAGCAACACCATTTGTTCCAGCACAGATGGTAGTTATTCCCGTAATGGGTCCGGCTACACCAGGAACCGGGTTCACGAAGACTGGTAATTGGGTGGCTGTTGTTGCCGCACAATTAAAAGTATTGGTATAGCTGACGCTGATCCACTGCATACCGGCGACATTCCAACTTACATGAGTCGTATTTGTTCCGGATCCGGAAGTAATAACCCCTCCGGTAGAAATGTTCCAAACATAATTGTTCATTCCACTTTCAGTGAAATAAGTGTTATTTGTTGTATTAACACAAGGATCATTGGTACTTCCAATAGTTGGTACAGGAGCTGGATTAACGGTCACCGGGAAGCTAACCGCTGCGGGAGCAGAGCATCCGCTGGCGTTAGTGTAATTGACCGACACGGTTTGAGCTCCAGAACCCGACCAGGTGATGGTAACGGTGTTGCTGGTTGCCGTTCCCCCGGCAGTAATAATTCCTCCCGAAGAAACCGTCCACACATAATTTGTCATTCCTGATTGGGTTGTATACACCACATTGGTTAAACCCTGGCACAGCAAAGAGTTTCCGGAAATTGTCGGGGTTGGTGCAGGGCTCACGGAAATGGCTTTTATTGAACTGCTGCCGTTGCCGCATGAGTTTGTCCCCATTACCGATACATTTCCTGACGTAGTTCCGAGGGTGACGGTAATGCTGTTGGTATTGGCACCTGAAGTGATCGTTGATCCTGTTGGAACGGTCCAGATATACCCGGTGGCATTGGCAATCGGAGGAACGGAATATACGTTTCCGATACTGTTGCCACAAGCATTGGCGGGTCCGGTGATTACTCCGGCTGGACTAGGCATCGGGCAACTGGTTGTGAGGAATGTCATATCCAGCCCGTTACCCGTGCCCACACTGTTAATGCTTTTGACTCTGTAATGATACGTGGTATTTACTGTAAGACCAGTAATGGTTGCACTAACCGGTGTTGCCCCATTACCGGTAACTGTATTCGGAGTTCCCGCGACAGTCGTTCCATAAGCAGATGTTAGTCCATAGTCAAAAGTTACTGTGGTAGGAGCTCCTCCCGCATCCACTGTACCATTAAGTGTAGCACCTGTACTGGTAACGCTGGTGGCAGCGGTGGTGATTGCGACAGGAAGGATCGGTGCCGTGGTAAAAGTCATATCTAAGCCATTGGTGTTTCCATTGGAATTTACTCCGCGAACCCTGTAATGGTAAGTGGCTCCAGGTAATAATCCTGTTAGATTAGCAGAAACAGGGGTTGTGGTATTTCCAGTAACGGTTCCCGGAACTCCCGCTACAACAGTTCCATAAGCTGTGGTCAATCCATATTCGAAAGACACTGTTGTAGATTGAATATTGGCATTCACGGTTCCATTCAATGTTGCAGTAACGCTGGCTACTGCTGTCGCTGGCATAGTTACCACAGTTGGGGCAAGGGTTCCAAGTTGACTATAGACTACATCGTCAAAATAAAATCCCGGAGTTTCTCCCGAACCTGATTCTTCACCGGCAAAAAGATCAACAGCGCCTAGTTGGTTAGTTCCTGTCGTTGATGAATTCGTCCAATGGAATGGCCAGGAATTTAACAAGGCCCCGTTAATGTATAAATAAATGCTATCAACATCTAATTTAATAATCTGCTTTACTTCGAACCAGGTAGCTTTTGGATAAGTTCCATTGATGGTATTGCCGCCTGCATATAAATGGATAGCGCCATTCGTACGAAAATAAATTTCAAAGGCCCATTCAATGCCCGGAGTTTCGAAGTGCTGGAAGTTATAATAAGCACATTTGTTGGTTTCAACGTACATCCACCATTTTACCTCATATCTTTCGGTTGTTTTATTTCCGAGCTTAAGAATACAGTCGGTTTGTCCACCTGTAAGATCTGCCGAGGCTGCTTTTGTTCCACTATGAGCAAAGTTTGTCAAAATTTGAGCATCTTCGCCACTCCCCGGCAGATTTGACCAGGTTGTGAACCAGGTTGGATTATCAACGCCCAAAAAACTATTGGTAGCATAGCTGTCCATGTTCTCATTGAGCAGGACAATCTGGGAAAATAACCCACTTGATGCTAACATTGCGAAAAGAAAGAGTAAAATTTTTTTCATAATTGAAAGATTTAGGTAAATAACTAATGTCGGAAAAATATATATCTATTGATATTCAATCAAAATCTTCCTCTTTCTAATGGGTGAAATCTATAAATAGTTAAATATCTTACAAACAAATCATTAGGTAATAATTTATAGATATCACACAAAACTTTGCATCGAAATTAAATATTTAAAAAACAGATTGCAAGTATTTTACAAAAAATACTTTTTCTCTTTTCAAATAGATATTTCATCAGAGTAGTATATAAACTAGTAGAAAATTTTTAATTTTACTTGGTAATCATAATTTTGAATGTTAGACTTCCGTATTGATCATACTTCATCAATCTTATATAGACTTTACATAAAAACCATCCAATCGTTAATACGCATCAGGTCTTTGCGCATACTCCTTGTTTATTTACTCTTAATCTGCTTGAAAGTGAATTCCATTGGACAAGTTTGCACGTTCGACAAGCAATGCCTCGATACCCTGAAAATACATCGGCCAATGGGGAATCTTTACTTTGGTTTTTATTTTCTTGAGGATGCGCAGCAATACCTGTATTTATCGTCAACAGCATCAGGGATACTGCTTGATTCAAATAATTTGTATGAGATCTCCGGTGTGATTAATTTTCAGGGAATGAAGACACGTTCAACCAATAATAATGGATATGTTTATTTACACAACAATTTATTCAGGCATAAGATTTCAGATGACAAGTTGGAGATGAAAAAAATCAGCCTGGAGCCTTTTGTTATGTTTCAGTTTGATGAGGATCGTGGAATCAATGCACGCTGGCAGGCGGGGGTATATGCTGTTCCGTTGATCCTGAATATTCCCAAGATCAGAATACAAGCGGGAGTGGGATTACTGTATCAGTGGGATCGTTACGACTTGCTTCCTCCGGATTATGAAGGCTGGTGGTCGGATCAAAAGTGGAAGGTCATTTCTGACGATATCAAGGTTTTGGATCCGGGAGGTTCAGGATTTGCCAGTCGAAATGGCATAAGAGGTGCGGGGTACCTGAGTTTTAACAGTACTTTCGGGAAGATTTTTAACATGAATATCATGTTTTCTTATCAGCAACCTTTTAAAAGTAATTTCAAGGGAACTTCATTATATGACGTTTCTTCGGATTTTAAAACTCCATATCCCTGCATTACGGCAGAAGCAATCCTGAATTTCAAAATTTTACAATGGCTTGCAATGGATCTGCGGTATTATATGCAGCACGATCGTAATCAGGTCACTTTCTATCTGCCTTATTATATGTATTCCATTACCATGGGTATTTCATTCACAATTTGATAATCTGATGAAATCGAGGTATGATGGTCAATTTTCTTTTTTGATTAAGGTTTAATTAAACGGAGAAACATGAACTTCAGGAAATCCACAGCAATACATCTGTTGTAAATCATCCATTGGATCTATTACCGAAAAACCAAAGATTCGACTTTTATAGCGTTCTTTAATAAAAATCAGAACATTCCATCGTTTCATTTCCACTTCTTGATCTATAGCGAGAGGGAGTTGAATTTCCACCAAAAATCTGAATATTGGAAAACTCAAGTACAATGCTTATTTCATGAGCACCTCCCGTTCCCATCATGGCCCCGGAAATTGGAATATCATAGCTATACATGAACCGGACACTCGTGTTCTCTGCAATCCGATAATTGTACCCTACAAGTAAAGCAAATATATTAGATACAGCACCAGTTACTGTAGTTTTGTACCAGCCACCAAGATAAACATTGAATTTCATAAGATTCATGCCTATTTCCAATGTATTAAAATTGTTTTGACTAATAAAAAGTAATGCTGGATTCAATTTTAGTGGATCTGCGAATCCATTGGAACTAAAACTTGATGAAGAACTTTTTTCTCCTAATTGAAAAACAGCATCAGCATGTCCGATCCATTTTTTCGGTAATGGAGAACTAGCCGTTTGTAAAAATGATTCATCTGGTTGAAACATGTGGTCAACTGAAAAACCCAAAGTTCCTGTAAAAGATCCTGATTCATTGGTTGTTCTCAGAATGCCACCGGCAGCAAAATCCGGGAATGTTTTCTTATTTTCATCGGGGTGTGTAAATGCTGTTTGATAAATATTTCCATATTTTTCATTTAACTGGTCTGTTACAACAAAATCATCCCAATTAATTGATTTTTGTTTAAAACTTGCTTTCACTCCGACTTGGGCAATTAGAAAGCTGGATATTGGAATTCTCACGGCAAGATTTAATCCCAACTCAAGGTTGTGAATAAATCCAACTCCATCATTATCAGAATTAACCATTAATCCAATTCCTCCTGATCCGGGAAGATTTCTGTCTCCCAAATCAGCAGAAAAATAATATGCACGATAATCTACAGGCAGAGTAGGCCATTGGTTTCTATAATTAAACCTCGCTCGAAGCCCTGAACTAATACCAGTGAATGCCGGATTGTAATACAAAGGGGCACTATAAAATTGAGTAAACAATGGGTCTTGTCCTGCAACACGTTGTGCTGAAAAGATGTAGCAAAACCCAATAATCATATATAAAATTATTTTTCGGTCCATTTTCTGAGAATAAAATTTATCTGACCAGAGTTACTGTTCCAACTGTTGTGGTTGATCCTTTCCCGGTATTAGAGCCTTCCCATACTTTTCCATCTTTAAAAGTTGCTGTTATTTTCCACATATAGGTACCTTGGGGCATTAAACGTCCATTGGATGTCCCGTCCCATCCTTCAAGTGGGCTTCCCTTATTATCAAGTTGAGTTGATTCCCATAATGTATGGCCTGAAATATCAAAAACGATGATATGATAATTGCTTAGATTCAATCCAGCTGGTTTAAAAAACCTTACATTGTAAACAAGACTGGTTGGGGAGAATAGATTTGGGACATATAACCCATGGAAAATAAAGTCATAATTTAAATTGGCTGTATCGGTACATGAGTTTTTATTTGTCGCTACGAGTCTGATAATATAGCTGCCATCCTCTACATAGCTAATTATAGGATTTTCTTCGATAGAGGTTTTTCCATTTCCAAAATCCCAATCATAAATAATGGCATTTTCAGATTTGTTCAGTAATTCAATCTTCCCAGAAATTCCCTCTACATTGTCTTTATATGTGAAAGCGCTAATTGGTGATTCCAAAATAAAGACCGAATCCTTGATAGCATCCTGACACCCATAATAATCTTTAACTTTAAGGTAGAGGTAATATTTTCCGGGTTGATAGTAGATATAAGAGGGATTTCTTAGGTGTGAAGAATCATATTTGTTTTCGGGATCTCCAAAAGACCAGGACCAATTTGAGATCAAAGTATCTCCGGTTTTGCTTTCATCTTTAAAAGCCGTATGCTGTCTGGTGCAAGCAATTGGAATAGTGAAGGCAGCTTCAGGTAATTTAAAGATTTTCACGTCACGCCTGAGCGTGTCACTGCAACCAAGGCTGTTTTGAACAACCAACATTGAATGAAACGTACCGCTTTTTGAATAAAGATGAGACGGATTAATGGTTGTACTCGTATCCTTTATCCCAGTTCCCGGATCACCAAATTTCCAGAAATTTGACACTATAGAAAAGCCATTGCTGTCGGAAAGATTAATAAACCGGACTGAATCGCCAAAACACACAGAAGGAGATAAGTATGATGCAATAGGCGAGGATTGAACATTTATATTTATTAGGTTCGTGTCAGAAAGTGTTATACCATTGTTTGTTAATGATACAACAAGCATAACGGTATAATCTCCGGCAGAAGCGTATTTGTGATTAATCGTTTTTTTAAATTTTCCATAGGTTGTATCCATGCCATCCCCAAAATCCCAGTGCCATTGTTTTATTAAACTTAGCGGGATTGAATTGTCATTAAATATGGCTGTTTGTCGTTCACACTTTATACTGTCAGCAGCCACAATAACCGCAGAAAGACAGGAAACAAGCACGGTTTTTGAACGATTATCTATACATCCATGAGCATTAATTGTTTTCAGGTGTACATTGAATGAACCGAAATTATGATATTGATGGATTACATCAGGTGGAAGTGGTTTCGTTTGAACTGTGGTATCTCCGTCGCCAAAGATCCAGATAAGAGAATCAATTGCTGCACCATTCCCCCAGGAAAGATTATGAAATGTAACAATACTGTCACAATAAGGTATTGTATCGAACGAGAAATCAGATATCGGGTTTTGATAAACAATAACTTCTCTATAAATGCTGTCCTGACAATTATCTGAATTATATGCACTTAATTTTACAATATAAGTACCAGGAATCGTAAATTGATGAATTGGGTCATATAAAACAGATTGATTATAGATACCACTATTAGGATCTCCGAAGTTCCAGCGTAAATCATGGAGTGTATCTCCAATAGCCAGATTTACAGGTTGAAAATGCGTTATTTCTCCAAAACAAACAGAATCAGATATAAATGTAAAATTGTTGCCAGGAACAACATATACTGGTTGGATTAAGGTATCATTACATCCATTAGCGTCAGTAACGATAAGACTTACCAAATAGGTAGTATCAGTTATGCTAAAAGTGTAGGTTGGATTTTGGGTAATTGAAGTATACCCATTTTCAAAAATCCAAAGCCATGACACAATGGGTACGTTCGATGCAGTTGAATGATCCGTGAATGAAACTTTACCCTGAGGACAATATTTGCTAAAGTAAGTGTAGCCTGCCGTGGGATTGATATAAACAGTAACGGGTAAGCTGAAACTCGACAAACAACCAAAAGTATTGGTAACTGTCAAAGTAACCAAGTATATTCCCTGGGTGACATATATATGTGATGGATTTTGCAACGATGAAGAATCTCCATCACCAAAATTCCAATGCCATGAATTAATCACCCCCATTGGTGTATAAGAAAGATCATGAAATTGAATTGGAGCACCCTTGCACGAATTCTCATATTCAAACAATGCATTGGGAGGAGATTGAACAACTACCTCTCCCAATGTATCGCTTTGGCAATTAAAAGAATTTAGAACCGTCAATGAAACATTAAAGACCCCTGCCGTGGTATATAAGTGGGTGGGATTTTGAAGAATAGAAGTATTTCCATCGCCAAAATTCCAATTCCAAGAGACTAAAGTTCCTGAATGGGGCACTGATTGATCTGTAAAGTGTGTCAAATTCCCCTGGCAAACCAAATCTGCTGCGTAATGAGCAGATGGGGCACTGCTAATTATCACAGGGTGGATAATGGTATCGTAACAATTATTAATGTTTTGCACAATGAGTTTTACCTGATAGGTTGTGCCTAAAGAGTACACATGCCATGGGTTTTGTAAAGTCGAAGTATTATTTGCTCCAGATCCAGGATCACCAAAATCCCAATTCCATGAAATAATTATTCCGCCGTTTGGTTGGGAGATGTCCTGAAAATTCACTGGTGTATGCTGGCATTTATTTTGAGAGCAATAAAAGTCGGCAACAGGACTAGCGCCGACAGAAATCTGATGCATCACAGAATTTGCACAACTATCATTTGTTTGAATTGTAAGGGTCACATTATAGTTTCCTGGGTTGGCGTAAACATGCGTTATATTCGGAATGGAAGGTAAAGTTAGAGAAGTATCTACCCCATCCCCAAAGTTCCAAGTCCATTTAAAAACATATCCCTGTGGTGTGCTACTTAAATTAGTGAAAGAAACAGGTAATCCATTACAATTATTAACGGAATATGAAAATGAGGCAACGGGTGCAGAAATCACTTTTACCTGTTTTGTAATTGTATGCTGACATCCGGTTGAATTAACTACTATTAATGTAACTGTAAAAATCCCCGCAGAAGCATACTGATGATTGGGATTTTGTAGATAAGAGTGGATTGATCCGTCGCCAAAATTCCAATCCCAGGAAGTAATGGAAGGAGCATTTGGATTTGACAAATCAGTAAAGTGAGATGGAGTCCCGAAGCAAGCTGTATCAGAGATAAAATTTGCCTGAGGACTATCGCTAATCTCTACTGGATACATTACGATACTTGTACAGGAATTTAAATTAGTAACTGTCAGTTTTACTTGATAGATGTTTGCAGATGTAAAAATATGGATTGGGTTTTGTAATGTGGAAAAATTCTGAAAACCTGAAGTGGGATCTGCAAAATCCCAGTACCAACTGGTAATAACTCCTCCCCCATTCAATTGTGTATTGTCTGTAAAATTGACACTTTGGCCTTTACAACGGATATCTGAAAAATAAAAATCTGCTGTTGGCGAAAGGACACTATTAATTATCTGTTCGTGATAATTAGAACAACTATCATTGGTAGTTACAGTAAGCCGGACTAAATGTTGAGTTGCGGATCCTTGAAAAACATGAGTAATGTTTGGAACTCCCGGAAAATATATGGTTGTATCCGTTCCATCCCCAAAAGACCATTTCCATTTAACAATTATTCCATGTTGGGTAGTTGAAAGATTCATAAATGAAACAGGAGTTCCAACACATTTAGGAGCATTTGTATTAAAGAGAACAACCGGCTTTGCGATTATTGTTATAGGTATAAGAGTATCGTGCATGCATTGGTTGCTGTTTTTAATAAAAAGACTGACATTGAACTGCCCAGGAATTGAGTATAAATGTATCGGGTTCTGTAAATTGGAATGCGGTGATCCATCTCCAAAGTTCCAATCCCATTCAATGATAGAATTTGCATGGGGTATAGAAACATCGGTAAACTGAGTCGAATCTGATTCACAGATACCATCAGCTGTAAACATGGCTGTGGGTTGTTGCATTGTCTGAACAGTTTTTCTAATCGAATCTATGCATCCATTACTTGATTTTACAAGAAGTTGGACCAGAAAATTCCCTGCGTTGTGGAAAACATGCATTGGATTTTGAATCGTGGCTGTATTATTAACTCCTGATCCAGGATCTCCGAAATTCCAAGTCCATTCAACAATATTTCCGCCTCCGTGGGGCTGTGATTGATCCATGAATTGGACATTCTGCAACACACAAGTATCACCATGACTAAAATTTGCCAATGGTGCAGGTACTATTTCGATGGTATTTGTTTTTTTAGATTGGCAATTGTCATTGCTATAAACCGTTAGTGTTACGCTATATGTTCCCGAGTTCTGATATAAATGTGAAACATCAGGATTCCCGGGCCAAATGATAAGAGTATCATTTCCATCGCCGAAATCCCAATGCCATTTTCTCAGTGTTGAATTACCTTGGGCATAAGATTGATCGGAAAAATCAACAGTATATCCCAGACATAAGGGAGAATTATGTGAGAATAAAGCAATTGGAAGGGGATTTATTGATACTGAATGAATCAACATTCTATGGCAACCATTTGTATCCGTCACATTGAGCGAAATTGTATAAATATCAGGCGTAGGGAAGGTATGGACTGGTTCCACAGGAGCGGTATAGGTTTCCGTATTCCCATCTCCAAAATTCCATTCCCATAGAGCGATCCTGCTAATGTCAGGTCCATTCAAATGAAAAAACGTAGGATTTTTATAACAAGTAGAATCCATTATAAAGTCAACATTTGGTGTCGGAAAAACAAGTATGATAACACTGTCGTTAAACATTGTCTCACATAACGTTTGCGGATGGGTCGCTTTTACTTTATAGATTCCTGGTGCTGTTTTATATCCAAATGAAATCGGTGATCCGGTCCCTGGGAGGGCTAATCCTTCGGGGGTGCCACTGAAAAACAATTGATAAAAAACACCGGTTTGGGATCCATCAATTTCGATTTCTACACCTATTCCTCCCTCACAATACGCACCACCATTAGTTGCAATTGTATGATAGGTATTGGGATTGGGATTAACCTGAACCGTAAAGGCAGGTAAAGGAAGTTGTGCGTAGCAAAATGCATCCTGAACACTAAGAATCGAATAGGTAGTTGTTGTAATTGGACTAACAGTAAAAGTATACGGGCTGACTGGGATATTATTGATGGTATGGGTATTTATACCGTCGGTGTAAGTCACAGTCCATGGGGCTACCCCTGTGAGAGTAAGCGTAATTGTTCCATTGGCTCCCTCACAAATTAAGGGTGTGCCACTAATTGTCGCTGTGGGTAGGGCCTTGAAATCAATCCTGACAGTGTCAGTTGAAATTTGGGCTCCACATTGCAGCAGGCCATTCACAGTCATTGTAAGTTGGGTATAACCGTTTGCAATATCCAGATTTCCAGGTGTGTAATGCGACTTTAAGAGTGTCGGATCATCAAATACTCCATCTCCTTCTGAAGTCCAAAGAACCGACATGAAGTGTAATGCCGACCCATTTAGCGGAATTGGTATATTAGGGCAGGATAGGGTATCGTTACCTGCATTGGCGATGGGCATTGGCAAAATTTTCAGAATCATGGAATCGCTGGTCGATTCATTGATACAAGTACCCAATCCATTTGCTGTCAGTTTTAATAATACAAGCCCTGAATTATTGTCTGATGGACCTGGTGAATATATTGGATTTATAATATGTGGATTAGTAAAAGTTCCGTCTCCACTGGTTGACCAGTTAATGGATGAATGTCGCTGAACAGAAGCATTCAGTATAAATGTCTTATTGGCACAAATTGTATCATCATTACCTGCAAAGACAATGGGTAACCTGTTGATAAAAAGAATCATAGTGTCTTGCCGTGATTCTGCCACACAATGTTGTGTGCCAATTGCCGTGAGGGCTAATCGAACATTTCCAGCAACCTTATCATTAACCCCAGGTGTGTAATAAGGAATTAGTATGGCTGCATTGTCAAAAGTCCCATCTCCCGTTGTACTCCAGAGAACCGAAGAGTTATTTTGAGCAGTCCCGGAAAGGCGGTAAGTCATATTTTCGCAAATCGTATCATTGGGACCCGCATTGGCAATTGGAAGTGGTTCAATCCTGAGTGTCATCGCATCATTCACAGTATCGAAAGTGCATTGTTGTGTACCGTGCACATGTAGGGTAAGGGTTACCACCCCAATTGTTTTATCGGATATTCCTGCCGTATAAACCGGGTTCAGGATATGTAAATTGTCAAAATGTCCATCTCCGCTAGTTGCCCATAAAACTGAAGAATAATTATTTGCCATTCCGTTCAATGAATAGGATCCGGTAAAGCAAATTGTGTCATTTTCACCAGCATTAGCGATAGGATAAGAATGAATAAAAACAATGAGTGTATCCTTTGCAATAGCTGACGGGCAAGCCTGGGAGCCATGGGCTTCGATATATAATGAAAATGTACCGTTGACAATATCAGCCACCCCGGGAGTATATACTGGACCTAATATGGTTGGATCAGAAAATAGTCCATCGCCGGAAGTGAACCAGTGAATAGTAGAATAATTGCTCGCGTTGGCTACAGCTGTAAGGGAGTGAGTGGCACAGATGGTTGTGTCGTTTCCTGCGAAAACAAAAGGGCCAGGTGTAATAACGACAATTCCCTGCATTGTATCTGAACAAGAGGTAGAAGGAGATATGGCAACAACACGGTAGACACCTTCTGTTTGAAGGCCGAAATCTAGCGTATTCCCAGTTCCTGCGATCGTTGATCCAGATATAGCACCATTTTTGAGTAGTTGATAATTAATCCCTATCTGGGATCCTGTAAGTCCAACCATCGACGGAGAACAATTAGCTCCTGCAGGAGTAATATTAAAAGCAAGAGGAGGTGTGAGAACCGTTGCGGTCCCAGTCATAAGGGTATCACATGTTGAAAACGTGTTGATGGCCTTAATTGTATAAATGCCGGCAACATATTGGGAACCAAAATGAATTATTAATCCTGTTCCTGGTTTGGTTTGCTGAACCATCCCATCTCTTAGCAATTGGTAATTCACCCCAATTTGTGAACCATTTAAATAAATATCAGTACCAAAACATATATCTCCCTGGGGCAATAACAGAAAAGAAACAGGACGTGAGTATAAAGAAGTAACCCCTTCCATAATGCGCGAACATCCCGAAATCGGATTTTGTGCTTCGATGGTATAACTTCCCGGATATGACTGCAAACCGAATGAAATAGAAGAGCCATTGCCAGGAATAGGTCCCGCAGCAATAACCCAGTTATCCCTGATTAAGGTATAATTAATTCCGATTTCTGAACCATCAAGTCCTATGGCTGAACCTTCACACGAAATTCCATTAGGAATTACATTATAAAGGGTGGGTGAACTTAAAACGGTGACCATCCCATCCATCCATACTTCACAATGTGTAAGGGTATCGGTAGCCAATATCTTGTAAGTACCTGAAGTTAAAAATGTCCCAAAAACCAAGGGCTGTCCGGTACCATAAAGGCTGTCGAGATAAACAGTATTATTTAGCACAAGATGATACTGGATCCCAATTTGAGAACCGTTTAACCTCACCCTTCCTCCTGCACAGGTGTCACCGTTTGGTACCATAGTGTAAATAGTAGGCCCAGGCTGAATAGTAGAATTACCGTTTTGCCAGGAATAGCAATGAGTTAATGGATCAATGGCAATGACCCGGTAAACTCCCGGTAAAAATTGTGGCCCAAAAGATAATCCGGAACCTGTTCCGGGAACTTGGACCCCGATATTTGTCAAACTATCTCTACGTAACTGATAATTTATTCCGATCTGTGAACCCGAAAGGTTAATAATCTGTCCCGGACATAAAATACCCGGAGGAATAATATTAAAAACTGCTGGCGCTATATGAATTATTACACTGCCAATCTGTTCCATCTTACACCCAGTTAAGGCATTTATTCCAACAACCCTATATACCCCTGTATCCCATTGGTTTCCGAAGCTTAGCAAACCAAAAACGCCAGTTCCTGCCCTCATTGAAATCGTATCATTTTCTCGGATAAGGTAGTAATTGATCCCCGATTGCGAACCATTGAGTAGGACTTCTGTCCCCGGACAGGTATCTCCCTGGGGGACCATCAGGTATGCGAGTGGCAATTGGTTTACTATAATTGTAGCACTCCCGGTCATCCATTTTGTAAGACGAGTAGCGATATTAACACCCAGAACCGTGTAAGTTCCTGCAGTATTGAAAACCCCAAAATTCAAGGTATCTCCGCTCCCAAGCATGTAAGAGATACTATCATTATTTCTTTTAAGGACGTAACCGACACCAATCTCTGAACCATCCACTGCAACGGATTTTCCTGGATCACCAAAGCAAAAAGGGCCTCCTCCAAAAACATTAAAAGCAGAAGGATATGGATTGATAACAACATTGACACTTCCACTCATCTCTTGGGTACAACCGGTAGTGTGATTTTTTGCTGCAACCGTGTATTGTCCAGCTAATGTCTGGTTCCCAAAATCCAAAGTAGTTCCCGTCCCCGGAAGCCCTGGGGCAGGAGTAAGGGTATCTGTATTATGAACCAGCCTGTAGTCAATCCCCGTTTCTGAGTTTACCAATCCTATGGGAACACCTACTCCACCTGAAGGATATGATCCACCTCCTGTTACAGCATATTGAACAGGGAGAGGATTAATGGTGATCGTAGCAGTGCCCAGCATATCATTCACGCAAGAAGTAGCAACTTGTATTGACTTAATTGTATAATTCCCCGCAACTGTTTGGTTGCTAAATGTGATTGGATTTCCGGTTCCAGGTATTGCTGTGAGTATTGGCATTGTTTCACGGAAAAGACGATAGTCAACTCCAACCTCTGAATTTGACAGGCCTATTGGGATTCCAACCCCTCCTAAACAGTAGGCTCCACCGGGGGTAATTGTATATTGAACAGGCAAAGGATTTACCGTCACGGTAATGGAAGCATTGGCTGTATTATAACCATCGTTTACTGTAACAGTATAAGTTGTGGTTATCGTTGGATTAACCGTTGGATTATGCAATGTTGAGGTAAAACCTGAAGGACTGGAGACCCAACTATAGGTATAGGTTCCGCTGCCACCTGTAGCAGTACTATTTAATTGAGACTGATCCCCATCGCAGATCACATCAGGAAGAACGGTTGCAGTAGTACTTAGCGGACTTCCGTTAATGACAACTTCTATCTGGTCGGAATTAGCACATTCCTTAGCATCAGTTACAGTTAATGTATAGGTGGTGTTGGCATAAAGATTAGTTGTTGTCGGTGAAAGTGTAGTTGCACCACTGGCAATGAATAAAACCGGAGTCCAGTTGTAGGCTAATAACCCAGATCCTCCACTGGCTGCGCCAGATAATGTAGTACTTATTCCATGAGGGATTATTTTGTCTGCTCCTGCAGAGACAATTGGTAACAGGTTGATTATAACAGAAGCACTTCCATCCATATTTTGCCAGCAGGTGGTTGTATTATTAGTCGCTTTCACAGTATATAATCCCGCATCTGTCTTATTGCCAAAACTTATCGTACTGCCGGTACCTGTGATTGGACTTCCATCAGCCACAGCATCCTTGTAACATTGATAGCTTACCCCCGTTTGAGAACCACTTAACCCAACGGCTTTGCCAGTTCCTCCTGCACAATATTCACCACCTCCCGTCATGTTAAAAACCTCTGGCAATGGATTTACAGTAACAGTTACTGAATTGGTGGCTGTATTATAACCATCATTAGCGGTAACAGTATAAGTTGTGGTTATCGTTGGATTAACCGTTGGATTATGCAATGTTGAAGTAAAACCTGATGGGCTGGAGCTCCAACTATAGGAATATGTCCCGCTGCCACCTGTAGCTGCTGCGTTTAATTGAACTGTTGCATCATTATTGCATATAATATTTGGCGATGCCGTTACCGTAACACTTAAAGGATTGCCAGAAATAATGACCTGTACCTGGTCGCTGTTCGGACATGTTTTGGAATCGGTAACAGTCAGGATAAAAATTGTTGTTTCATTCAGGTTTGTAGTATGCGGTCCAAGTAACGTTTCTTCTCCGGTTGCAATTTTATTGCTGGGGGACCACAAATAAGACAAAGTTCCTGTTCCTCCACTACCGGAGCCTGCCAGGGTTGTGCTGATTCCGTATGGGATGGTCTGATCAGGTCCTGCAACTGCTATTGGCAATGGGTTAATCGTGATCGGGACACTCCCCGACATGTCATTAGGGCAGTTGGTCGTTGTATTGGTAGCTTTTGCTGTATAGGCTCCCGCAGCTGTTTTAATTCCAAACGAAATAGCACTGCCGGTACCTGTGATTGGACTTCCATCAGCCACAGCATCCTTGTAACATTGATAGCTTACCCCCGTTTGAGAATCACTTAACCCAACGGCTTTGCCAGTTCCTCCTGCACAATATTCACCACCTCCCGTCATGTTAAAAACCTCTGGCAATGGATTTACAGTAACAGTTACTGAATTAGTGGCTGTATTAAATCCATCATTAACAGTAACCGAATATACCGTTGTTATAGTTGGATTTACTATTGGGTTTTTTTGTATTGAAAAAATGCCTGATGCAACTGTTGACCAGCTGTAAGTTAAGATATTTGCACTATTTCCACCTGTGGCAGTGGCATCCAACTGAACTGATGAACTGTTTATACAAATAACTTGTGGATTAGCAGATGCGACAACACCAAGCGCCATTCCGTTAAGAGTAACAGTTGTATTATCGCTTGAACTGCATCCTTTTGAATCGGTAATGACCAATGTAAATACGGTAGGTGTCGTTGTAAGGTTAATCGTTTGAACAGTGGCGGTTAAATTTGACCCATTAATACTTGTAGCCGGAGTCCATAAATAGGTAAAACCAGCTGTACCTCCCGTCAAAGACCCGACTAAATTTGTATTTGTACCAAAAGGGATCAATTGGTTTAAACCAGCTTCTGCAGTAAGTAAAGGATTAACATCAACATCAAAATTTACCGGAGGGCCTGCGCATCCATTGGCAGTAGGTGTTATTACATAGCGAACGGTTCCAATAAGGATTCCTGTGTTGTTTAAAATATCGTTGATCTCTCCTGTCCCGGAAGGAGTGAAACCAGTGACTGTCCCTGAAATACATGAGGAAGTCCAAGAAAAAGCTGTACCAACCACTGAGGCCTCAAGTGTAATTGAGGTATTTGATCCTGCACAGATTAGCTTATTAAGAGGGGAAGTTGTTATTGTTGGTTTTGGTTTTACGGTAATAACATAGTCCACAGATGTTCCAACGCACCCATTCGCCGTCGGTATAATTGAATAGGTTACAGAGCCATTGGTGAATGTAGAATTACTGATCGTTTGAACGGGG
>JALNWG010000002.1 GCA_023231005.1 Bacteroidales bacterium | reverse complement strand
CCTGCGATTATATACCCTTTATCATACGATTCAACCAGGCCCCCCTGAAGCCAGGTATAGCTGGAAGTTCCAAAAATCTTTGGCCAGTTTTGTGAGAAAGAGGATAAAGAAATAAATAGAATCATTGAAAGAGTACCAATTTTAAAAAAAGACTGGGCTTTCATGTTTTTTATCTTTTAATTTCTTTCGATTTCTTGGTCATTTATTCGGTCACTACTACTTTGTCGGTTTGAATTCCTTTGGTTGTGGTTACTCGGAAAAAGTAAACACCCCGGGCAAAAAAGCTAAGATCAATATCCAGGGTGTTATTTTCCTTTATTCCTGTTGAATACACGATCTGTCCCAGTTGATCGAAAACCTCCACTTTGATTATTGGAAAGGTAGCAACGATCTGAACTTTTTCTACTGCCGGGTTAGGATGGATTGAAAAGAAATTTGCCCGTTCATCCCGAACTCCAATGACTATGATGTTAGCAGTATCTGAGGAAGGTTCACACAAAACAGTACTGTCTGCCAGATTCATGTATACTGCTGTGACATAGTAATTCCATCCTGTCCACATGGGATAATTGGAAGGGGTATAGTCAATATAAGAATTACCTGTTACCGGATTTGTGTTACACTGAACAAAGGGAGGTGCTCCGTCTGGACTGGATCTGAAGACGTTGTATCCGATGAGGTTGGTGTCGGTGGTTTCTGAAGAATGATCGTTATATACAAACACAGATGCCCTACACAAAAAAACACAAGGCTGAGCTAAGGGCAACCCGATCTTGGACCAGACTCCCGCACCATTGATCGTCCAGGCCAAATCCTTGGTAACATTGGGGCCTGTTTCATCAGCTGCTAAGCAATATGGATTGCCGGGGAGATTGTTAAATTTGACCATTGCATAAAAATCACCATTGAACGGAACATTGTTGATCGGCACATTAATCCAATCGTCGGGAGTGTTTGTAAGAAAAGGCGCGCTGGATCCGATCAGGGTTCGTGTTGAATCGAAAAAGTCGATTGTAAGTGTTTGAGGTGACCCGGGCAAGAAATAGCTATCAACAAAGTAAAGGCTGATTTTCTGTATGAACCCATAACTTTGTTCACCCACCAGGAATTTGTTGCCGTACCACTGCAAAGAATCAGCCGGGGTGCAGTAACAGTATTCCATCGATCCGTCATCCAGGATGAGATCATTCCAGTCATTTTGGGTGCAATCGGGGGTTGACCAATCGAGTTGAACATATTTATGCAGACCGTACAACCAAAGGTGCTTAGGTGCATTGCAAGAACCATAAACATGGATATTGTCGAGCTGCCATTGCTGAATATCGGCTGAATTGCCCCCGTGGGCCACAAAACGAATTTGGAACAAATCATTCAGAATGCCCAGTATTCTGACATGATGCTTTACCCATCCAGTTGATGAGGAGTTAACTACTTCGTCAATCGGGCTCCATGCACCCTGACGGTATACCTCAACCGTCATTTTTTCCATGCCGGTATTATTAACGGAGGATATTTTCAAATCGAAATCAAGCCAGATGACGGCACACATATAGGATGTTGCATCAATGGTATCACTAATTAGTGCCTGACTGTAATTGACTCTGTGTGGTAAGGAGGAAAATTCTGCACAGGGTACTGGATTTCCGCTGGTCAAACTGATACACCAGTTGTTGTCAGTATCGGAAAAGGCCCAGTTGTTGGCGGTAAATGTGCCAACGTCCCACGATTCGATAAAAGGGGGTATCGGGTAATCCGATGCATTTGGCGAAGCAATCGGGTTTATAAAGGCTGACCCAGGAGCCAATGTACGGGATGATGTATCTTGCGACTGCACAGTTGTCGCAATTAAACAAAACAATGATAAAAGCAAAGTTTTGTACGGGTTTTTGAGGAATGTATTCATTGGTTGAATGTTTAAAAATTTACAAATACATTATGTACGCAATTAAATGTCATGACAGCCATCCGCTTCGATTCGTGCAAATGCAATGCATAACTATTTCTTAACAAATGTAAATGTACTTATTTTTTTATTCCTACCAAAATGATTTAGCAACTGCAAACATCATATAATTATTTTTACCTTTATTGCCTCAAAAAAATTCAAATTTTTCGTTATCACTTTCTTATGAAAAAACAGCTATTTCCTTTATTTTTTCTCCTCGGATTATGTCTCAACATTTTTGCCGGGCCTGTTGATATTGCAACTGCAAGGCTTGCAGGACTGAATTTTTACTGCCAGCAGATTAATAGGATCAAGCCTTATCCATTTGATTCGGTTATCTGCATCCAAAGTTTTACGGAATCGTACCAGGGAACCCCTGTATATTATGTATTCAACCTTAAAAATGAAGGGTTTGTGATTGTTTCGGCCGACAATAGTGTGACTCCTGTACTGGGATATTCATTTACCGGTGTATATTCTCACGAAAACCAGCCACAGCAGTTTATTGCCTGGATGGAAGGATATGCAAAACAGATATCATGGAGTAACAGAAACCATTATATCGCGGGAACAGAAATAGGCGACTTGTGGAAACGGCTCACCTCGGAGGGACCGCGGGATTATTCTCCACTTTTTCCAAACACAGATGTAGCACCTTTGCTGATATCAACCTGGGACCAGGGATTTCCGTATAACATGCTTTGCCCCTTAGATGCGGGTGGATCTGGTGGAAGAGTGTGGGCTGGATGCGTGGCTACTGCCATGTCACAAATCATGTATTATTACCGCTGGCCGCAAACGGGGGTAGGGCAGCACTGTTATGTCCCTTCAGGATATTCCCAGCAATGTGCTGATTTTGCTGCAACCACTTACAAATGGAATGAGATGATGAATGCCCTTTCAACTGCGTGGAATGATACTGCAGGTGCCACCTTGTTATGGCATGCCGGAATCAGTGTGAATATGATGTACGGACCAGGCGGGTCGGGAGCCTATAGCCAGGATGCCCGCACTGCCTTGGTAAACACGTTTAAATATACGCCAAACAGTATCCTGATTGAAAAAAGCAATTATTCCGAGGCACAATGGTCACAGAAATTGAGGGATAACCTTGACCAGAAACGTCCAATGTATTATGATGGATATGGCACAGGTGGACATGCGTTCAATGTTGATGGTTACCAGGGAACCGATTATTTTCACTTTAACTGGGGATGGAGTGGATCATCTAATGGATATTATTACCTCAATAACTTAAACCCAGGCGGGTATAATTTTACTCAGGGGCAAGGCGCTATCATCAATCTTTATCCTGATACCGTTAACTATATCTACCCGCCCGCTAACAATGGCCAAACTGTGCTTACTGCCCTTTCGGGAACCTTTGAAGATGGCAGTGGGCCGGTAAAAAATTACCAGAACAATTGTAACCTCAGTTGGCTTATCGACCCTCAATCAATCAGCGATTCCATTGTAAGCATTACCATTACCTTCAATAAGTTTAATACTGAAAATGGAGTGGATATTGTAAGTATTTATAAAGGTGGTTCAACATCTGATTCCCTGATCGGTACTTATTCCGGCACCACCCTGCCTCCTGCGGTCATTGTAAATAACAACAAAGTACTCGTCACATTTCAATCAAATGGAAGTGTAACCAGTGAAGGATGGTTTGTTACCTATACAACCAAATCGGCTGACTGGTGTATTGGATCACAAACCTTCACCGATCAAACAAGAGCAATTTCTGATGGAAGCGGAACATTCAATTACCGGAACAGATCTTTATGTAAATGGATCATCATTCCATCCACCCCAGGGCCCCTGACTTTCTTTTTTACGAAGTTCAAGACAGAAGCAGGGTTTGACCAGGTTAGATGCTATGATCCGGATCTCGATCAACTACTTGCTTCCTACTCGGGCGATTATGATGAATCTAATTTACCGGTCCCTGTAACTTCTTCCAGCGGTAAAATGGTGATCATTTTCATGACAAATGCTACCAATACCGATGAGGGATGGGAGGGATATTATTCCGTGGTTCAAACCGGTATCGAAAACACTTCAGCAGACCAAAAAATCAGGGTATTTCCTACTCCGGCCCGTGACGAAATTTCGGTTCAGTTCGATGCAGGCATCCGGTTCCCGGTTCATTTTGAATTGCTTAATAATACCGGACAGCAAATCCGTTCGGTAACATTCGGAAATGATAACAGTAACGGAATCATAAAAATGAATTTATCCGGTCTTGCTCAGGGAATTTATTACCTGAGAATCGTTACTACTGAAGAAACAATAACCAAAAAAGTTCTGATCAATTAAACCGGTTTTAAGTGAACCGCTCTTTAGTAAACAACCAGTTTTGTCCTTTTTATTCCCTGGGTATTTCTGACAGACAAAATATAGATTCCGGCTGGTAAATTGGAAATATCGATAGCTAACCGGTCGGCTGAAAGATTCTTTATTTTAGCTGGCATTGTGTTCCCGGTTTGGCTACAGATGGTGATTTCCGGGGAAATATCTGAAGTCTTCACAAAAACCATGCTGTGAGCCGGATTCGGATAAATAAATAATCCGGGTTCATTAGCTTGAGCAATTCCAACGGCCACATCAACCGTATTGCAACTGTCGGGAGATTCCCCGATATCATAATGGGCAGAAACGCAATAGGTGTACTGACCACTTGTAACATTCTGATCCAGGTATGAAAGGGTAGTTACTAAAGTAGCGTTGATTTTGGTTCCATTTCTGGTTATGTTGTAACCCTGTAATGTGATTGACCCCGGTGTATAGTTTGGCGCAATCCAGTTAATGGTCACATCATGTGCAATGGCCACAGCCATAACGTTTTGTGGGGGAGGCAATGGTTGCTGGAGTTTTCCGATAAACTTGTATGCACCGTTCTCCGTTGAAGTTGCATTTATGCCACCCGACCATCCACAATGGTTGTTAACCCATGTCATCTGATAATATGGGGCACCTGTTGTTCCGACGAAATCGGCCCAGGTATGTCCTCCATCAAAGGAGTAGGCGCAACCTAAAGTATTTGCGCTTCCGGAACGTACCCAGGTATTTGGAGTTTCAGGAACAAAGGAAAGATCACCTGAGTAATTTGGTCCGGTAAAAATAACCGGGGTCCAGGTAGCTCCACCGTCGGAAGATTCACAAAGCCCACCGGCTCCTGTGCTTTCATCAATGACAAGGCCATGGCTCCCATCCTTGAATACAGGCTTAACGTAAGCTGCACTCATGCCGGGAGCGGATGCAACTGTCCAGGCAACACCTTTATTTTCCGATTTATATATTCTCCCTTTATTTGTTCCAAACCAAATCGTATCATGAACTGCGGAATAATATCCAACAACACCAAATTCTCCACTTAGTGGAGCCGGGTTCCCCGAGGCTGAGATCAACGACCAGTTTGACCCGCCATCAGTCGTAGTATAAATCTCAAATTTCCCGTTGATGGGATCACCCATGGCCACACCGTCGGTGGTATTAAAGAAGTGAACGATATCGGGAAATGATGACGAATTACTGAACGAAGCGGTACTTTGTCTTGCCCAGGTTGTTCCTCCATCTGAAGTCATGTAAATCCCCATGGGTTTGTTCCCTGTTACTTTGTACATGGCAACATAAGCTGTGTCGGCATTCATTGCAAAAATCATGGCCGATGAAAGACCTGTTGTATTGGTGATTACTCCGGGAGTCCAATTGTTCCCTCCATCCATGGTTTTTGTAAAATCGGAGCAGGCACCTGACAGGTTATTCCCATCAGCAGCAGTGCCCCATACAATATTACTGTCAACTGCCGACAGGTAAGTGATGGCACGGGAAGGTGTAGTAAACCCGCTGGCTTGGGAAATCCATTCAGCGACATTCACCAATTCCTTGTTATACACTGTATCTGTTGAATTATAAGCATAAGCTATAACGGTATGCGATCCGAGATCAGCAGCAGACGTATTCCATGTATAGGTGATCGAATCTCCGGTCGTTGAAAATCTCTCAACACTGTCGATGAAGATCTTCATTGTATTGGCTGAACCTCTCACTACCACTGCAGTGATATCCACACTGTACCCAACGCCGATTATTGCTTTATTGACAGGATGCGTGATCCTTACAATCAAATTTGGATTGTAAGGTTTGATATGAAGCACAACAGTATTGTTGAGGTTAAAGGTAGAACCTCCCGGATTGAGGTTCCCGATTGCATAATAGCCATTTGAAGATCCCGACCATCCCCAGTTAAAATGAAACTTGCCGTCGCTCATACGATATCCGTCGCAAACCCAGGCATGACCTTCAGTTGTATTGGAACCACTGTAATAAATCGGCAAACTTGCGTCGAGATCGGCTCTCAACAAAGCTTTAAAGTCATCAACGTTGGCATAACTGTCCTTGTATTTAATATCGATATCAGGACTGTAGTTGAAATAATTTTTTAATGCGTTGGGGACATTTTCACTAAAAGCACCGGAACCGCTGGTGCCATATTGCATTTCTACTGAAACACCATCATGATACATGAGCGTAGCAACAGCCACGTTGCTGCTGGTTACCGAATTGGGCATTGATGACCAATCGTAGATCGTATTTCCGAAATCCGCTGTTTGCAGTCCGTAAGTTGGATCCGTGTAAGTGTGCTGACCGACTCCCTGTGGAGGAAAATTATGATATTTCATAATCTGAGCCATGGCAGTTGCCACGCAGCCGGTCCAAACATGACCACATTGACCACCTGAAGCAGATGGACATAGTGTATTATAAAAACAACCCTGATCCCAGGTGGTGGTCAAAAGTTGTGGAACATCATGGGTATTGTCGGAAGCGTGGATCTGCTGCTCCCCATTCCGGATATCATTCCATTGTTTCAAAGTTTCAGTATTATCTAAATTATTGTTGATAATAAAGCTGATTTCCCGGCTGTAATCATTGAGCCACCCATCTAATGAAGGATGGTCGATCACCGCCGGCATATCATTTTCAAAAGAATATCCCAGAATTGGAATCGAAGCATCATCGGCAGCAACCAATACAAAACCACCCGAAACAAAGCGGAAAATATAAATTGACGGTACATTCTCCCACCATCTTACAGTTTGCGTAAGAACCTCTGGATTTGTAACTCCCAGCGTGTTGTTCAATTGATAAAATTTTACAGCCACCATGGCAGCATCTTGTTGAGGGACAAATTTTGCCCATCCGGTAAGGGTCATTAGAACAAAACAAAAAATGGCAAATAGCTTTCTCATCCTGATTAAATTAAATTAATGAATTGAATGTATGATATTTATACTTTTATTCTTTTAATATTACATCATGCGCTCCACCTTCAATAATGCCTGTTGATGAAACCATTGTTATTTTAGCATTTTGTTTTAATTCAAATATCGAAGAAGCTCCACAACTACACATGGTTGATTTAATCTTTCCTAAGGTTATATCAAGATTATCCTTTAATTTTCCTGCATACGGCACATAACTGTCTACCCCTTCTTCAAATTTCAAAGTTCCTTTGCCTCCCATATCGTACCTTTGCCAGTTTCTTGCACGATTAGAGCCTTCACCCCAATACTCTTTAACATAGCTTGCTCCGACAATTAATTTTTTGGTCGGACTTTCATCAAATCTGGCAAAATACCGGCCCATCATGATGAAATCTGCTCCCATGGCTAAGGCAAGCGCCATGTGATAATCCTGAACAATACCGCCATCTGAGCAAATTGGAATGTAAATCCCCTTTTTCTCAAAATACGCATCCCGTGCTTTGGCAACTTCCAACAATGCAGTAGCCTGGCCTCTTCCGATACCCTTCTGTTCTCTTGTTATACAAATAGAGCCTCCTCCGATTCCTACTTTTATAAAATCAGCTCCGGCTTCTGTTAAATAATTAAACCCGTCCTGGTCAATAACATTTCCGGCTCCAATTTTGACTTTTTTACCATAGTTTTCACGAACAAACCCAATTGTATCTTTTTGCCATTCGGAGAAACCATCTGAGGAATCGATGCAGAGAACGTCAACTCCGGCATCTACAAGTTTTGGAATACGTTCAGCATAATCTCTTGTATTGACACCCGCACCAACCAATAGTCTTTTGTGAGAATCAAGTAATTCGTCCGGATTGTTTTTATGATTGTCGTAATCTTTTCTGAAAACGAAGTATTTTAAACATTGTTCATCATCAATAATCGGAAGTGTATTTATTTTATTATCCCAGATTATATCATTTGCTTCATCCAAACTAATGCCAAAACTGCCAGTTATTAGTTTTGAGAATGGAGTCATAAAGTCTTCAATTCTTTTATCAAGGTTGTCTCTGCTTGGGCGATAATCTCTACTTGTCACCATCCCTAATAATTTTCCACCTGGCGTTCCATCGTGGGTTATTCCAATCGTAGAAAATCCTGTTTTATTTTTTAATTCGATTACGTCTTTTAAAGTCTGCTGAGGTTTCAAATTTGCATCGCTTACAACAAACCCCGCTTTGAATTTCTTGACTTTATTCACCATGTCAATTTGATTTTCAATTGATTGAGAATCAAAAATGAATGATAGTCCACCATTTCTTGCCAACGTTATGGCCATGTTTGAATCAGAAACAGATTGCATTATGGCTGAGACGAAGGGAATATTTAAAACCAAATCAGAATGATGTCCCTTTGAATATTTTACCAAAGGAGTTTTTAAATTAATACTTTCAGGAATGCAATCTTTTGTTGTAAGGCCCGGAATGAGTAAATATTCATTGAATGTTCTTGAAATATCGTCGATGATATGTGCCATAACATAATGTGATATAAAATATTTTGCAAATCTATCAAAATCAATCTAAATAAAATTTGATATCCAGAATTAATTTCCGATATGAACCGCTTTTTGATCCATTTGTATACGGTGCGGTTTCCCATGATAGCAACTTTATCTGGTTCAGATTTGTTTCATAAAATTTCTGTCCCAAAACACTTCGAAATAAACGTCGGATTATTTTGTACATAACGTTACGATCAATCCTCCTGCCAGAGTTGTTCTGATGACAGAGAAAGACAGGTTTTATGGTGAATTAATTTATTTATCTTACCTTTGTGCAATTATTATTGTGAGAAGGAAAGTGAATGAAGGATTTATTCAAAGGACCTACCAAATGTCTGCTTGTACAGACAAAATTTTCTGAATTTAGTTTTTGGAATTACCAGAAAGTTTGCGAAATCGTCGGCGCTAAATATCCGGCGGCACCATTGGGATTAATGACTGTAGCTGCTCTTTTGCCGCAGCACTGGACATTCAAACTAATCGATGAAAATGTTGAGCCATTGCTTGACGAAGACCTGCTCTGGGCAGATATAATTTGTACCGGAGGAATGTTACCCCAGCAAAAAAACATCCTGGAATTTATCCGCCGGGTTCATACCCATGGCAAAGCCATTGTGGTCGGAGGCCCAGATCCAACCTCGCAACCCGATCTTTACCGGGAAGCCGATTTCCTTGTATTGGGAGAAGGAGAGATCACCATTCCCATGTTGTTGAAAGACCTTCAAAACGGGGAATCTTCCGGGACGTATGTGTCTTCAGAACGTGCTGATATGCTCCAGGCTGTTATTCCCCGGTATGATCTGATCCGGTTCCAGAATTACATTATGGTTGGTATGCAGTTTATTCGCGGATGCCCATTCAATTGTGAATTCTGCGATGTGATCGAACTGTTTGGCCGTACTCCCCGGTTCAAAACCAACGAACAAATTATCAGAGAGCTCCAAACACTTTATGACCTTGGGTACCGGGGCCATATTGATATGGTTGACGACAACTTTATCGGAAACAAGAAGAAAGTAAAAGAGTTATTACTCGAAATTAAAAAATGGACAATTGAACGGAAATATCCGTTTTATTTTACCACCGAAGCTTCTGTTAATCTGGCCGACGACGATGAACTGCTTCAACTTATGCGGGATTGTGATTTCCGGTATGTTTTCCTCGGCATTGAATCACCCGAGAATGATACGTTAGCTCTGGCCCATAAAAATCAGAATGTGAATAAGCCGGTAACCGATGCTGTTCGGAAAATTCTTTCTTACGGTATGGTTAGCAATGGCGGATATATCATCGGGTTCGATAGTGAAAGCCGTCAGATTGCAACCAACATGATTAATTCTATTCAGGATTCGGGCATCACCATGTCAATGATCGGATTGTTATATGCCTTGCCCAATACTCAACTTACCCATCGGCTCGAATCAGAAGGAAGACTATTCCAGCTGGCAGCCAAATCAGTGAGTGATACCGATATTGATCAGACAACCAGTGGACTTAATTTCGTTACATTGATTCCCAGAACCGAGATCCTTAAAAACTATATTAAAGTAGTTGATACGATTTTTAAGCCATCGAATTATTACCACCGGGTGATTTATACCGGACTTCATGTCAAACCCAAGTACCGCCATAAACCATCCTTTTCCACCTGGTTGATTTACATGCGTTCATTTCTCCGTGTTTGCAAAGAAGCTGGATTTTCGAAAAAAACAGGCTTCCAATACTGGAAAATGTTTTTCATCATCATTACCAGGAACCCAAGGGGAATCGAAGTGGCCGTAAATCTCGCCGCCATGTTCATCCATTTTCAGAAGCAGAAGGATTATATCATTTCAGCTACAAAACGCTCCCTTATGGCTTTTGAGAACACAAACGAGACAGAATATAATATACGAATGACTGAAAAACAATCATAGTTTCGCCGAGTAAGCATAAATTCCTTATAGATTTCTTATTACCTTTGTATCCAAATACTCAATCATTCAACATTAAAAAGTTATATTCATGAAAAAAGTTACCTTGATTCTTACGGTATTGAGCATCTTTTTTGCCCTTAACGCCTCCGCAAAACTGGTCGGGTTAAAAGATGCGAAACAGGTCGGGAAAAATTTTTATTTTGAACGACTGACAAACAATTTACATCAGGTTGTTTCATATAATTCTCTAACAATCAAGGATGAATTTGTTGAAAAAGACAATAATGCCCCCCTGTATTATGTTTTCAATTTTACCGGGAAAGGCTTCATTATTGTTTCAGCCGATGATGCATGTTATCCTGTACTTGGCTATTCTTTTGAAACCTCTTTTTCACAGGAGAACTTACCTGAAAATATTTCCGGTTGGTTATCCAACTATAAATATGAAATTAACTCGGTTCGTGAAGGGAATCTCCAGCCCAATGCCGCAATCAGTACGGAATGGAGCAAACTGTTAACCACAAACCCATCTGTTTCCGATAATATCACCGCTACTACGGATGTTCTTCCTTTAGTTACCAATATGTGGAATCAGGATTTTCCTTACAATGCTATGTGCCCGAAAGATGCCGGCAGCACCGGAAGTTATTACGGACGTGTACCGGTTGGTTGTGTGGCTACTGCCATGAGCCAGATCATGCATTATTGGCGGTACCCGGCTCAGGGACAAGGGTCGCATTGTATCTATCCGGTTCAAGCTGGTTATCCTCAACAATGTGCAAATTTTGGAACAACAACTTATGATTGGAATGCAATGCCTAATGAAACTTCCCTTGAATCCGATGCTCTGGCCACTTTGGCATGGCATTGCGGCATTTCGGTTGATATGGAATATCACCCATCTGGTTCCGGATCAAACTTAATAAGAGCAGCTAGTGCGTTAAAAAACTATTTTAAATATGCCAGTACTACACAACAGGTAAACCGATATACTGATTATAACTCTTGGGTAAACCTGCTTAAAGGAGATATTGATGTTGCAAAACCCATTGAGTACTCAGGAG
Organism: Bacteroidales bacterium; assembly: GCA_023231005.1. Taxonomy (GTDB): domain Bacteria; phylum Bacteroidota; class Bacteroidia; order Bacteroidales; family FEN-979; genus CAIVAT01. Next base: position 175,914 of record JALNWG010000002.1, on the reverse strand, counting down.
ACAATACTGGCGGAGGCCACGCTTTTGTATGTGATGGATATCAGCAGGTTGGAACTGATTATATGTTCCATTTCAACTGGGGCTGGGGTGGCGCTGATAACGGATATTATTATATTAATAACCTGAATCCCGGTGGCGCTAATTTTAATAATCACCAAGGTGCCGTGGTACATATTTCGCCAGATCCTGCTTTGTATCCAACCTATTGCACGGGAACCGTCAATTTGCTCCAGGACTTCGGATCTGTTGAAGATGGTAGCGGTCCGGTAGCAGACTATCAAAATAACAGTAATTGTAGCTGGCTTATTGCACCTGATGATAGTATCGATAATATTACCCTTAAATTTACCCGGTTCAACACAGCAGCTGGTGATGTGGTTAATGTTTACGATGGCGCAGATGCCTCAGCACCGCTTTTAGGAACCTTTTCCGGAGCTCTAACGTCGATGCCTTCTGTTATTTCAACAGGTTCTAAAATGTTCATTACTTTTACTTCCGATGGCTCAACTACCGCTCAGGGATGGATGGCAACTTACACTACTGCTCTTAATTCGTTCTGTGCATCTTCTACAAACCTGCTCGAAGCATGGGGAAATATCCAGGATGGTAGCGGACGTTTTGACTATCATAACCTTTCAAATTGCAAATGGAAAATCATGCCTCCGGGAGCCACTAAGTTGGTGATTACGGTAAAAGATTTCAATACCGAACAGGACGTGGATAAATTGTTGATCTATGATTTGGGAACCAGTGCATTACTTGCCACTTTATCGGGCGCTTATGCCACTCCTCCTGCTCAGATCTTTTCAACTACGGGTTCGATGATGCTGATCTGGCAGACCAATAATTCGGTTCGGGGAACCGGTTGGAATCTCGACTATTCTGTAATGGTTGGCACGGATGAAAAAACTTCCTTAAACAACCTTTCAATTTATCCTAATCCGGCCAATCTGGAAATCAATGTTCAATATTCGATGCCTGAAGCAACCAGGGTTACTTTTAGTATCTCTGACGTTACCGGAAAGCTTCTGAAAACCTGTTCAGCCGATGCCCAATCCGGACAAAATATTCAGCGCATCGACGTTTCTGCTTTTACCCCTGGAATTTACCTTCTTCAGGTCGGCAATGAAAAGTCGATACAAACGCGTAAATTAATTATCAACTAAAACAAATTCACATATAACATACCCGGGAAAAATTCTTTAGAATTTTTCCCGGGTTTTTTGTTTCTATAAGATTTATAATGGATTTTGTTTCCTATACACCCATCGATGTTCTTGCTGTATCGCGTATGGGCGACTACAAAGTAAGATGGCTTTTAGGCTCCAGGAGGTGTTTTTTGATCAAAGAAAACAAGTAGGAAATATCAATGGGTTTGGCTAAGTAAGCCACGCATCCTGCTTCCAATGCCCTGTGTTCATCAAAATCAAGAGAATAAGCAGTTTGAGCTATGATCGGCAATCCCTGACGGAAACCCAGAATGTTTCGGGTGGCTTCATATCCATTTACAATAGGCATTTGCAAATCCATCAGAATCATGTTGATGGAGTCATCACGGTGGCAAATTTCTATGGCCTCAAGTCCGTTCTTTGCCCAGATAACCCTTGCATTGGTTTTTTTCAACCAACGTTCCAATACAGTATAATTGCTGTCAGTATCTTCGGCAATTAAGATCGATTTCCCGGTCAGATCGATGATTTCAACAGGCGGAAGGGGTGTATGTCCCATTATTGAAAATGATTTATTGCTTGAATATGGGAGCGAGCAATAAACAGAAGTCCCTTGACCCGGCTCAGATTGAAGCCATAATCGTCCGCCTTGCAGGGTAATAAACTCACGGGCCAGGGTAAGGCCCAAACCAAGACCGCCATATTGGCGCGTACTGGATTCATCTCCCTGGCGAAATTTATTCAGAATAAACTCCTGTTTTTCCTTGGGAATACCAATTCCGGAATCCTTTACAAACATAATCACCTCTTTTTCTGGAATGATATGGCACCCGAGTGTAATCCATCCGAATTTAGTGAATTTGAAGGAATTTTCAAGAAGAAAGCCCAACGCCTCTTTCACCCGTTGTCCATCACATTCAACAAGAATAGGTTCGGGGGTTTCGGTCATAAAAAAGGTAAAATCAATTCCGGGAAGGTTAAGCGTGTTGAATATCGTCGAATAGGTGGAAAATACCTCGTGTAATAGCGTCCGTAAATCTGTGATTTCCTTTTTGATCGGAAGCTGATGCGTTTCAACCTTTGAGATATCAAGAATGCTATTGAGAATGGAAATAAACTGTTCAATTCCATGCTTGATCATATCAATATACTCCATCTTTTCTTCCATGCTGCATATAGGATCTTTCATCAATTGGAAGAAACCCAAAATAGCATTGGCCGGAGTACGTATTTCGTGACTTAGGTTCTGAAGGAAAGTGGTTTTGAGATCATCAGACTGAACCGCTTTAAGTAAGGCCGCTTTAATGTGCGTGATATCCTGTGCCTGAACGATAAATAAATATGGGTTCCCGTCGTGATTCTGGATCATAGATAAATTATGAAGGGCATAAATGATGGATCCATCCTTACGAACATATCTTTTCTCCATGACATTTTTGCGAATCTTCCCGGACTTTAATTGGGCCATGACAAATTCGCTGCGTTCGAGGTCATCAGGATGAGTTACGGTGTATTTACGCGAGAGCAACTCCTCTTCTGTGTATTGGAGCATTTCACAAAGCGCTTGGTTAACCTGGTAAAAATTACCATTCATATCCAAGAGGGCCATGCCAACACTGGCATTCCCGAAAATGGCGGTTAAAAGATCCTCATGATGTTGTAACTCAATGTTATCCTTTGCCTGATTCGTAATATCCAATGAATATTCCTTTTGCTGCATATTCTATTGTAGAGCAACAAAGATACAATAAAAGAAAGTGTAATTTGTTATTCAAATGATATTTCCGAATACTCTTCCATCATTGAGTTGGAATAGACTGTGGATGGAGGTGTTAAAAATCCATTTTCTCCTACTTTGGTATATTGTTTCAGTACGAAGGGAAGTCCGTTGGTCATGAATAGTTCTTGTGAATCACAGATCTGAAAGTGGAGATGCGGGGCTGTGGAATTTCCCGAGTTTCCTAATAAAGCAATGGGATCGCCTTCCTTCACAGTACGACCAACTTTGGTCATAAAAGAGCCGGGGTTACAGTGACAATAAAAGGCATAATGACCGCCACCGATATCGAGAATGAGGTAATTCCCAGCCAACTCGTTGGCCGTATTAAATTTGATGTTTTGTGAATTGCCATCATTTTCGGGAAGGTTATCCTGGATCAGCATCACAGTTCCGTCCGCTATGGCATACAAGGTATCTTTATAGTTGAAATAGGATTCATTTTTGGTAGGATCACCAATAAAATAGTTGCCGTCATCATCAAATTGTAAATTGTCGAAAGCATACCGTTCGCCGGTTCCGATTTTTCCATTCACGAAAAACATCGCGTTAAAATGGTAATTATAGGTAGATTGGTTGATAAACATCCAGTTTTTACCCTTTACAGGAGAAGCAATAACCAGAGGACTTTCACTGGTACGTGGGGTAAACTGAGCGCCCTCCACCGTTACAGTGGTGTTTTTCACAGTATCCTGAAAAATGAACCGGTGAAAAATGGAGGTGGGAACAGTTTGATTCAAGGGGATGGGAAGCTGGATTGAAAGATAGTAACTGGATAAAGAATCAACCTTAAAATAGGGGTTGGTTGGTAACGGATTTTTGTTGATTTTTGGAAGATCTGCTTTTTCAATCTTCATTAATTCTGCTTTGGTATTATTATCCAATATCACAATCTGCTCAAGTACGAGCCCGTCTTTGGCAAATTCCCAGGTTTTAATAGAATAACCGATGCGCAGATTTTTCTCGGTACGAAATGGAACATCGTTGTTAAATACCTCCATTTTACTGATTTGTGGAGTAGGCTGTTCCTCCGTGCTGTCTTTTTTACATCCTGTAAATACCAGAGCAAACAATGCTATGGCACCAAGTAAATTTTTTGTTTTCATAACGGTTCGATTGGTTTTCAAACGGTAAAAGTATGAATTTCTCTGAAAACATAGCAAAATAGAATTTCCATCCCGATAATAATATTAAACCTGACATCCTATGGGTGGCATAGGTCTCATATAAAATACTGCCAAAATTTAAAAAAGGGTTGGTGATAAGTGATTACAGTACGATAACTGAATTTTCTGAATCGCCTATGCCAGCAGGTACTGTTTTGTCGGCTTCGGCATCATTTTCCCATTGCCGGCTATCAATGACATAGCGAAACTGATAATCCCTCCCGGACGGGAGATTAAGGGTAACTGACCAGGTTCCATTTTTGGATTTTTTTAGAGGGGAGGCCTCCGTACTCCATTCATTAAAATCGCCCGCGATACAAATGCTTTTGGAGGTTTTATAGCGATCTCCGGAAAGAGAAAATTTTACCTTACAAGTTGATTTTGCCTTCAGAAATTTCTTTTCAATACTCATCGCAACATCATATTTGGTTAATGATCATATATCGGCAATACATTACCTTTACAAGGAATAAAACGGAAGGAATTTTACTTTATTGTATCGAAATATTTCAAAATATTCCGGAATAATTCTAAATTTGAATAAAAATCCATGAAAAAGGAAAAACAACCCCCTCAGAAAACTGTGAAAGCATTGTTACCCAGGGCGGATAAAGCTTTTAAAAACAAGTTTTATCTGGAATCGGCGCTTACTGTTTCTATGATCCTTGAAATCCGGATACGGACTTTAATAAAGCGAATAGAAAAATCAAACCCTGGAATTGGCTTCAATCTGGAACAATGTCTGAAAAGGCTTAAATATCTTCACCTATCGGGAAAGGACCAGAACCTGATGAAGACTTTTGAAATTCAGCTGATTGATGACTTGCGGAATTGGAAGAACCAGCGCAATGCTGTTCTGAATGATTTAACGGAAATTCATGTGTCTCCCAAAAGACTCGAAAAACTGGCCCAGGATGGAATGGGATTATTGAAGGAATTTACAAAGGCAAATAAACAGTTCAAAAAAGGATTGAAGGATCCCCTCCAGAAATAACTCTGAGTGCCTTTATTTCCAGTCCTTTTTATTTTTATATCTTTGTACCCGGTTTTTAAACCCGATCAAATGAACTTCATGTTAGGTATTGTTACGACCTTTCCTGAGGGATCTTCAAAAAGGTAATGATGAAAGACAGTACCCGTTTGACTTTTCCTGCATTTTTTAGTAATACATTAAGTCAATTCAGTCAACGCGATGCGATGGCTTTAGTAGGTGAAAAACCACTTACTTATGCCGAGGTAAACGACCGCATTCAGGCATTAATACGGTTTCTTGAACAATTGGGTGTAGTTCCAGGCGATAAGGTTGCTATCCTTAGTTCCAATCAGCCCAATTGGGGGATCACCTATTTTGCCATTACATTTATGGGCGCTGTGGTAGTGCCACTTTTGCCTGAATTCCTTCCCGCAGAAATTGAAATGTTACTTGATCATTCTGAGACAAAAATTGTTTTTGCTTCAGAACATCTTATCCCGAAAGTTGAAAAAGTTACGACCAAATATCTTTGGTCAGTGGTTAAAATTGAGGATTTTTCACTCTTGAAACCCGAAAAATTATCCCCGGTTTTCAATGTCAACAATCATCCTGAAAAGACGTATAACGTGGAAGAGGACGATCTCGCTGCGATCATCTATACTTCCGGAACTACGGGAAAACCCAAAGGGGTGATGCTGACTCACCGCAACATTTGCTTTGTCGCTGTGGATGGTCATAAAATCCAGTACATCAATGAAACCGACCGCTTTTTATCGATTTTACCCCTCTCACATACGTATGAAAACACCCTGGGGCTGATTCTCCCGATGTATCGTGGCGCTTGTATCTATTATCTGACAAAGCCTCCCACCCCCTCCATTCTTTTACCTGCTTTATTAAAAGTAAGACCAACAACCATGCTCACTGTCCCATTGATCATGGAGAAAATATACCGTTCCAAGATACTTCCTGCTTTTACTGAAAACATAACCATGCGGTTGTTATACAAAATTCCGCCAATGCGTAAATTGTTACATCGTATTGCCGGGAAAAAGCTGATGGAAACTTTTGGCGGTGAATTGACTTTTTTTGGAATAGGTGGAGCTAAAGTGAATAAAACCGTAGAACGCTTTTTAATTGAAGCCAAATTTCCTTATGCTGTGGGTTATGGTCTCACCGAATGTGCTCCCTTGTTAGCCGGTTTCAACCCGCAACATCCCCGGCTTCAATCAACAGGCCCTGCCTGCGAAGGCCTCGAGCTTAAGATCCATCACTCAGATAAACGAACCGGCGAAGGTGAAATCTGGGCTAAAGGCCCCAGCATCATGAAAGGGTATTACAAAGAGCCTGAATTAACGCGAGAGATTATCAACGCGGAAGGATGGTTGAGAACCGGCGACCTTGGCGTGTTCGACGATAAAGGGAATCTCTTTATCAAAGGGCGGGCAAAAAGCATGATCGTTCGTTCCAATGGTGAAAATATCTATCCCGAAGATATTGAATCTGTGATTAATAACTTCCATCATGTATCTGAATCGCTGGTAGTGGAACAAAAAGGAAAACTGATCGCGCTGGTTCATTTTAATACAGAAGAAATCGAGTTGCGTTACCAATACCTGAAAAGTGAAGTATCCAATTATGTTGATCAGAAAATTGAAGAGCTTCTCGCTGAACTTCAGGAATATGTAAATTCCAGAGTGAATAAATACCAACAAGTTCAAATGGTTATTGCACAACCTGATCCCTTCCAGAAAACTGCTACCCAAAAAATCAAACGATTCCTTTACACCTGATCCGTTATTCCGTCATTTCGTTAATTGTGTTCTTTTCCTAGTACTTTTGTTTCTGGAATTAAGAAACATCCATGGGGGCATCTTCCGATAATATGCATCAGGTCATCAACCTTGAAACCCTGCTGAAATTTGAAGGGTTAAAAGGGGAGGAGGACAACATCAAAAAAGCCTATCATCAACTGATTTCCCACACCATCACAGAGGCAGATCAGATTCATCTGAAAATGGTTATGGAAACTGCTTTGATCCTGCTGGAAGATTTGAATCTGGGCCCTCAGTCGGTACAAAGCGTGATGTTGAAAAACCTGTGCGACCAAGGTGTTTATACGTATGATTCCATTGAAGCGGAGTATTCCCAGCCGGTACGTCAGCTCATCGAAGGAATAAACAAACTAGAACATCTCGACACTAAGAAATACCGAACCAATACCGAAAATTTTATCCGGCTATTTCTGACCCTTTCCCCCGATATCCGGATCATCCTGATTCGTTTGGGTATGAGAATTTATGATATCCGTCACCTGCCAGAATATCCCGATGAAAAACAACAACAGATTCTGGGTGAGACAAAGGCCATGTTCATCCCCATTGCCCATCGTCTCGGATTGTATCAGATTAAAAAGGAATTGGAAGATCAGGTGATGCGGTTTATTGATCAGCAAACCTACGACTTGATCAGAAACAAGCTGACCGACACCCAAACCGATCGTGATCTATATACTGCTGATTTTATTCGTCCAATAAGTAAAAAACTCAAGGAGAACGGATTTGATTGTGATATCAAATCGAGGGTTAAATCCATTCCCTCCATCTATCGGAAAATGCAGGCGCAGAAAGTGGAATTTGAAAAGGTTTATGATCTGTTTGCCATTCGCATCATTATAAATCAAACGCTGGAAAGCGAGGTGTCCGATTGCTGGAAAATTTATTCCCTGGTCACTGATATTTATACCCCAAATCCACGTCGGTTACGCGATTGGATTTCTTTTCCAAAACCAACAGGCTATGAATCGCTTCATACTACGGTAATCGGGCCTGACCGGCGTTGGGTGGAGGTTCAGATCAGAACCCGGCGGATGGATGAAATTGCTGAAAAAGGTTTTGCCGCACACTGGAAATACAAATCACAGGGAAAATCGATCCCCCCTTCCGATCTTTTTAAAGAGATCAGGGAGTTGCTTGAGAAACCCGTCAATTCAACACTTGAAAAATCCATCAGCAATGAAAAGAGCGCACTTTATACCGACGAAATCTTTATTTTCACACCGCAGGGAGACCTGAAACGGTTGAAAACCGGATATTCAGTGCTTGACTTTGCATACGAAATTCATACTGATATCGGCGCTTCCTGCTCCGGAGCTATTGTCAACGGGAAAATGGTCCCGCTTAAATATATCCTCCAAAACGGGGATACCGTAAAAATTCTCACCTCCAAGACCCAGAAACCAAATCCTGGGTGGCTTGAAATTGTTAAAAGTCCACGCAACCTTGCCCGGGTCAAACATGCACTCAAAATGGAGCTCTATAAAGAAGCCGATTTTGGGAAAGAAATCCTGAAAAATAAAGTGACCCAGAATGGTTTTGAATTTACCGATCCCATCATCAATAAACTTGTTGATTATTTTGATTGCAATAACATTCTCGATCTTTACCAGCGGTTTGGTTCCGGGAAACTAGATCCGGCGAAAATCAAAAAAGCCCTCACCGCGACAAAAGAAGAAACCCTGATCACTACACCGGTCAAAGAGGAGAGCTTCCCTGAACGACTTTCGGGGGTGATGGCCGGAGATAAAGATTTCGTGATCATCGATCCCAAAATCCGGTCGCTTCATTATGAATTTGCAAAATGTTGTAAACCGGTAATCGGGAATCCGATATTTGCCTTTGTTTCCGTATCTCAGGGAATTAAAATTCATCAAACCAACTGTCCCAATGCCCGGCAATTGATTACACGCTATCCATACCGGGTGCTCGAAGCCCGATGGAAGGGAAGGGATTGAGTCTTCCGCTATTGTTTCTCCTAAAAAATCGCCATTCGGTACATAGTAACCTGGAAATTTTCACGCAACCTGAATTGGTTCCCGATCGGAGCGACGTGGTATATAATTATCATCGATGAAAATAAAAGTACAAGCAAAACCATTATAAAATTCCCTAAATTGGGTCGCAAATTGTATTTCACCTTTTTCATCTATGAAAAGTCTTATTTCAAAACCTTTCATCTCGGCGTTGTTATTGATATTTCTGCTTGTTACTCAAACAGCATTTTCTCAAAATACGCCTCCGTACAAAGATGCCCGATTAAACCTTGATCAACGGGTTGAGGATCTTTTATTGCGCATGACCCTGGAGGAGAAATTCTGGCAGATGTTTATGCTGCCTTATGATGGAACCGACAGCATTGAAAAATTCAAGCAGGGTGTTTTTGGATTTCAGTTTTCCACGAAAGGTCAAACTTCCAATGAAGCCGGGCAATTACTGAATTACTCCGGAGGAAATTCTGCCTATGAAATGGCGCAGATTATCAACACTGCTCAGAAATATTTCGTTGAAAAAACAAGGCTCGGAATTCCGATCATCCCCTTTGACGAAGCATTGCATGGATTGGTGAGGGAAGGTGCCACTGCCTTCCCGCAGGCCATCGGCTTAGCTGCTACTTGGGATACCACCTTAATGGCCGAAGTTGCCGGTGCCATTGCTGTTGAGGCGAACGCAAGAGGAATCCGACAGATCCTATCACCGGTTTTAAATATCGCCAGTGATGTACGCTGGGGCAGGACGGAAGAGACCTACGGCGAAGATCCCTTTTTAGTTTCTCAAATGGGATTTTCATTCATTTCACCCTTTGAAAAAAAAGGAATCATTACCACGCCTAAGCACATCATCGCGAACGTGGGGGACGGCGGTCGCGACAGTTATCCGATCCATTTTAACGAAAGATTGTTGGAAGAGGTCTATTTTCCTCCTTTTAAAACCGCTATTCAAAAAGCACATGCCAGATCGGTGATGACCGCCTATAATTCGTACAACGGAACTCCATGCACGGCAAACGATTGGCTGATCAATGAAAAAGTGAAAAAACAGTGGGGATTCACAGGTTTTGTAATATCCGATGCCAGTGCAACCGGTGGTGCCAATGTACTGCATTATACCTCGAAAAATTATGCGGAATCAACCGAACAGGCCATCGATAATGGATTGGATGTCATTTTTCAGACCGCTTACACCCATTATCCCCTTTTCTACGAGGCTTTTAAAAAAGGAATGATCCGTAAGGAAGCTATTGATAGCGCAGTAAGAAGAGTACTCAGAGCCAAATTTGAGTTGGGATTGTTCGATCATCCTTATACCGACACCTTGATGTTAAAACAAACAGATTTCATCAAGGGACATCGGAAAATCGCTAAAAAAGCAGCCCTGGAATCAATCGTTCTGCTGAAAAATGAAAACCAGGTCTTACCGCTTAGCAAAAAAATTTCCTCGGTTGCAGTGATCGGGGATGATGCCATCGAAGGGAGACTGGGAGGTTATTCGCGAAATGGAAAAGCGGTGGTGAATATCCTTCAGGGGATCAACATGAAAATTGATTCTTCCAGAGTTCACTATCTACCTGGCTGCGGAAGGGATTCCGGAGAATTTGTCACGGTTCCTGCAACTGCCCTTTTCCATGTTCAAAACAACCAAAAAGCGGAAGGGTTATTGGGACAATATTTTAACAACATCACGCTACAGGGAATTCCTGCTTTAACGCGGAACGACCCACAGATTAATTTCCAGTGGACCTTGTTTTCACCCGATCAGAAGATTATTAATTTCGATTATTATTCCGTGAGATGGACAGGTAAACTGGTCGCTCCTGAGACCGGTAAATTTAAAATCGGAATTACCGGCGATGATGGATACCGATTGTATCTGAACGATTCGTTGATCATTGATAACTGGCGGAAGCAGACTGTTCAAACCATTTCACGCGATTATTTTTTCAAAAAGGGGAGCGCATACACAATCAAAATTGAATTTTTCGAAACCGTTGGCAATGTTCGTTTCTCACTTGTATGGAATGTAGGGATTGATAACCACTGCAAAAAAAAGATCCGCGATGCCGTTGAACTGGTCAAAAAGAGTGATGTAGCGATCGTAGTGGCGGGGATTGAGGAGGGTGAATTCAGAGACCGGGCTTATTTATCATTACCCGGTTATCAGGAAGAGCTCATCCGGGAAATTGCAGCCACAGGAAAACCGGTGGTTGTGGTGTTGGTAGGCGGCAGCGCCATCACCATGACCCGTTTCATCAATGAAGCAGATGCCATCGTTGATGTTTGGTATCCTGGCGATGAAGGAGGCAATGCTGTTGCAGATGTCCTGTTTGGGGATTACAATCCGGCTGGCCGGTTGCCGATTACCTTTCCGGTTCACGAATCACAGTTGCCTTTAACTTACTATCACAAGCCCACCGGCAGGGGCGACGATTACCTGAATTTATCGGGGAAACCTTTATTCCCTTTTGGATATGGCTTAAGCTACACTACTTTTGAATATAGCAATATGCAATTCACTAAGCCGGAAATAAGAACCAATGATTCTGTCACGGTCACTTTCTTTGTGAAGAATACCGGGAAGTACGATGGCGATGAAGTGGTTCAGCTTTACATCAAAGACCTGCTTGCGTCCGTAGCACGACCCATGATGGAACTAAAAGGTTTTCAACGGATTCATATAAAAGCGGGTGAAAAAAAAGAAGTAAAATTTATTCTTACTCCCGACCTGTTTTCGATGCTCAACAAAAACATGGAAACCGTTGTTGAACCAGGCGATTTCAGAATCATGGCCGGCACTTCTTCGATCGATATCCGGTTACGGGAAATCTTCACTTCAAGATGAAATCCGCCTGTTTTTCATTTTCCAGGCCGCTGGTTTGGTGACGGATTTGCCTGCCAAAAACCCAACCTGGATTATTCACAAACCAAAATTTTGAGAAAAAAGCGATGAAGAAAAATCATTGATCTCAGAAATGGGGTTGGTATCGGGGCTTTTAGTATCTTTACTCATGGAAAGGTTTTTTTTGTAGCCTCAAAGAAAGTAAATATCAATGAGTTATATATTTATATTTGGTCCATAGAACTAATAGATTATGAAACGTATCATCATTTCTTGCTTGATTTCACTTTTTATTTTAACTGATTACATTTCAGTCGGCCAGTCAACTTTTGAATATATTTCAGCCAAGGTTGACACCGATCAATGTGTGGCAGACGCGATTAGTAAGCCAAATGGTGAAGTAATATTTGTTGGCACAAGTAAAGTTGGAGGCAAATTTGAGGGTAATATTTTTATTCTCGGATCAGATGGTGAACTTCTCAGCCATAGAGAGTTTGCCTGGCATGGTAAGAGCACATACATCGAAAAAATTGCACCGGTCAGCCCGAATAGATTTTTACTTATTGGAGCAGTGACAGAAGGAGTAGTCTATAATTTATTTGTTTGCTTAATTGATTCAGCATTAAATGAAATTAAGGGCAGGGAATTTCCGCTTGGATCGTATAATTATTTATCTTCCAAATCGTTGACTGACCATGATCATAATATAATCATCAATGGTTTGGTGTCTGACACAACAACATTTGATCGTCTCTATCCGTATTTATATAAGATATCCACCGATCTGGATAGCATTCAATTAAAGATTTTTGATAAACAAGCCTGGGGCATTTTTGATATGATGGAAAAAAGTAATCATGATGGTTACTATTTATTTCTGAATGCAAATTTTGGGTTAAAATACAACGGTTCAACCGTGCTGGTACTCGATGACACATTTAATGTTGTACAAACTGAACACATACCAAGTGATGTTGAGAATTATAATACCGCAAAGTGGATTACCGATTCTACTTTTATCTTGTCTGGTGAACATTTTGATCTGGATGTGGATGGAAAGGTGACTCTGGGTGTTGTCGTCGTTGACACCTCCATGAACGAAAAGTATTTCACCCATTTTGGAAAAGACACCATAACTAATTTCCCTGGTTTTAGGAGAAATCTTGATTTTATTACTCCTGCTCAGATTTATCTAGGCGGAACAACTAATTTAGGTTATGATGGATTATTTATGAACCAGGACTCCTGGTTCTTTTTAAATAAATTTGATTCGACTTTGGCGCTAACCTGGCAAAAATCATATAGTAAATCAGGCTACTATTATAATCTATGGGGCATACTTGCAACCCAGGACGGTGGATGTATTATGTATGGTACGCGATATAATTATCCCACCAACAGCATGACAAGGGACATTTATATTTTAAAGGTTGATAAGCAAGGGTTTGCGCTTTCCACTGATGATTATGATATGATGCCCCCAAAATTGGCTAATATTTATCCAAATCCGGGTCAGGATGACCTCTGCATTCAAACCAGTTTGAAAAATGCGGATTTTGTCTTGGCTGATTGTTTGGGCCGGGAAATCTTTAGGAAGCCATTACTGTCGAACACAACCGTGTTATCAACAAATAAACTCGAATCAGGGTTGTACCTCTATTCAATTCTTCAATTTGGGAGTGTGGTTCAAACCGGCAAATGGATAAAATATTGATTGTCCATCTCATTTAAACAGCACGCTGGATGTGGTTGGAGCAGTTGCTTCCATGACGGAGGCAAATAACGAAGCAGATAGTTTGCAAACCATTTTGAGCGGGTTAGTCGATGAAGGTTCTACTGAAGAACTTGTTTTTACCATCCAGATGAGTACTCCCCTTGAAGAATCCATTGACAGTTCACAGATTGCCACACTGCAAACACTGGCCATACATACAAAAACACTTCCGGGAGCTTATGCAAGAAATATTTTAATTAAAAAAGGAGCCCTTCAATACGAAGAACCTGTCCTTCTTGCAACAACCTTGAAACAAACAAAAAAATGGCAATCAAATGATCCATCACATGGCAATTACCAGGAATTCTTTCTGAAGGTATATCCAAATCCTGCCAACCATTACTTTATCGTTGAATATCGTACAGAAAGAGATGTAAAACCAGGAAGTGTGATATTTGTTACGGTTACAGATATATCCGGGCATGAAGTTTTGAACTTTTTGGTTAAGCGGAATTTTGACCAGGTTGTTGTACCTACCGATAATTTGCCTGCCGGAACTTATATTATCAGCCTGAAATTAAACGGTAAACAAAAAGATCAGGTAAAATTGATCATTAATAAATAACTTTGATACGTTTTAACCCATTCCTGAAGATATGAGAGCATTAAATTGTTTAACAATACTTGTACTTTTATTTGCGCTATCAATTCCCAAAATCTCATTTTGCCAGGGATGGGTTAAAACTTTTAGCAGTAGCATTTATCATACATTCTCTTATCAGCTTACAGAGGATTATGACCACGGAATTATCATCGGAGGGAACCTTAGTGTTGGAAGAAGTATCATGAAAATAGGGTGGATCATCAAAACTGATATTAATGGCAATATTCTTTGGGAGAAACAATTAGGAAATGGAACCCGAATGTGGGCGTTGGACGGTATTGATAAAACTCCCGATGGAGGTGTTATTGTTGCAGGTGTTTGTGATACGCTGGATGTGGATTGGTGGGATCCTTTTATTGTGAAATTAACAGCCTGTGGGGAGATTGAGTGGTGCCATGTGTTTCATACCGATAACGATCGCGATTACGGTATGAAAATTAAAGCATTACCCGATGGCAGCTATATTTTTTTATTAAAGGATTGGGAGGTAAATCCCTCCAACAGCGTCTGGTTGATGCATCTTGATGTGAATGGGGCAATAATATGGGAACAGCGGTATTTTCAGAGCGATACTTTGGTCAGCCCATACAATGAAACAGCTCTCGATGTATTGCCAGATGGAAAATATCTTGTAACCGGAACTTGTTACCGCCCGGATTCAGGCCAGGTTCAGCCATACTGGGTCTGGCCCATGATGATAATGGCAGATTCAACCGGGGAGGCGGTATGGGAAATACCCTGGGGGTATGCACTTCCTTTTCCAGATTGGGTAAATGGCGAAGGATTTCAATCTATTAAAACAGATCACGCAATTTACAGTTGCACAAGTAATTATCACGGACCCGATCCCAATTATTCACCTTGTTTGATCAAGACCTCTCTTACAGGAGAACCCGTTTCATACCACGACCTTATACCAAATACCGCCTTTGGCAAAGCATCAACGATAACCAGGTTATCAGATTCTGTCTTCTTTATTGGAGTAGGATATCAGAATACTTCTGCACATTCAACGCTTTCGGTATTAAAAACAGATACTTTGGGTTCTATAATCAAAGAAACAATTTTGAATCATACTGATTTTATTCCCTGGGATGCCATCCTTACTCAAGACAACAAATTACTGATTACTGCATGGAATTTTATTGACAACAAATATCTTTTTTACTTATGGAAATTAAATCAAAACCTTGATTTTGACAGTATTTACACCCAACCACGGGTGTATGACAGTCTTTGCCCGTACCCGGTTACCTCATCAACCTTGTATTTTCAATGTGATTTGGTTGTTGGCATGGAGGAACCGGTAAGAGATATTGAAAAAGTGAAAATGCACATTTACCCCAACCCGGGGAACGGGATCATTCATGTTGAATTTCCGGAATGTATTCAAAAGCAAACAGAAACAAAGCATCTCACCGTTACCACCATCTTTCATAAATGGTACAACGATTCGGACATGGAGGTTTTTGATCTTTTCGGCAGGTTGATTTTCAGGCAGGTTGTCAGCCCATCGGAGCGGGAAGTTTTACTTGACGTTTCCAAATGGAGCAAAGGAATGTATTATCTCAGATTATCCAATGGAGGAACCGTGGTTGCCACAGAGAAGGTAGTTGTAAATTGACACTCAAATAAAGATTCATTCATAAAAGCGATATCATGAAAAACCCATCCCTGATTATTATTGCCTTGTTATTCAACCTGGGGCTGAATGCACAGGTTACTTTTGAAAAGATCATTACACGTGGCGCGGTAGAAGATTCGCGAGCAGTTATCCAGACTTCCGATGGGGGTTATGCCTTTCTGGGACATTCCAGTCCAAATATAGAAAATGGCCGATGGCTTGTGAAAACCGATTATCTTGGCGATACCCTCTGGACCAGAACCTTTCGGGAAATTGGAAGTAATTACATCAGCGAACATTCTTTGATACAAGCAACAGATGGCGGAACCATCGCCTCACCTGGGCTCTATTTTTATCAGGTTAGCTGTCATGGTATCGCCTTTGGCTCCGGAAAAATAGTGAGATCGGCAAAATAATTACCTGATTTGATAAAAAAAAAGAGGCTGTCCGATTGGGACAGCCTCCAAGATTAAAATCGTCTTCGGTTAAGCTATACAAGTTTAACATTTACAGCATTTAATCCTTTTTTACCTTCGGTCAGGTCGAATGTTACTTCGTCATTTTCCCGGATGCGGTCAATTAAACCAGAGGCATGAACGAAATATTCTTTGCCTGTCTCGGAGTCCATAATAAATCCAAATCCTTTTGACTCATTAAAGAATTTTACTTTTCCATTTTTCATAATAATAATCTAATTTTTAATATAATATTTGCAAAGGTATGGATAAAAACTAATAGATCAACAAAATATTATAAAAATATCCATCCTATCGTTGTTTTTTTCGAAAAGTTCCTTTTCTGGAAGAGCCACCGGATGATCTGGGTGCATATTCAGGCCCGATGCCAAATTGGATTGGAATTGCTCCTTTATAAACCGGTTTTCCCAATAATTTTTCGATGGAGGCAAACTTACTCTGTTCTTTTTCTCCGATCAGCGTGATGGCAGCTCCTTTGGCCTTAGCCCGTGCGGTACGGCCAATACGGTGAATATAATCTTCTCCGTCGTTCGGAACATCGAAATTAACCACCATGTCGATGTCTTCAATATCGATTCCCCGCGAAACAATATCGGTGGCTACCAGGATGGATAATTCCTTGTTTCGGAAGCTCATCAGCACCTTTTCGCGGGCCGGCTGGTCGAGGTCTGAATGAATCTCAGCGGCATCCAAATTCAGTTTTTTCAGGGCTGCGCTCACCTGTTTTGTTTTGCTTTTAGTAGAACAGAAGATCAGGATACTCCGCATGTTCTGGTCTTTCAAAAGGTATTGAACCAATGGGATTTTTTGGGATTCATAGACTACATAAGCCATCTGAAGAATATTTTCGGCCGGTTTGGAGACTTCAATATTGATTTCCACTGGATCTTTCAGGATTTTACGGGCAAGTTCCCGCATTTCTTTGGGCATGGTGGCACCAAAAAGCAGATTTTGCCGTTTGGCCGGAATAAATGAAATAATTTTAAGGATGTCGTCATAAAAACCCATGTCAAGCATCCGGTCGGCTTCATCAAGAATGAGATACTGTAAACTGGAAAGGTTCACATATCCCATGTTGAGGTGGGCGATCATCCGGCCCGGGGTACAAATGACCATGTCGGCACCATTTGCCAGCGCGGCCCGTTCCCGTGCAAAAGAAGCGCCATCGGTTCCTCCGTAAACCGGGATGGAGCTGATCGGGGTAAAGTACGAAAGCCCTTCCATTTGTTGGTCGATCTGGGTGGCCAGTTCACGGGTTGGCACAATGATCAGCGCCTTGATGGCATCATCGTGGGGCGTTATCAGAATCTTCTGGATAATGGGCAATAAAAATGCGGCTGTTTTTCCGGTTCCAGTCTGTGCCGACCCGATGATATCCCTTCCGGATAAAATAATTGGAATTGCTTGTTCCTGGATTGGGGTGGCGGTTTGGTACCCCAGGGCTTCAATCCCCTCAATCAACCGCGGTTCAAAATTAAAATCGCTAAATGTCACTCGTTTATATTAAATAGCAAAGGTACACAATATCGGGTTATCATATCGATGATCAAATTGCCCTAAGGTTGCTGATATATGCAGATTTTTCTTCATCGTCAAGCAATCCACTCTTTATGCCGTCATTGATTGATATCAACATGCTCTTCTCTTCAGTTTCTTCAGCTGATAACTTCCGCACATTGATATCGTCAATCTGAAATCTTTCTCTGCAACGGGTGTGCCTCCGTATTGAACACCACTTTATTCAGATCGAGCTTAGATTCCGGCGAAAATAACAGGTAGGCGTATTTTAAGGTTTCGGCGATAAAGAAACTCTCCATCGAATCGGACAGTTCCAGCTTAGTTACGTCTTTCATCTCCGCGTAGCCGGCATCGGTCTTGCATTTTTCAAGGATGTCGTTGATCATGCGTTGTCCCATCCGGAGATATTCGGGATCTTTGGTTTGCCGGTACAGGTAGAAACAACTTTCAATATTTTCGGGCCGTAAGGGATATTGGGGATAAAGCACCGAATCGGTCCGGAAATTGAATTCTTCGGGTTCAAGATTGAACTTTTTCCACATATAGAAATTTCCCTTTTGTATTTTCCGGGCTGTCTCTACATCGCCCGAAAGGGTCAGGATCCCCGCGTAAAAAGCATCCAGGGCTCCATAGTTGGAATGGGTTTCTTTGCCCGATTTCATATCTACCCGGGTAAAATAAGCCCCCGAAGGTACTTCCTGAAAGAGATATTTTTTGATCGATTTATTATGGATTATCCAGGCCTGGTAGCATTCTTCATCTCCAAATAGCAACCATGCCTTGAAGAGATATTCAAAATAGGAATCAATCCGGGCACCGATCTGGCATTCTGTATTTTTCCATTCCCCCGTATTTACATCGATGATGGTCCCGACGAGATCAAGATCACTCCGGCGTTTAAATATTTCAAAAGCCGCTTTTTTTGCTACCCGGTAATAGACAGTATCTCCGGTATATTGGGTCAGTTTACCGAATTCCAGTAAATAGGTCCCAATCTCAGCCGGGTTGCTTTGTGCATCGCGGGTCTGTCCTGTTTTCAGATTAACATACCGGTATGGCATCCCGGTTGGGGAGTTAAAAGCAGGTAATAACCGCCTTCCCAAGTCTTTAGCCAGATTAAGGAATCGGGGATCTCCCGATAGTTCATACCCTGAAAGTAATCCGCCCAGTAGCCGGATGTTGATCTCAAAGAGCTGAATTTCCTGGTCCACATCAAAATTCATTTTCGATAGGACTATCTCTTTGGCGGTTTCTGCTTCGGGCTTGAGCCCCATCAACACAAAAGTGTCATAACTGTCGAGCGGGGTCATTAAAAAGGAGGTGGCGTACCAGTTATGACCTGTTTTGCTGATGGGTTGGAGGGCATCAAAACCCCGTGCATATTGCAGGTATCCTTTCCAGGCATAACGGCATGCTTCTTTGATTTTTTCAGCTTGTTCCCTTTTTTGGGAATTGGTGAAAGGTTGGGCAGAAACAGAAAGTGAAATTCCCGACAAGAGAGCTGCTGTAAGAATAATTTTACGAAAGATAGGCATGTTCAGATCATTTTTTTTGCTTGCATGGTTCCGATAATTGTTTCAACAATCTCTTGCTGTCCAAGGGTACTGCAGTTGATAATAAGGTCAAAAAGGTAAGGATTGTATTTGTGGCCAGACATCAGTTCGATCAGGGCCATTCTTTTTTTATCCGTGTCGTAGGCTATTTTTACCGCTTCCTTTTCATTTACCTGAAGAAGTTTGCAGATTTCCGGAATTCTCCATTCAAGAGGGGCTTGCAGCCGGACATGTAAGGTGTTGGGTTTTCTGTATAGCACTCCCACACTTCCTCTTCCGGCTATGACGAAATATCCGTGTTGAGCCATTGCCATGACAATATTGGTAATTGTATGCCGGATGCGAGGATTGCTGACATATCCGGAGGTAAATGAAACCATGATATCCTCAAGGAATCCTTTTCCCACCCCACTCATAAAGTAATTAAGATCATTGGTCTGCAGGTTTAGTTCCTGCGCGGCCGATTCCACCACTTCCTTGTTGATGAATCGCCATTTGGATAAATGGGCCTCTCTGGGTATTTTATTCAGCGTTTCGGTGAGTGACTGCCCAATAGGTTTTGATGGACAGCCATACTCCCTGGAAATGGTCACAACAGGCCCTGAACCGGGGACTTTTAAGATTTCCGGTTCGCGCAAAGCCCGTTCGATGTATATACGCAAGAGATTTTCCATAGTTCTTCCTTTTTGGGATGGATGATATACAAATATACAAACTCTGGCAGGGAAATGCAAAAAGAGAAATTGGTAACAATTAAAGAGCTGAGATAAGTTGTTTGAGTTTGGTCTCGGCCACTTTTGCAGTATAAGCGAACTGGATGTTTCTTGTCAGCGACTGGATATAGCTTTCCTCTGCCTGTCGGACTTCAAGGGCGGTGGTTTGTCCCAGTCGCAAACGGTGCATGGCAATGGTCAGGTTCTCTCTGGCCAGCAGGGTATTGTTTTTCTCTAATGAAAGAAGTTGAATGGCATGTTGGTAATCAGAAAGGGCGTTTTGCAACTGGGTGTTTACGGCAGTTTTGATGTTTTCAAGTCCGAATTGATCACTTTGAAGCTGGAGCCTGGCAACACGGACCTGGCGACTGATAGATCCTCCATAAAAGATTGGTAAGTTGAATGAACCTCCGATCTGTGGTCCGAATGTCCTGTTTTTTAATACGGTACTGGCTGTATTGTTGCTTAGCTGAAAATTATAGCCGGCTGAAAGAGAGAGCCAGGGGTAACGTTGGGCTGAAAATTCACGGATCGCAAGGCTGCTCACATCGACTTGTTTCTGGGAACTGAGTATCTGTGTGTTTTGTGAAAAGATTTTTTTGTTCAGATCAGCGCTATCAGGGATGTAATTGAGTTCAATGGAGTCAACCACTTCAAAGGGAACATCCGCATTCCGGCAGAGCCATTGATTGAGCGTTCTTTTCGAGTTCAGGATCACGGTTTGTTGAACGATGGCATCTTCCAGGAAAACATTCAGGTCAACCTGCGATTGCAGAAGATCTGTTTTTGGGACAAGTCCTGCGTTAAAACTAGCTTGCAGGATATTGACCCGTTCTTTATTATAGCGGATCACTTCGTTAATGGAAGTGAGTTGTTGTTTTTGCCTTACCACTTCATAATATGCCAGAATTACCTGATAGAGCGTTTGCATCACTTTATCTTTGAATTGGATTTCGCCAAGTGTTTGAATTTCGTCAAGTTTTTTCTTGGTGATGAACATCTTTCCTCCGTCAAACAAGGTCCAGTTCAAACCAACACTGGTGGAGAATGAATTTGAATTTGCATCTGTTGAGGTAATCTTGTTTCCGCTTGATAAATCAGAAGAGACATTGTTGAGGGAAAAAAGATTGGAAGCATTGAGTTCTATATCTGGAAGCATTCCGGCATTTCCGGCGGTATTATTGACCGAATTGATACGGGCAGCGGTATGGGAAATAAGGATATCGTAGTTTTGTTTCATTGCCATCCCGATGGCATCCTCAACAGTCAGAAGTGACTGTCCTAGGCCGGAAATACCGCTGAGCATCAGGAGGAGGAAGACGATATTGTTTTTTTTCATGGAAGATCGCGTCATTTTGCAATTTCTGTCGGGTCGATGATTTCTTCCCTGTTTTTTTTACTTGCCATCAGGATGTACAAGGTGGGGATAACAAACAGCGTGAGGATCAGGGCAAAGAGCAATCCCCCAACCACAACCACACCAAGCGGAACACGACTTGAGGAACCGGCACCAAGGGCAAGGGCAATCGGTAATGCTCCGAAAACGGTAGCAAGAGAGGTCATCAGAATGGGGCGAAGACGGGCTGCTGCTGCTTCAAAGGCTGCTTCCGCTTTGACCAATCCGGTTTTCCGCTTTTGGTTTGCGAATTCCACAATCAGGATCCCGTTTTTGGTGACAATCCCGATCAGCATGATCATTCCGATTTCTGAAAAGATGTTGAGTGTATTTCCGGTAATCCAGAGACTCAAAAGAGCCCCTGCCATGGCAAGCGGTACAGTCATCATGATAATGAACGGGTCGAGGAAGCTCTCGAACTGGGCTGCCAGGATAAGATAGATCAGGATGAGGGCTAACACCAATGCAAAAGAGATGTTGGAGCTGCTTTCATTAAAATCGCGGGAAGGCCCAAGCAAAGAAGTCTGGAAGGATTCGTCCAATACTTTTTTAGAAATCTTCTGCATTTCAGTAATTCCTTCACCCAATGTATGCCCACTGGCAAGCGAAGCAGAAACCGTGGCCGACTTGAACCGGTTGAAATGATACAAAGTAGGAGGGCTGCTGTTTTCCTCCATTTTAACCAGATTATCGAGTTGGATCAGGGTTCCGTTATTGTTCCTCACATAAAGGGAAGTGATATTGGAAGGTTCACTACGGGAAGGACGGTCAACCTGACCGATCACATAATACTGTTTCCCGTTCCTGAGAAAATAGTCGTACCTACGACCGCTCATGGCGAACTGAAGGGTATTGGATATATCCATTACATTGACACCCAGGTCGGTTGCTTTAAGACGGTCTACTGTAAGGTTCAGTTCCGGTTTGTTGAATTTCAGATTGACATCCACATTCCCGAAAATACTGTCTTTTCTTGCTTCTTCAAGAAACCTGGGGACGAATTTCTGGAGTTTTTCAAAATCAAGGTTCTGTAACACGAATTGGACTGGTAATTGAGATCCGCCTGAGAGGGAAGTGGAAATTGTTTGTTCCTGGTTTGGAATAATACGCGCTTCAGGGAATTTTTTATAAAGTTTGATAAGCCGGTCATAAATTTGCTGCTGGGTAGCTTTTCGTTCATTGGGTTCAGAAAGAAAAATATTCATCCCCCCCGTATTGGTTGTGGCGCTCGATCCGGTAGCTGTTCTGGCGAAAATAAGCCGTCCTTCAGGAACGCTGTCCATCACCATTTGTGATATCCTGTCCATAAGGTTTTGCATATAATCAAAATCGGTTCCTTCGGGAGCAGTTACGCTGGTTCGGATGATGCTGTGATCCTCCAGCGGAGCTAGTTCCGATTTCAGGGTGCTTCCCAGAACAAGGATCAACGTGATGCAACCTCCAAGGATAAGGAAAGTAAGATATTTTTTCCGGATAAAAATTGCTAAGGTCTTCCTGTAAATTTTATCTAAGCCTGCAAAAAAAGGCTCGGTAGCTTCATAGAACCGGGAGTGCCGCGAAAGGCTGCCACCCAACTTGATATTAAGGACGGGAGTAAGGGTTAGCGAAACAAAGGCCGAGATAAGGACAGCTCCGGCCACCACAATTCCGAATTCACGAAAAAGCCTACCGGTAAATCCGCTGAGGAAGATAACGGGGATGAAAACGATGGCCAGGGTAAAAGAGGTAGAAATGACGGCAAAGAGAATTTCACGAGTCCCTGAAAAAGCTGCTGCCCATTTATCCATCCCGAGTTCGATTTTTTTAAAGATGTTCTCGGTAACTACAATCCCGTCGTCAACTACAAGCCCGGTGGCAAGGACAACGGCGAGCATGGTCAGCACATTCACGGAAAAACCGAAAACATACATGATAAAAAAGGAACCGATGAGTGATACCGGAATGTCGAGCAGAGGCCGTATGGCGATCACCCAGTTCCGAAAAAACAGGAAGACAATAAGTATGACCAGCGAAATGGTAATGATCAAGGTTTCTCCGACATCTTTTACCGATTGTCTTACAAATTTGGTTTTATCATAGCCGATATCCAGTTTCATTCCGGCCGGCATCTCTTTTTGAATCTGGTTGAACCGTTTGTAAAATTCATCGGCAATTTCGATATGGTTGGCACCGGGCAGAGGGATAAGCGCCAGACTGATTCCTTCCGATCCGTTTAGTTTGACCTGGGTCTCTTCATTTTCAGGACCCAGGATGGCTTCCCCGATATCACTTAAGCGGATTACCTGATCGTTGGTTTGACGGATAATAATGTTGTTGAAATCGTCCTCGGTAACCAGTCTTCCAAATGTTTTTACGATCAGCTCAGTGTTTTTTCCACGGACTTTACCGCTGGGGAGTTCCACGTTTTCTTTTTCCAGGGCCTGGTTGATATCTTGAGCTGTGAGATTATAAGCGGCCATCCGATCGGGATTAAGCCATAGACGCATAGCCGGACGTTTCTGTCCGAACAGGGCTACAGAACTCACTCCGGGGATGGTCTGGAGTTTTTCCATCAGAACATTTTCGGCATAATCGCTGAGTTCGAGAGCATTCATGGTGGTGCTCTGAACGGCAACGGTGATGATGGGGTCGGAATTGGCATCGGCTTTACTTACTACCGGTGGAGCATCGATATCCTGAGGGAGGCTTCTGGCGGCCTGGGATGTTTTATCCCGTACATCGTTGGCCGCTTTTTCAAGATCAGCGCCCACATTGAACTCCACCACAATGGTACTGCTTCCTGTGGAGGAGGAAGAAGAGATTGATTTAATGCCCTCAATCCCGTTTATGGCTTTTTCAAGTGGTTCGGTAATTTGCGATTCAATGATCTCGGGATTTGCACCGGTATAGGTTGTCTGAACATTGATGGTAGGTGGGTCTATTGCAGGATATAGACGTACTCCAAGGGAAGTAAAGCCCACAACACCGAACAAAATGATGACGAGGCTCATTACGATAGAGGTAACCGGGTGTTTTAACGCAAAATCGGATATTGTCATGAGACCAGTTTTATCAGATATTCCCGGCGGGATCAATGAATTTTTGAAAATTTCAGAATGGAGTTGGGTCGCAGGAAAAGAATTCCTGTGGTCACGATTGTATCACCGGCATTCAGCCCCGAAACAACCTCTATGTCTTTTGATCGTCGTGTTCCTGTCAGGATGGTTACAAAAAGAGCTTTTCCATTGCGTGCCACAATGACTTTCTTATTACGTTCCTGAGGGATCACAGATTGGGTAGGAATCATCAAGGCATCCGGGATGATAGCGAGGGGTACTTCAACCGTTGCAAAGACTCCGGGCCGGAGTTCGGAAAACTGTCCGTTTACCACGGCACGCACCCGCAGGTTACGGGTAGCAGCTTCGATTCCATTTTCCGCAGCCATAATATGGGCAGGGAAAGAGGTATCGGCACCCTGAACTGAAAAACTGATCATCTTGCCGTCATAAATATCCTGACTGTATTTTTCAGGAACACTGAAGTCAAGTTTGAGATGGTTGGCATCGCGGATTGTGGTAAGCGGAGTACTTGGGGTTACCTGGGTTCCCAGGCTGATGTTTCTTAGCCCGATCACTCCGTCGTAAGGAGCAAGAACCTCCGTTTTGCTGATTTGGGCCTTGAGTACTTCGATATCGTCGCTGATGGCATTAACCTGAAGGGTGGTTTGATCATATTCAAGTTCACTGATGCCGCTAACGGTGAGAAGTTCAGCCTGCCGTTTCTTGGTTTGGCGAGCGATTTCCAGTTGTGTTTGCAATTTACGAAGGCTGGCCTGGAGGTCAGCGTCGAAAAGTTTAACCAATAAGGTGCCTTTTTTAATAAATTTTCCTTCCGGGAGATTGATCATCACTACACGGCCTGAAATATCGGGCATCAGCACTGTTTCCTCGAACGATTTTAAGGTTCCTGAAACAGTAATTGTAGGTTCAAGCAAAGATGGTTTTACAATAAAACCTTCAACCACCTGAGTGGCATTTTGCCGGGTACCCTGTTGATTTTTTCCATTACCGCAAGAGGTAAAAAGAAACGCAAGCAGGAGTGTGAAAACATATATACTCTTCAACGATTTTTCCATGTGAGATGTACAAAATTTATCCGGATGATCATGCTCCGGAACCAACCAGCAATCAAAGGTTCTAAACCAGATGCAAAGGTATTAAAAAGATGATTTACACGATATGGTAAAGCGTTAACAGAATGTTAAATATTGAATGAAAAAGGAGGAAAGAGAGAGAATCAAATTGTATTTGACAGTCTAAAAAAATGTTGTACTTTTGTGCGTTCAATAGCGGGATGTAGCGCAGTTGGCTAGCGCACCACGTTCGGGACGTGGGGGTCGGAAGTTCGAGTCTTCTCATCCCGACTTTTTAGACTGCCACTTTAGCTCAGTTGGTAGAGCAGCTGATTCGTAATTAGCAGGTCGAGGGTTCAAGTCCCTTGAGTGGCTCTATCAATACAAATTAAATTTCTACCACAACCCGGACTTTTTAATGCGTCCGATCATTTATCTTTTCCTAACTCTTTTTTCTATCACTTTCTTCACTTTCCCAATTTTACTATGTCTGTCAAATGAGTAGGTCTTGTTTCGTCAGGAATCTGATAAATGATTAATGACCGCTCTAATTCTTATTTTGGTTTTTTAGAATAGAGATTAAATCTGCTATATTGTCGCATTTCATACCGCTCTCTTGTTTCGGACTCTTTGTTTTTATCAGAAATAAAGATGGTTGTTTTACCCCCATCAAGGGTTATGGGATACTTACCAATTATTGACCCTGATAATAGTCTTAACTCGGAGATTTTTGATCGTTGTTGCTCTTGCATCATCCTGTACTCCAAAGTGTCTTTTTTCATTAGGCGTTTGTTTTATTGCTGAATATGAAATCAATGATAATTTTACAAGGTACGGATATTTTTTTTGATATTGAAAAAATTAATTTAATAAAATGACTTATCGGCCCGTTTCGTTACCGGCATTATTGTAGTGCAAAATGGCTCCCAAAAAGACAGAGAGGCCACCTTGCCGGGCGGCCTCTCTGTCTTCAGGGGAAATATATGTTGGGGTATTAGCGGGCGTTCAAAGGTTCATCATTAAAATCTGCTTCAGCAGGTGGTTTGGGAGCTAATGTTTTAATGAGATAGAGCGTTGAATCTTCGTCGTTGTTTTCAAATGTGGCCTCTTTGGGTAATACTGGAGCCAACGATTTGGTGGATAATACGTCTGTTCCTTCATTAACATTAACCCGGGTGGTGGTTTCCAGTCCAAAGGCAAATGCATTCATCTGAAGGATAATTAGTGCGGAAATCATATAGTGTGTTTTCATTTTTCTGTGTTTTTTGATTTTATGGCTATGAGACGAGTCGTTTGATTAAACGTTACAGTTTCATAAATTCTTAACATAAATTTAACAAATAGTTGATTATTAAATTAATGACGGCAAATTTACGGCTAATTTAGACTAAATACAAAGAAAATCGTTTAGGAAAGGATTTTACCCGATGAACGGTTGATTTTCATCGATGAATCTATAACTAATTCAATATCATTGAAATAGAAAGTAAATACCAGGAGAGGATGAAAAATGATGGTTGTTAGAGGTATTCCTGAAAGTATTGAGTCATTTTTTGATTCAAATGCACCCGGTCAATTCCCCTGACATTGTGCTCGTGTCCCGGATAAATGAAATAATCTACTTGTTTTCCTTCATCCACACATTTTTTCAAAAAAACCAGCGAATTTTGAGGAACTACGGTTTCATCCTGGTAATCGTGAATAATGAGCAGTTTCCCTTTCAGATTTTTGACATCATTAAGCAAACAGGCATTTTTATATCCATCGGGGTTGCTTTGTGGGGTGTCCATATACCGTTCACCGTACATTACCTCATAATATTTCCAATCAATAACAGGACCCCCGCAAACGGCGACTTTAAAGGTACCCGGATTTTTCAGGAAAAGGGAGATGGTCATGAATCCTCCGTAACTCCATCCATTCAAACCCACGCGTGTTGAATCAACATAGGGTAACGATTTCAAATATTTTAAGCCAACCATCTGGTCACTGACTTCAGCCCTCCCCAGGTTCCGGAATATTGCTTGTTCAAAAGCCGCTCCACGATTGGAAGTTCCACGATTATCCAAAGTAAATACCACATATCCCAAATCGGCCAGGTAGTTGAGAAAAAGACCTCCCCCGCCGAGCCAGGTATCGGTTACAAGTTGCGAATGGGGACCGCCATAAACGTAGATAATAACGGGATATCTCTTATTGGAATCGAAATCAACAGGTTTGATCAGCCTGCAATAAAGATCAACATGAGCTTCATTTTTCAATGTAAAGAGGCGGGTTTCACCCAACTTGTATTCTTTCAACGGATTTTCTGCCGAAAGCAAAACCTGGAGTGATTTTCCTGTAGCATCCAGAATTTCGACCTGCCGTGGAACGGTACAGCTATTGTAGCTGTCGAGAATATAATTTCCATTGTCGGAGACCTTTGCAGCATGGGTTCCCGGGGCTCGGGTTACAGGAGATACCTCTTCTTTTTTCAGATCTGTCATATATAATTGACGACCCAGGGGATTATCTTTATTACAAAAGAAGAATGCTTTTTTGTTTTGATCATCAAATTTCAGAAAATCAAGCACAACCCATGGCCCTTTTGTCAGTTGCCGGATCAACAAACCATCGGCATTATACAGGTAGAGATGATTGAATCCATCGCGTTGACTTTGCCACACAAACCGGGTAGGGTCATTATTCAAAAATACCGGTCCATGCATGGGTTCTACATAAGCAGTGCTGGTTTCTTCAAACAAAGTTTTTACCAAAGATCCGTCACGAGGGTCGTATTTATTTAATTGCAGGTGGTTCTGATCCCGGTTCAGACAAGCAATGTAGATATATTTTTCATCGGGTGACCAGGTAATGTTGGTGAGGTATTCCATTGTGGAATCGGTTTGCAGAACAATGGTTTTACTTGTTGAGATATTATAAACACAGACGGTGACTTTATGGCTGGTCATTCCGGCCATTGGATATTTAACCGGTTGCAGGGTTGCAATTCGGGTCGAGATATCTACAAGGGGATAATCGGCAACCATGGACTCATCCATCCTGTAGAAAGCGAGATAATTTTCGCGCGGAGACCAAAAGGTTCCTTTTTCAATTCCAAATTCGTTACGGTGGACCCGGCTGGATCCATATAGAATACCTTTGTTTTTTTCGGTTGTAAGGGGAATTTCTTTGCCTTCGGATGAAAGATATAGATTGTTGTCGAGGGTATAGGCAACCTTAAACCCGGGAGTTGATATGTCGATGTTTTCGGCTTTGTCGTTCCAGGTATTGACAACAGTCAGGGAATTTTTCATCAGATCGCATAAAAAAAGTTTATTCCCTGTGGTATAATAAAACTGATCTTTGTTGAGAAAGGTGATCAAAGGAAATCGTTTCAACGTTTCCTGATGGGAAAATTTTAGTATGGTATTCATATCGCTCAGGCGGACGAGTGTGTCTTGTCCGGTTGACTCAGCGTTACCCACAACAAGATTGTTTTTGGCTACGAAAAGAAAATCTGAAGTGCCAGGGCGCCATTGTAATTGGCTCAGAGAGGCAGGATTCAGTTTGGGATTCATGTTGGAGGCATCCTCAACGGTAAGTAGTTTCGACTGGGCGCTTACAGTTAGCGAAAGAAGAAGAGGCAGCAATACCAGGATAAAGGATCTGTACATAATAACTAAAATTTCGGGTTTATTTATTCTATTTCCCGGGCGATTTGTGCAATCAGCGTCGGGTCTTTTTCAATGGCATTTCCAACAACAACAATATCGGCACCCGATTGCCAGGCTGTTTTCGCAAGGGCAGGGGTGCAAATTCCTCCGCCAATGATCAACGGAATGTTGACGGATTCTTTGACTTTTGCGATCATTGGGGCTGGTACCGGGTTTCTGGCTCCGCTCCCTGCATCCATATAAATAATCTTTAAACCCAGCATTTCGCCTGCCATTGCAGTGCAGGCAGCAATTTCGGGTTTGTTGGCCGGAAGGGGCGTAGTGTTGCTCATGTAGGCAACAGTGGTGGTACAACCGCTGTCGATGAGCATATATCCAGTAGGCAGTATTTCAAGGTGACTGGTTTTGAGGAAAGGGGCGGATATCACATGCCGGCCGATAAGCATTTCTGCATTACGGCCTGAAATAAGAGAAAGCAACAGGATTCCATGTGCTTTATCATTCAGCTGAAGATTGTTGCCCGGGAAAAGTAGTACCGGAATATCCGTATGATCACGAAGGAAAATAATCACTTCTTCCTGTGGGTTTTTCATCAGGAGGCTCCCGCCCAGGAAAAAGTAACCAATATTGGCCTGATTGGCAAGTTTCACGATTTTTTTCAGAGAGGTCAACGATGCTTTATCGGGATCGATCAGCACAGCCAATTGTTTTTTATTAGCTGCTGATTTTTTCTGTAATGCTTTGTAAATGGTTATCATGGGTATTTAAAAAACAGCTTTGACTATTTGACGGATATTGTCGGAGACACCTACGGTAAAATAATGCAAAACCGGGACTCCGTATTTGATTAATTCTTTTGACTGGGCAATGCTCCACTCAATTCCGGTGCGAAATGCTTCTTCGTTGGTTGTACATTTCATCACTTCCCTTACGAGGTCTTCCGGAATGTCAATATTAAAGACTTGTGGAAGAATATTGATTTCTTTGATTGTGGCAATGGATTTCAGCCCCGGAATGATGGGAACCATGATTCCTTCTTTACGGCAGGCTTCGACAAAATTGAAATATTTTTTATTGTCGAAAAACATCTGGGTGATGATATACTCGGCACCGGCATCAATTTTGGCTTTAAGGTAATGCAGATCATAAGCCAGATTTGGTGATTCAATATGTTTTTCAGGATATCCGGCTACTCCGACACAAAAGTTCGTGTTGAATGTATTGAGCATATCCTCATCCAGATATTTCCCTTTGTTCATGTTGGCGATTTGTGCCACCAGCGTATTCGCATAAGCATGGCCATTTTTTTCGGGGGTGAAGGTTCGTTGATTTTTAGGAGCATCACCACGCAAGGCTAAAATGTTATCGATTCCCAGGTAATGAAAATCAATCAGGGCATATTCGGTTTCTTCTTTGGTAAATCCGCCACAGATAAGGTGTGGGACCACTTCGACCGTGGGGTATTTGTATTTGATTGCAGCGGAAATAGCAACCGTGCCCGGTCGCTTACGGATGGTTTTTTTCTCCAATAACCCGGTTTCATGTTTTTTGTAGATAACCTCCTCCTGATGATAGGTTACGTTGATGAAAGAGGGGTGGAATTCGATCAGGGGATCGATGGTGCGGTATATGCTGCTAATATTATGACCCCGTAATGGGGGAAGAAGTTCAAAGGAGAAAAGGGTTTTATCAGCTTTATTCAATAAATCAATAACGCGCATATCAGTAATTCAGATTGGTTAGTAACATTTTTTCGGCGTGTTCAAAGCTAATACTTTTTCGTTTTGCATAGTCCGATACCTGGTCTTTACTGATCTGCCCCAGGTTAAAGTATTGAGCGAGAGGATGAGAAAAATAATAGCCACATACGGAAGCACCAGGATACATAGCGAAATTTTCGGTCAATTGAATATCGACTTTTTTATCCGCTTCCAGCAAATCGAACAAGGTCCTTTTCTCAGAGTGTTCCGGGCAAGCGGGATAACCCGGAGCCGGACGTATTCCCTGATATTTTCCCTTTAATAAAGAAGGAATATCCAATTTTTCATCCTGAACATAACCCCAGAATTCCTTACGGACCCGTTGGTGTATCAGTTCGGCAAAGGCTTCGGCCAGTCGATCGGCCAGGGCCTTTATCAGGATCACATCATAGTCATCAAGTTCCTGTTCGTAATTATCCACCCATTCTTCAACGCCCAGACCTGTAGTTACAGCAAATCCACCCAGGTAGTCCACCACTCCGGAGTCTTTTGGGGCAACGAAATCAGCCAGACAAAGATTGGGCTGACCGGGTTCTTTGACCTGCTGGTTACGAAGGAAACGGAAAACCCGGATCGTTTTTGTCCGGTTTTCATCGGAATATACCTCAATGTCGTCGCCAACCGTATTGCAAGGAAAAAATCCAACCACGGCACGGGCTATCAACATTTTATTGTGGATAATAGTATCGAGCAGCCGACGGGCATCATTAAATATTTTTCGGGCTTCCATCCCTTTTGCCGGATCGGAAAAGATAGCAGGATACCGACCATTCATTTTCCAGGTGTGAAAAAAGGAGGTCCAATCAATATAGGGTTCAATTTCCGAAAGAGGATAATCATAAAAGAATTTTTTCCCGGTTAAAAGTGGTTTATAGATACAATAATTCTTCCAATCGATCTTCAGTTTGTTTTTGCGTGCATCCGTCAGGGGGAGATATTCATTACTTCCTTTTTTATCATATTGAGTCCTTATTTCCTGATATTTCTTTTTAATTGAAGAACCATACTTTTCTTTGGTATCAGGAGAAAGAAGTTTTGCAACTATGCCAACTGCTTTGGATGCATCTTTTACATAAATTACCGGATGGAAATAATAGGGATCAATCCGGACTGCGGTATGGATTTCGGAGGTCGTTGCACCCCCAATCAATAGCGGGATGGTAAAGTTCAGCCGTTCCATCTCTTTGGCAACGTAGGCCATTTCTTCTAATGAAGGGGTAATCAATCCGCTTAAACCAATGATCTCAACTTTTTTTTCTTTTGCAGCAGCGATGATTTTATCAGCCGGGACCATTACTCCGAGGTCGATTACTTCATAGTTATTACAGCCAAGGACAACGCTTACAATATTTTTTCCGATATCGTGTACATCTCCTTTTACGGTAGCCAATAATATTCTTCCGTTATTTTGTATCTCTCCTTTCCGGTTTGCTTTTTCTGCTTCCAATCGGGGAGCCAGGTGGGCAACTGCCTTTTTCATCACCCGGGCGCTTTTCACTACCTGGGGTAAAAACATTTTTCCGGCACCAAAAAGATCGCCAACATGATTCATTCCTCCCATCAATGGGCCCTCAATAATTTTGATGGCGGTATCAAATAAAGGCATGGCTTCATCAATGTCCTCATCGATATAATCGGTAATTCCTTTTACCAACGCGTGTTTCAGACGTTCCGCCACAGGGAGAAGCCGCCATTCGGCCAAGGTGGCTTCTTTGGTAACTTGCACCTTCATTTGATCGGCATAAGCCAGCAGACGTTCTGTTGCATCTTTTCGCTGGTTCAGGATTACATCTTCTGTCAGATGTAATAAATCGGAGGGGATTTCATCATATACCGTAAGCGCTCCGGCATTGACAATTCCCATATCGAGCCCTGCTTTAATGGCATGGTAGAGAAAAACGGAATGCATTGCTTCGCGTACCTGTTCATTGCCACGGAAAGAAAATGAAAGATTGCTGATTCCTCCGCTAACCTTTGAATAGGGAAGGTTTTTTTTTATCCATCGGGTAGCTTTGAGAAATTCAACAGCATAGTTATTGTGTTCTTCAATGCCGGTAGCAATGGTAAGGATATTGGGGTCAAAAATGATATCTTCCGGTGGATAATTCAACTCTTTTGTCAGGATTTCGTATGCCCTGTTTGCAATGTTGATTCTTCGGTCGAGAGAAGTAGCCTGTCCCTCTTCATCGAAGGCCATGATCACTACAGCAGCACCAAATTTCCTCAGTAAAGCGGCATGTTCCCGGAAAGGTTTTTCTCCTTCTTTTAAGCTGATTGAATTCACAATGGATTTTCCCTGAATACATTTCAATCCCGCTTCAATAACAGAGAATTTAGAGGAGTCGATCATGAAGGGGACCCGGGCAACTTCCGGGTCGGAGGCTATCATGTTTAGAAAATTTACCATTGCTTTTTCGGCATCAAGCATGGCTTCATCCATGCTGATATCGATTACCTGGGCTCCACTTTCTACCTGCTGGCGTGCAATGGAAAGCGCCTCTTCATATTTTTCCTCCCTGATCAGTCTGGCGAATTTTTTGGAACCACTCACATTGGTTCTTTCTCCGATGTTGATGAAATTACTGCCTTTAAAAACAATCAGAGGTTCTAATCCGCTGAGGTGCAATTCATGAGGGCGTTGAGGTGGAACCCGTGGCGTAGCGTTAGATGCCAGATTCGAAAAAATGCGGATATGTTCGGGGGTGGTTCCGCAACAACCCCCGATGATGTTTAGTAATCCATCTTTCAAAAAATCTTCTACATAGCAGGCCATTTCGGAAGGAGACTGCTCATATTCCCCGAATTGGTTTGGGAGCCCGGCATTGGGATAAGCAATAACGGGGAAATGGCTTTTGGCGGATAATTCTTCCAGGTAGGGGCGAAGCTCCTCTGCTCCCATTGAGCAGTTCAGCCCAAGAGCAAAGAGGTTAAAATGAGAAAGGGAAAAAAGAAAAGCTTCAAGGGTCTGACCCGAAAGAGTACGACCAGAAGCATCGGAGATGGTTACGGAGGCAATGACCGGGAATGAAGTTTCGGGTTTCTGGTTCCAGGTTTCAGGTTGAAGGTTTTTTCTAGCTTCCAGTTCGTCGAAGATTGCAATCAATGCCGCCTTTGCGTTGAGTGTATCGAAAATGGTTTCTACAATTAATAAATCTACCCCTCCATCGAGCAATCCCCGGGTTTGTTCCCGGTATGCCTGGTAAAGGTCGTCGAAGCAGATGGCTCTGAAAGCAGGATTTAGAATATCGGGAGATAAGGAGGCTGTTTTATTGGTGGGGCCGATGGATCCCGCAATCCAATTGTGAGGCGCTGCCTCCCTGGCTAATTTGGCTGCGGTAAGGTTGATTTCATAAGCCAGATCTTCCATCTGGTAGTCGGCCAGGGAAATACGGTTGGAGTTGAAGGTACAGGTTTCGATGATATCGGCCCCGGCACTAATATAAGATTCATGGATTTTACGAATTATTCCGGGTTGGGTAAGCACCAGCAGGTCATTGTTCCCTTTTACCAATATGGGGAAATCCTTGAAACGGGCCCCTCTGAACTCAGTTTCATCCAGTTTATATTGCTGGATCATGGTTCCCATGGCACCGTCCATTACCAATACCCGTTTCTCTATTTCTTTATATAGATCCTTCGTCACCATTTTGCTATTTCCCCATTTCGCTATTTGAATATGCCACAACCATCATATAATCATCCATCAACTGATAGTAAAAGGAACATCCTAAGGAGGTATTGCCTAAGGCAAGCGTAGCGGTACAAGTGTGTGAAACATTGCAAAGGTAACCAAATGCATTAATCCGGATATCGTTTTTAAAATCAAGGTCGGGTTTGCCATTCAGTTTATAAAGAGATTCTTTTGCACACCAATATATATAAAGCAATTCAAGAGAGGGGTGAGGTCCGATCTGTTCCAATTCTTGAGGAGAAAGAAAACGGTCCTTGACCCGTTCAATACGGTCTCTCATTTTTTCGATATCGATTCCAACCGTAATTTTCTTACTACAGATTGCAGCAGCATAGTCGCCGGCATGGGTAACTGAAATTGCGAACGGAGAATGTATTAACCGGGGTTTTCCAAATTCATCATAGGCCAACTCGTTAGAATCGGGGAAGAGGATTTGTTTAAGGATACAACGATAAGCCAGCCATTGTCTTTTTCTGAGGTCATGAGAAAAGCGAAGATACTGTTTTAGTTCTTCTTTACTTAAATCGAGTTGTGAAAGCAAAAGGTCGGATGATTCAGTGATGTGCCAGATCCCCGTTACAGTTTGATCCGGTTTGTAAAGTGTTTTGATTAGCGGCATAATCGTATATATCAATCACAAGGTATGCCAAAAATACGATTTATTCAGCTTTTGAATGGGAAATTTTATTACTTTTGCCGCCCTATTGAATAAAAAACACCCGAAAATGGAAAATGTCACTTTTCACAAAGATTTGAAATACAAAGTTGCAGATATGACGCTGGCTGATTGGGGCAGAAAAGAAATTGAAATAGCTGAGAAGGA
Organism: Bacteroidales bacterium; assembly: GCA_023231005.1. GTDB lineage: Bacteria > Bacteroidota > Bacteroidia > Bacteroidales > FEN-979 > CAIVAT01. The sequence continues at coordinate 140,459 of JALNWG010000002.1, read as the reverse complement.
AATGCCAGGTTTGATGTCGATTCGACACAAATATGCCAAGGATAAACCCTTAAAAGGGGCACGTATCAGTGGTTCTTTGCACATGACCATTCAAACCGCCGTGCTGATTGAAACCCTGTCGGAATTGGGTGCTGATGTACGCTGGGCCAGTTGTAATATTTTTTCCACGCAGGATCATGCTGCGGCTGCGATTGCAGCGACCGGAATTCCGGTTTTTGCATGGAAAGGGGAGACGCTTGATGAATATTGGTGGTGTACCCAAATGGCACTCAAATTCCCGGAAGGGAAGGGTCCGAATCTTATTGTTGATGATGGTGGAGATGCCACGATGATGGTTCACAAAGGGTTTGAGGTAGAGAAACATCCTGAATTGTTGAAAGTTGCTTCAGGTAATGCCGATGAAACTGCATTTATGAAGCAATTACAGGAAATTTATGTTGAAGATAAAACCAGGTGGATACGAACGGTTGCTGATCTGAAAGGTGTTTCAGAAGAAACTACGACCGGGGTTCACCGGCTTTATCAGATGAAAGAAAAAGGATCTTTGCTGGTTCCCGCAATTAACGTGAATGATTCCGTTACCAAATCGAAATTCGACAATCTGTATGGTTGTCGTGAATCGCTGGCTGATGGCATCAAACGGGCTACCGATGTGATGATCGCAGGAAAAGTGGTCGTAGTGTTGGGATATGGAGATGTTGGAAAAGGGTGTTCCCGGTCCATGAAGTCTTATGGAGCTCGTGTATTGATTACTGAAATTGACCCGATTTGTGCCTTGCAGGCCGCCATGGAGGGATTTGAAGTAACTACTGTTGAAAATGCCTTGAAAGAAGGTAATATTTTTGTGACCACTACCGGTAATAAAAATGTGATCACCGCGGAACATCTTTCGAAAATGAAGGATGAAACGATCGTTTGTAACATCGGACATTTCGATAATGAAATCCAGGTAGATGAGTTGAACCACTGGCCAGGAATAAAGAAGATCAATATCAAGCCACAGGTTGATAAATATATTTATCCCGACGGAAAAGCAATTTATTTGCTGGCTGAAGGTCGTTTGGTGAATCTGGGATGTGCTACGGGTCATCCTTCGTTTGTGATGTCGAATTCATTTACAAACCAAACGCTGGCTCAGCTTGAACTTTGGAAAAACAAGTTTGAGGTGGATGTATACCGTTTACCTAAGAGGCTTGACGAAGAGGTTGCCCGTTTGCATCTCGAACAACTGGGTGTTAAACTGACTAAACTGACTCAAGAACAGGCTGATTATCTTGGCATTCCCGTTGAAGGTCCGTATAAGGCGGAGCATTACAGATACTAAAATAATTAAGAATTAGGAATTAAGAATTAGGAATTAGGAATTAATTAAAATTTAGTTTGTTACGTAAAGCAGAAGGCCGTCGTAGAGGGTTTGATATTGTTTCAGGGAGTAGTGTGAGGGGCCGTCATAAGGAGTACCATCGGTCATGATAAATTTTGAGCCACATATCGGGCAGGTGCAGGTAATTCCGGATTTGTCCACCTTGATTTGAGCTCCCTCTGCTAATGGATCATACGGGCAGGCTCTTTCGAATGCCACAAACTCATTCACTGATTTTCTGAAAATTAGAATTCCGTTATAACCTCCGGTTACCGTTTCCCATCCATTTACCGAATTAAGATTGATATATTGAGTGCTGTTCGGATTAAGACTGAAATTAACATAGATATATGGAATTTCAGGAGCTGATTCTTCTTTCTTACAGGATACCCCCCAGAAGAGTACGAGGCTAAAAAATAAAACCAAACGAAATTTTCCGGGACAAAATGGATGGTTCATGATACGAATTTCCAGATTTTAACGTTAATTCACACACAATATTATATGAAAAGGTACCTTCTCCTTCTTGTTTTTCTGATCCTTCCCGTGCTTTTTTCATTTACTCCGCAGGAATCGAAGGTAAATCAAAAAAAAATTGAACGTGAACGGGAAAAGAAAAAGAAATTGGCTAAGAAACAATATGATCAGGCGGTACTCCGGCATCGAAAAATGCAATCAAAGGATACAAAAGCCCGGATGAAACAGACCAGAAAATCAGCAAAAAAGAGCACTCCACTTTCCCGGTAAACCGCTTTTTGTTACAGGTATCTAATTTGATTTCAGGAAAATAGTGCCGAATTATTTCGGACTACATTCTCTAATTTAGAATGGTTATATATTTCCCGTTCAAAGCAATAATTTTACATTAGATTTTAAATAATTATTACTTTTACGCTCTTTTTTAGCGCATTTATAATCTAACATAAAATTTTATGGTATGTTAAGAAATTTACTGTTATCTATTGGATTTGTACTGGCAACAAGTTTGTTGGTATTTTCACAAACCGGGTCTGGCACGATCAAGGGAAAAATTGTTGACAAAAAGACCAAAGAACCAATCTCTTTTGCCAATGTTGTAGTTGAAGTTGGTGGAGTCCAGGTGGGTGGATCTACTTCTGACTTTGACGGTAATTTCCAGATTAAGCCGGTTCCTCCCGGAAAAGTAGATTTAAAGGCCAGTTTCGTAGGCTATAAGCCTTTTATGTATCAAGGTATTGTGATCATGCCCGACAAGATCACGTTTCAGAACCTTGAGTTAGAGGTTTCTACCACAACCCTGAACGAAGTTGAAATCGTTCAGTACAAAGTTCCTTTGATTTCCAAGGACCAGACGACCTCAGGTGGTACGGTTACGTCGGAAGAAATTTCAAAGATGGCCAACAAGTCAGCTTCTGCAGTTGCAACTACTGTAGGTGGTGTTACCACGGATGCCAATGGGAATATCACCAGTATGCGTGGACAACGGTCTTCAGGAACTGTGTATTATATAGATGGTATGCGCGTAACGGGGAGTAACTCCCTTCCTCAATCAGCTATTGAACAAGTTGAAGTTATTTTAGGTGGAACTCCGGCAGCTTACGGGGATGCCACTGGAGGTATTATTAATGTAACAACCAAAGGGCCTTCTAAGGATTTTTCTGGGGGTGTTGATCTTCAGACTTCACAATATTTAGATGCTTTCGGATATAACCGGTTGGGATTGAATTTTACAGGACCGATTTTTTCAAAGAGAGATACTGTAAGGGGTACCAAAACTCCAGTAATGGGTTTCTTCGTTGCCGGTGATTTAATCTATCAAAAAGATGGAGCTCCTTCTGCTTTCCAATTATGGAAAGTTACCGATGATGTACAGGATTATTTAAAGGTAAACCCGTTGCGTTTGTATGGTACAAACCAGGCAGTCTTTTATAATGCCGAGTTTTTAACATACAACCAAATGGAACAAACTAAAAGCACCTTGAATTCTTCGGGAACTAATATCAACGTTTCCGGAAAACTTGACTTTCGGGTTTCTCCTACGATCAACCTCTCTGTTGGAGGTACTTTTACCTGGTATGATAACCGCAATTTCGCCTTTGGAAATTCTTTGCTGAACTGGCAAAACAACTCCCATGCCAACGGTAATACCTGGCGTGTCAATGCACGGTTTACCCAACGTTTTCCTACTTCTCCCGACAGCAAATCATTTGTAAAAAATATCTATTATTCTATTGGCGCTGACTTTACCAGGTCTTTTGCAAAAACTGAAGATGCCGAGCATAAAAATGATTATTTTAAATATGGGTATGTTGGAAGTTTCACAACCAATTCAATCCGTGCCTATACCTCTAGTCTGGCATACGATACCATTGCTAAAAAATGGGCGCACCTCCAGAATGGAACCCGCGATACCATAGTTCTTTTCAGAGGATCGGATATTAACCCGGAATCTTCAAACTGGACTCAGCAATATTATGGTTTCTTTGATGACCCCACTGGTCACTACGAAAATCTTAACGAGATCATTTCAGGACGTGGTCTGGTGAATGGTCTGGAACCCTTTGCTCCTTATAACATGTGGTCGAACATTGGTGATCGTCCCAATGGATATGCTCAAAGTACCAGTGATCAGATTGCTGTAAATGCTTCTTTTGCCGCCGACTTTGGCAATCATGAAATTCAATTGGGATTACAATATCAGCAACGGAAGAGTTCCAGTTATACCAATTACGGGATTTATCTTTGGGAAACCATGCGTGGTTTGACAAATGCCCAATTAGCAGACCTTGATTTAAACAATCCGATCGAGGTAACCCGAAATGGCGTTTTTATGGATACCATTAATTATAATCGAAAATATGTTTCAACGCTTCAGCAAACTTTCGATATCAATTTAAGAAAAAAATTAGGACTTCCAGTAGATGGAACTGACTGGATCGACATTGACTCCTATAATTTTTCTAATAATACCATTAGTTATTATGATAAAAACATGGAGCTTCATACAGTTAAACCCAGTGAGCAACTGCTATCCATCGACATGTTCAGCGCTGATGAATTATTAAAAGACGGAGCTCCGGTAGTTTATTATTCCGGGTATGATTATAAAGGAAATAAGTTGAGCAGCCAACCCAGCTTTGATGATTTCTTTACAGCCAGAGATGCCAATGGCGATTATACGCATCCCATTGGTGCTTACCAACCCATTTATATTGCTGGTTACATCCAGGATAAATTTGCTTTTAAGGATCTAATCTTTAACATTGGTTTGCGTGTTGACCGGTTTGATGCCAATCAATCGGTTCTCAAAGATCCTTATCTGTTTTTCCCTGCAAAAACAGCAGGAGAAGTAACTCAAATGAATGGACAAACCATTAATCATCCCTCAGGGATTGGTAGTGATTATGTGGTTTATGTTGATGATGCCAGTAATCCTACATCCATCACCGGATACCGGAGTGGAAGCAACTGGTTTAATGCTGAAGGAAGTCCGATTACCGACCCTGTAAGAATGCTCGACCGTGGCAATGGGGTTCAGCCTTATCTGGTAGATCCATCAAATAAAACGGTTACTTCAAATGTATTTCAGGATTATGATCCGCAGACTAATTTTATGCCTCGTATTTCCTTTTCTTTCCCGATTTCTGATGATGCACTTTTTTATGCTCACTACGATATTCTTACTCAACGGCCTTCCACAGCGGATGTTCAGATTGACCCGGTGGCCTACTATTACATTGGTGTAACAGGTAGTTCGGGAACAATCAATAACCCCAACCTGAAACCGGAAAAAACCATCGATTATGAGTTGGGATTCCAACAGAAAATTAACAATGCTTCCTCTTTGAAGTTGGCAGTATTTTATCGCGAAATGCGAGATCAGATACAGCAGTATCGTTTGTCGGGAGCCTATCCTAAAACTTATTACTCTTATACAAACATTGATTTTGGTACCGTTAAAGGATTAACAATTACTTACGATCTTCGTCGTACTGGCAATGTCCGTCTGCGCTTCAATTACACCCTACAGTTTGCTGAAGGAACGGGATCCGATCCTGATGCAGCTTCAACGATCATTCGTTCCGATCAACCCAACTTACGTACGCTTAATCCTCTGAATTTTGATCAGCGCCACCAGTTTAACGTTAGTCTCGACTATCGTTGGGGAAGTGGAAAAGATTACAACGGACCGGTGATTAACCGGAAAAAAAGTGGAAAAGCACCTGTTCAAGTCCTTTCCAATTTGGGAGCTAACTTTACGTTAACCGGAGGTTCAGGAACACCCTATACTAAAACAAGCCAGATTCTGCCTTATGGTACTATGGGTGTTATTCAGGGTAGTATCAATGGTGCCCGTTTACCTTGGCAATTCCTTATTAATGCCCGGGTAGATAAAGATTTTAATTTTGCTTTAAACAAGAAAAATATGGGCACAATCAATGTCTATATTGAATTCTCGAACTTATTAAATACTAAGACTGTTACTTCTGTTTATCCGGCTACCGGTACTGCCAATGATGATGGTTTCCTTTCGGCACCTGAATGGCAAAATGCTATAAGCCAGCAGGTAGATCCCCAAGCTTACCGTGATCTGTATTCGATTCAGATGAACAGTCCTTATCGCTACAGTTCACCGCGGACAATCCGGCTGGGTGTTATGTTTAATTTCTAACTTGTTGAGGATGGTTATGAGAAGAAACTTTGGTATATTAAAAAATAATGCAACTATGAAAAATATACTTTGCTTTGTAGTGATTGCACTCTGCTCTATGTGGGTGACAAATGCCGTGTTTGCAGAGGAAGTTCACAACGGAAGTTCCAAGAGTACCGGTACGATTAAAGAAACGGCTGCCGGGTGTGCTGCTGGTTCAAGTTCTAAATATCTTGATATTAATAATGTCAGGACTATTATGTATTCTTATGGGAACGGATGGTTTATAGAAAATGCTGAATATGAGATTCCGAAAGGTTCCAAAAAGACGGCCATGTTTTCAACCTCCCTCTGGATCGGGGGAATTGATGTTAACAATAACCTCAAGCTGGCTGCTTATCGGTATGGACAAGGAACTCAAAATCCTTCCCATGTGAAAAATGACTTTTGGCCTGGTCCTTTAACAGTGGATGGAACGGCTGCTATTGATGCTGTAACCTGTGCTCAATATGATAAATTATTTCCTATAACCCGTGCAGAAGTACAGGAATTTCTGGCATGGTGGGCTGATAAAGCTGCTTATCCTAATTATGTTATTCCCAAGTCAATTATTGATTGGCCTGCCCATGGTGACAAATCCAAGGGTCAGGCATATTATTTAGCTCCTTTTATGGATGTGGATGGTGATGGTAATTATGATCCTAAGAATGGTGATTATCCTTACTATGATTTGGGCAATGAGCTCTGTCCTAAAAACTTAAAACCCGGTCAGTTGATTGCCCGTGCTAAAATTAAAAATGGAGAACCCAGCGATACCATGGGGATCCTTGTCGATCAGGTTTTAAAAGGAGACCAAACCCTGTGGAGTGTTTATAATGATAAAGGCAATTACCATTCGGAAACTACCGGCGATCCCATTGGAATGGAAATCAGGGCACAATATTTTGCCTTTGCTACAAATGATGAAATCAACAATATGACTTTTTATTCCTATGAAATCATCAACCGTTCTACCTATACTTTAACAGGAACCTATTTTAGTCAGTGGGTCGATCCCGACCTGGGATTTGCAAACGATGATTTTGTTGGTTGTGATGTGAACCGTGGTCTTGGATACTGTTACAATGGCACACCAATCGATGGAACCGGTCAAACTTATGCTTATGGTGCCCATCCACCTGCAATTGGGGTTGACTTTTTCCAGGGACCTTATATGGACCCTGACGGATATGATAATCCTTCTTTTAAAGGAAGTACCCTTAAAGGGCCCTCTTTTAAAGGTAGTTGCGATATTGTTGGCATGAATGGAACCTTATTAAAAATGGGTTATGGTGTTGGGGAAAAAGATTCTGCAATGTTTATGGTACGTTCGGAGGCTATCAACGGAGTGAATTTCGGCGATGGAATAAAAGACAACGAACGGTATGGAATGCGTCGCTTTGTTTATCATAATAATAGTAACTCTGGCGTTCCTCTTTATATGCAGGATCCCCAATATGCTCCTGAATATTATCTTTTCTTACGAGGTATCTGGAAGGATAATGCAAGAATGATTTATGGAGGAAATGCACATTCTGGTGCAGGAGGTTATGGACCTGATTGTGATTTTATGTTCCCGGGCGAAACCGATCTTTGTGATTGGGGGACGAATGGCCAGCCGCCAAATGGAAATAAAAACTGGACGGAAGTTATTGCTGGGAACAAACCTGAAGACCGGCGTTTTATGCAATCGGCAGGGCCTTTTACCTTATTACCTGGGGCTTGTAACTATATTACAGTTGGTATTCCTTATGCCCGTTCTGTTTCCGGAACCCCTGAAGAATCAGTAAAATTACTGCAGATTGTTGACGATAAATGCCAAAGTTTGTTTGATAATTGTTTCGCTGTTTTAAGTGGTCCCAATGCTCCAGATTTAACCTTAGAGGAATTGGATAAAGAATTGATCGTTTATATATCCAACAGAAAAACCAACGATGCAGGTAATAACTATAATGAAAAGTATCAGGAGTACGACCCCAATATTCCAAATCCGGAAGGGTTAAAACCACGCAATGATTCGATTTATCATTTTGAAGGATATCAAATTTTCCAATTAAAAGATGCCACCGTATCGGCTGCAGATATTGATGATGCCACAAAGGCAAGAATCGTAGCACAGGTAGATATAGCAAATGGAGTTACTAAATTAGTTAATTGGACGTTTGATCAGAATATCGGTGGAAATGTTGGAAAGGTGATGGTAGACGGAGCTGATAAGGGAATAAAACATTCCTTTGTTTTTACTAAAGACATGTTTGCCACGGGCGATGACAAATTGATCAATCACAAACAATATTATTATGTTGCTGTAGCGTATGCTTACAACCAATATAAAAAATATGATCCCCTTGAGCAAAGTTCACTTGATGGACAAACGAAACCTTATCTTAGAGGTCGGAGCAACATTAAAGTATATACTGCTATTCCTCATATTCCGCTTGCAGTGGTTACCAATTCTTTTTATGGGGAAAGTCCGATCATTACCCGTTTACAAGGTCAAGGTAATGGAGGCATGATCACCGATTTTTCGGAAGCTACCATTAAAGAGATCATGTCGAAACCGCCTGCCGATTCACTCAATATTTATGGTGGTCCGGATTATCCTATTTGTTATCAGCCAACGTATTTGGTTAATAAAGGACCATTACAAGTGAAAGTTATTGACCCATTGAATGTTATCCCCGGCGAATACATGATTAAATTTGACTCAATGGTGCATGTAACAAAAGGAAATCCATACAATACCGACTATAAAACCAATACCAGTATTATGTTTGGTAAATGGACACTTTATAATATAAAAACGGGTACAACCTATCGTGCCGATACTACGACCATTTATCCTTATGAGCAGATTTTTTTGGATCTGGGTCTTGCGTTAACGATCAATCAAGTCCCGAACCCGGGCGACAGTGTTCGGAGTAATGTAACCGATAACAATGGATTGCTTTGGGCTTCACAGGCTATTTATGAAGACAGCACAAAAGTCTGGCTAAGCGGAATTCAAGACAGCGATATTCCGGAGTCTTCTTTTAACTGGATTCGTTCTGGAACATACAAAGGTTCCACAGCAGCCTATTATGATTGGGATATGGGTTCCGGAGCTGCTGGTCATGCATGGGATCCAAATAAAAATTTCCAAAAAATTCAATTGGGAACGTGGGCTCCTTATTGCATGACTGCGGTAAATAAAGATGAATTGGCGGGTGGCCCTGCATTTTCAAGGTTTTCGAAGCAATATGACTCTTTGTGTACCTTAGCCAGTGTGGATATTGTTTTTACACCGGATAAAAATTTGTGGACTCGTTGTCCTGTTATTGAATTATGTCCCAATGCATTGTTATCGCAGGGAGGAGCAAAACCCTTTGATTTTAGAAAAGGAGCTTCCGTAAATATTAATGGCGATACCGGTGTTATCAGTTCAGATCCGAAATTAAATTCGAATTACATCAATGCAACTGGTATGGGGTGGTTCCCTGGATATGCGATTAACCTTGAAACCGGTGAACGTTTAAACATCATGTTCGGAGAAAATTCATGGTTAGTGGCCGATAACGGAAGAGACATGTTATGGAATCCAACCTCCCGTGTTTTTGATGAAGCTGGTTCATCTGTATTTGGTGGTCAACATTATGTTTATATCATGGGGCATAAGCAAAAGGACGTGGGAGGCGGTATTTATCTGAATATGCCTGCATACGATGCCGGTGCATATATTCGTGCTAATTTATTGAAAATTCCGACCAATCCCAATTTGTATAAAGCGAACATTTATGGCTCATGCTTATATGTAACCATACCGATTGCAGTTAATGGAAAGACCTGGTTAAGCAATGCTGTAACGACCAAGATCAGAGTTTCAAAATCGTATCAGCGGTACTATTCCGTACCCCTGCCTTCCGGTTCGACTGATACGCTTAACAGGAATTATCCGGTATATCTTTTCAGTACCGCTACCATTTCAACATATAAAAACAATCAGGACAAGGCCACAACCGATCTTGATTTGATTAATGTTGTACCGAATCCTTATTTCGCTTATGACGATTATGAAAGGAATCAGCTTGATAACCGAATAAAGATCGTAAATCTTCCTACAAAATGTACGGTTACCATTTTTGATATGAGTGGAACCATGATTCGTCAGTTTATTGTTGATAAATCAGGAATTGCAGAACCGCGATCTTCGACAGCCGGCTTGAATACGGATGCTAAAACTTCACTCGATTGGGATCTTAAGAATTTTGCCGGTATTCCGATTGCAGGAGGGGTTTACCTTATTCATGTAAAAGCAGATGGATTGGGTGAACGTACGATCAAATGGTTTGGGATATTACGTCCTGTTGACTTGAACTCATTGTAAATAATAAAAATTCCAGGATTATGAAAAAAATATATAGCTGTGTAATTGCAGTATTCTTAATGGGATTGATGCTTCTTCCCCAGAATAATGTGATGGCTGGAAATAAGGATCGGTCGGGACAAGCAGGTGCCAGTGAGTTACTGATCAATCCTTGGGCAAAAAGCTCCGGTTGGGGATCTGTTGGTACTTCCTGCGGACAAGGGTTGGAAGCATTGTATACGAATGTTGCCGGAACGGGTTTTACCAAAGGAACCGAAATCATCTTTTCGTATACAAACTGGCTTAAAGGTTCAGGGGTCAATATTATGGCTTTTGGATTAAGTCAAAAGATTGGAACCAATGGAGGTGTTTTGACCGCAGCGGTAATGTCGATGAATTTTGGTGAAGTAGATATCACTACGACCAGTTCACCGGAGCCCATTCAGGGTACTTTCAAGCCCTCCTATTTAAATATTAACCTTGCTTATGCCAAAGCCTTTTCGAACAGCATTTATGGTGGTTTGGCCATAAAGTTGATTTCTGAATCGATTTCCGATGCTTCTGCCACTGCAATTGCTCTTGATGCAGGGATCCAGTATGTGACAGGTGAAAAGGATCAAATCAAGTTTGGAATAGCCCTGAAAAACGTTGGAGCTTCCATGCATTTCACAGGTGATGGCCTTTCTTTCCGCGGGATCATTCCGGGACATGGCAATGACAATGATGAATTTACTGTTGAACAGCGGTCAGCCAAATATGAATTACCTGCAACTTTACGTATTGGTGCCTCGTATGACTTTTTAATTGGAGATTTGCACCGGATCACCTTGGCAGGTAACTTTACTTCTAATTCATTTACTAAGGATCAGTTTACTTTGGGTCTTGAATATGCTCTGAAATATTACCTGCAACTAAGGGCTGGCTATACGTATCAGGATGGTATCTTCGAAAGCAATGTATCAGATCGGGGAACAGTTTTTACAGGTCCCAGCGCCGGATTCACTGTTTCGGTACCGTTTAATAAGGAAAAGGAAACAGGTATTGCCATCGATTATTCATACAGGGCAACCAATCCTTTCCAGGGAACTCACAGTATAGGAATTAAACTTAATTTTTAATCGACACTTTAGAAGTTTTTTAACTAACTTCGTTTTTTAATGCTAAAGGACCCTTTTAAAGGGTCTTTTAGCTTATTATATTTCAAACAGAACCATCAAATTATGTCGGATTTCAAATATTATACTTCTGATGGGTTAGAGAAACTCAAAGAAGAATTAAGCAGGTTAACAACCGTTGAACGCCCTTCTATTTCACGGCAAATTGCTGAAGCACGTGATAAGGGTGATTTATCCGAAAATGCTGAATATGCTGCCGCTAAAGAAGCTCAATCGTTGCTGGAGTTGAAAATATCTAAATTGCAGGAAGTCGTAGGTAATGCCCGCTTGATTGATGAACGTAAGCTGGATAATAGCAAAGTGTTGATTTTTTCTACTGTAAAAATTCAAAATGTCCAGAATGGTTCTACGGTGATCTATACGCTCGTACCGGAAAATGAAGCCAATATCAAGAGTGGGAAACTTTCTGTAAGTTCGCCCATTGCCAAAGGATTGTTGGGAAAATCAATCAATGATACCGTTGAAATTACTGTCCCGGCGGGAAAAATTTCCTTTAAGATCATCGACATTTCACGACAAATCGGATAGTTTATGGCTACAATATTTACAAAAATTGTTAAGGGTGAAATTCCCTGTTATAAAGTTGCAGAAGATGATAATTTTCTGGCTTTTCTTGATATTAATCCACTTCAGGAAGGCCATACGCTGGTTATTCCCAAGAAGGAAGTTGATTACATTTTTGCCTTAGAAGATGAACTTCATGGAGCTTTATGGAATTTTGCTAAGAAGGTCGGCGTTGCCATTAAAAAGGTAGTGCCGTGCCAGCGGATTGGTATCACAGTAATCGGGTTGGAAGTTCCCCATGCCCATATCCATCTTATTCCGTTAAAAGGACTTTATGATATGGATTTCCGTAAACCCAAACTGTCATTTACACCTGAGGAATTTAAACTGATTGCTGAAAAGATCCACAACGCCATTGAAAAATAATGAAATGGTGAAATAACTTTAATAGGATCTGATGTCTTTCCCTTCGATATAATTAATAAAAGCTTTATTAACTACTTTATTTCCTCCTGGTGTTGGATAATCACCGGTGAAATACCAATCGCCCTGATGGTGCGGTATGGCTTCATGCAAATCAGCAATTGTTTGAAATACTATCTGGACTTTTGCCTGGCAGGAAGGAGGGGTAACCAATTCTGATATTTTATCAGCAATTTTTTCGGCTGTAAACGGTTTGTAAATTTCTTTCACAAAATTAACGACCTTTTCTTTAGGAAGATTCTCCTGGGCTTTGGATTTAAGATAAACTTCGTTGATGACGTGTTCCAAGTGGGTTTCTTTCAGCAATTCTATAGTTGCTTTAAAAGCAATGAATTCGTTGAGTTTCGACATGTCAATACCATAGCAATCGGGATACCGGATTTGCGGGGCTGAAGAGGCGATTACGATTTTACGGGGACCCAATCGGTCAAGGATGCGAATAATACTTTGTTTGAGGGTGGTTCCCCTGACAATTGAGTCGTCCAATACCACCAAGTTATCCTTTCCACGAATGATGGTTCCATAGGTAATATCATAAACATGGGCTGCCAGATCGTTACGTTGCGAATCCTGGGTTATAAACGTACGGAGTTTAATATCTTTTACCGCCACTTTTTCAGCTCTTGGCCGGAGTTGGAAAATCTCTGTCAGTTTAGCGAGATCGAGTGTTTTTCCTGCTTCCAGAATCCGGTCCATTTTAATTTTATCGCAGAAATCATCCATTTCAACAATGAGTCCGTAAAAAGCATCAATGGCAGTATTGGGAATGTAAGAGAAAACAGTATTGGCGATATCATAATCAATCGCTTTCAGAATAGGGGCAGCCAGGAGTTTCCCCAAATTTTTTCTTTCCAGATAAATCTCTTTATCAGTTCCTCTGGAAAAATAAATCCTCTCGAAAGAGCAAGGTTTTAAGGTTAATGGTTTCCGAAACTCTTTTTCAGATATCTTCCCATCTTTTTTAATTATCAGGGCATTTCCGGGTTTTAATTCATGGACAGAAGCATAGGGAACATTTAATGCCGTTTGAATAACCGGGCGTTCGGAAGTAACAACCACAATTTCATCATCCTGATAATAAAAGGCAGGCCGGATACCCGATGGATCCCTCATTACGAAGGCATCTCCATGGCCAAAAAGGCCGGCAATAACATATCCGCCGTCCCAGGTCTTGGCTGCCTGACGTAAAATTTTCTGAACATTCAGATGCTTAGCAATCTGAAATGTAATTTCACGCTTTGGATATCCCTTGAGTTTAAATTTCTGATAAAGTTCCTCATTTTCTTCATCGAGGGAATGCCCCATTTTTTCAAGAATGGTAATGGTATCACTGGTTTCCACCGGGTATTGTCCCAGGTCAATCAGCTTTTCAAAGAGCTCGTCAACATTGGTAAGGTTAAAGTTTCCTGCCAGTACGAGATTTTTGGTCATCCAGTTGTTCTCCCTCACAAAGGGATGTATGTTGAGGAGGTTGTTTTTTCCAAAGGTCCCGTAACGAAGATGGCCAAGATATAATTCCCCAACCAGATCCACATTTCGTTTTAGCCATTGGACATCTTTAAGCCGCTGCGGATGAAAATCTTCAATCTCTTTTAAAGAAACGCTGACTTGATGGAAAATATCCTGTATTGGAGAATTGGAATTTGAACGGATCCGGTTAATAAATTTATGACCAGGTTCTAAATCGAATTTTATGGAAGCAATCCCCGCACCATCTTGCCCGCGATTATGCTGTTTTTGCATCAGCAGGTGCAGTTTATTCAGCCCGTAAAAAGGGGTCCCGTATTTAGCGAGGTAAAATTCGAGCGGTTTAAGGAGCCGGACCAGGGCGATCCCGCACTCATGATGGATGAAATCGCTCATTGTGAGATTTCAATTAGGTTGCAAAGGTACAAATTATTTTTGATTACAATGCAAAGAGATCAGCCGGGCTGCCTGTTGATTTCCCAAGGATTGCGCCCGATACCAATCACGACAAGCAGATTCCAGATTATGAAGAAAATAATTGGCAGTTCCTCGACCCAAAAAAGCATCTCCATAATTCGGGTTTAAATCCAGCGCCTTATCAAAATCTGAAATAGCCCCTGAATAATCCTTTAAAACGAGAGCCCGGATAATGCCCCGATTATTATATGCCTTGTAATAATCTGGTTGTAGAAGTATGGCTGAATCATAATCCGCTAATGCCCCCGTAGCATCTCCCCGTTGATATTTTTCATTTGCACTATTGAAAAATGCAACAGATCGTTCATTTCCTTCTTTCTTTTTCCCAATGGAGGATTTCATTTGCATCCGGAACAATGCCAGATGCATTAAATCTAGATATTTGTAATCGACTGGTTGATAAAAACCTTGTATCCAGATTTTAGAGTTTCCGCGGTTAGTCATGATGTCGGAATCAGGTAGGTCCAGTAAATTAAATGGTTTAACGAATGGAACCTGATTGATTTTAGCAAAAATGGCTGCATTTCCATCTACATAGATCAATTGCCAGTCGGGAAGTTCTTTCAATTGGATGGTCCAGGGATAATATTTAAGATAGTTATAAACGATGAGATCGGGATGGTATTTGCCGATCAATTCAGAAAGACCGTTGTTCCAGCTTTGGGTTATTTCACGGTAAATGGATTCCTCCATGACTTCCAATCTTCCATCAATAAAGATGGGTTGTGGCAGTGCCCAGGAAAGCCATCCACCAAACCCAATGCTATTCAGGATCCGGCCATTGAGATGGTTGTCCAGTAAAAATGCTGCCGCGTTGACCGGTTGATGAAACTTGTTAATTCCCCATCCAAATTTATTGAAGGAGTTGTTATTAAAGTAATATGAATTGGTGACAATACGCGGAATTAAAACCAATGGAATAAGAATCAAGAGAATATAGACTCCCTGCCTGGTTGTTTTTCCGAAAAAAGAGAAATGATCTTTCCATTCTGAAATTGACCTGGAAATGATTGGAAACGAAACGAGGATGAATAAAGGGATATTTCGAATAGAAGTAAAAGCCAGAATGGAAAAAGCAAGAAGGAGTATTATCTCGTGAATTTTTCTGTTTTTCCACGTAAGAATGAAAAATAAAAATGTTGTTAAAACCCAACCAAAAAAAAGATAATCGCGTAAATAAAACCTGGATTGAGAAAAAAATGGGGTAAATTCCTGAATGTGTTGATTGTATATATTGTTTGAGCTGAATCGGGAGATGAGGTCAAAGGGGAATAAAAATCCTTTGATGCCGTATGGGTTCACAAAACAAACAAGGAAGGAAAGAACCATCCAGAAAACAAGGATCCAATCCGGTTTACGATCGCGATGGAGGATGCTAAATCCATAACAAACAATGACAATCAAGCCCAGGATAAACAATGAATGCAAGTTGCACCAAAAAAGCATGATCAGGGGTAACAAAAATAGTTTTTTGGTGTGTCCCCTGTAATATTTATCAAGGATGAACAGCAGGATGGTTAAAAATAAAAAGCTGAACATTTCCGGTCGTGGAGCAATCCGGGCTTCGATGATGATAAAACCGATAAAAAGAGCTATTCCGGTAATTGGCCATGGGATTTTAAAATATCGGTTACGTAACATGAGCAAAAGTGAAAGAGAAAGGCTCAACAGGCAAATGAAAAGGGAAATTCCTGGGTAACCGGTTGTAGCATAAATGTTAAAAAGTATTACCTGGAAAAGCCAATGCAGATCAATATAATCGTGATCCGAAACGCTGAACGTAGAAATGTCTTTGGTGGGAAAGGCATGATGCGTGGTAATCCACTGACCATATTTCAGATGGAATCCAAGGTCAGGGTCGGAGAGTTGTCTGAATGACAGAACGAAAATGAACAGAGAAATAGCAATCAACGGGAGTATCCATTTACGGGGAATCATCATGAGCTATAGGAATCAAATCCATAACAAAAGTAAAGACAAATCTTTTGCATTCCAGCGAAATCCAAACTAATTTTGACAAATCTTCAAAATCGACAGATGATTTATCAACTTGATCCGGCAAAATTTCTCCATTTCTCCCTCAAACCTGGAAATTTGATGTTCCTTATTAATCCATTTTTTCTATATTTGCGCCCTCCGTTTGTTAAAATTAATTATGGAAAAATCATTGATAAATATTCTCGAAAGAGTTCGTGAACTTTTTTACAAATATGGAGTGAGAAGTGTTTCAATGGACGACATTTGCCAGGATCTGGGAATGTCGAAAAAAAATCTTAATTTATATGCTACCAGTAAAAAAGAATTGGTAACGAAATTGTTGGAACTGGAAAGACAAAATTTTGAGATCATTTTTGATCAATATAATTTTGAAGGTGTGAATGCTGTTGATATTCTGCTTATTGTAAGCAGAGAGATAGGGGAACGGTTTCGCGATGTTACTCCTTCACTCACCTTTGACCTGAACAAATACTATCCTGAAATTTATCATAAACACATAGATGACCGGATTGAGTTCATTTTTGAAAAAATCAAAATCAATATTCAAAAAGGAATAGCCCAGGGTATGTACCGGGATGATCTTAGCATTGAATTGGTTGCACGGTTATATATCCGTCGATTGATTGACCTGCATAACCCTGAATTTTTTCCTGCCGATAAATTCTCATTCCAGACATTGTTTGATGTTATGTTCGACAATTTTATCCGGGGTATTGCAAATCAGAATGGGATTGAATACTACGAAAGACAAAAGCGAAAATTAAACTTGAACAAATTTGCCTGATTTCAAGGAAGTCCTAATTCCTTTGTGGTTTTTCGTTTCCTGATTCGATGCAGGAAAAATAAAAAACGTTTCCGTTTTTATACCTTTGTCAAATGGATTCCAATATTAATCATATTCTGGAACAGGAAAGAATATCTGACAACAGTTTGGTAGTGAAGAGTATAACGATGGATGATGTTGCTAAACAACTTGGCATTTTCCAAAAAAGCTGATATGCATATTTCGTCTATAAAGCAGATCTGGTGAAAAATATCTTTGAATACAATTTCTACAAATCTGAAAACTTTACTGGAATAAGTACCGGTTTTTGCCGTATAATAAAAATAAATCATAGGCAACCTATTGGTGTTACAGGTGTCTTTTAAAAACTAAGGTTGAATGCTCATCGACGATTCTATCATCGAGGGTTGCGTTAAAGGAAAGCGCAGCGCACAAAGCGCCCTCTACCGCAAGTTTGCACCGGTAATGATGGCGTTGTGTTTACGCTATGCCAAGGACTATGATGAGGCTGAAGATATTATGCAGGAAGCCTTTTTAAAAATATTACAAAAGATTGGAACCTATCGTCAGGAAGGGTCTTTTGAGGGTTGGATGAAAAGGATCATGATTAATCACGCATTGAATTACTATCGGAAAAACAGCAAATTACCATTTCATGAAAATATCAGTGAAATCAACGAATTGGAAATATCCGACCGGGATGATTCCAGTTCATACCATGCTCCCATCGCTGCCGAAAAATTAATTGCTTTGATTCAAACCTTGCCTCCGGGATACAGGATGGTTTTTAATCTGTATGTTTTTGAGGGATTTAGTCATAAGGAAATTGCAGACTCTTTGAAGGTTTCCGAAAATACTTCAAAGACACAACTTTTAAAAGCACGACGAATGCTTCAGAAAAAACTGGCTGATTTAAATATTAAAAATGAATAATACCAATAAAGAACAAGATCAATTGGATCAGCTTTTCAGGGAGACCCTTTCCAATCATCAGGTCGAACCAAGACCAAGGCTTTGGAAAGAGATCAACCGGAAATTACTATGGAAGGAACTGACCCATTTCAATTTCACCAACATTTCAAAAACATACTGGTTTGTAGCTATTGCTTCACTTATATTGGTTCCCACGATTATATGGGTAATTTTTCAGTCCGGAGCCGCTTCCCCAGTTGCCCGGACTGCAGAAAACGATCCTTCTTCTGAGGTTCATCAGATCTATCATTCTGCCATTCCCATTTCTCAGCCTGCCAGAATCAAAACGGAACCTTCTGCTCAAAAAATTCATCAATGCAATTCGGAGACAGGGGTCAAAAATGAATTTTCCTCATCACTCCCCGTTATTTCGGATGTTGTGAATATTTCCAGGATGAACACGCTTAATTCTGAAGAAATCGATGTGTTGCCGGTACCAGATACCATTCTGACTTTTTATACAGCCGATGGAATATTAAGAATTCATAAAGGGAACATTCCACCTGTTCATTTTTTTTCTGCTCAGTTAGGGATTCAGCCTGAAGTTTCATTTTACTCCGGAGAATCATCCTATTCAAAAACCAATTTTTGGATCAATGGCGGACTTACCTGGCACATTTCCAGGTTTTCGCTGGCGACTGGTGTCGGATTAGGATATGTTTACGATCAGGGAATTTATAAGATTGATTATAAAAGTCGCGACAGCATCGGATTTTATAATAACGTTATTTCCTTCAATGTGAATGGGGGTAACCAAATTGAATATATTACTGAGACGATAAATGTTTATGATAGCATTCAACATCTGGCTGATGACCGGACTAATAACAGATACACTTACATTCAGATTCCATTTTTGTTGGGGTACCGTTTTTTTGAATCGAAACGGGTTAATTTAACTTTGCAAGCCGGTCCTGCAGTTTCGTTCCTGATCAATACCAAAGAAGCCGATCCGGTGATCAATTACTCAAACGCCCGGATTATTAAAATCGATAAAACAACTCCTTCCAGAATTAAGACCAATTGGCAACTATGGGCCAATCTTTATCTTGAATATCAAATTACCAAGAAAATCTCTTTTTATGTGGCCCCTTCTTGTCAATATTATTTAAATCCGATGGTGGAGCAGGAAAATATCCATGTTGAAAGACCCTGGTCGGTTGGCCTTGGCATCGGTGTTCAATACAATTTCGGACAAATAATCAGGAAACCATGAGGCTTACTATCACTTTTTTGATCTTTTTTGTTTTAATCCAGTCCGGCTCAGGGCAAATACCTTATGAACCAATGTCACCTGCAGCATGTCATGCCGCTTATACTTCCGATCCGGATCTATTAAACCCCAAAACCATCCATTTTCACGACCAATCCACAGGATTGATTACCCGGTGGCAATGGAGCTTTGGTGATGGTGTCACTTCTACTATTCAAAACCCGGATCATACTTATCCTTCAAGTGGAACATATATGGTTTGTCTGACTGTTTCCAATTCCGATTCGGGAAATATCTGCCATGATATTTTGTGTACCACAGTCATTATTCCACAGGTTGGAGAATGTAAGGCAACATTCAATTATCAAGTTGACAATTCAAACAAACAGAAGGTAACATTTATCAATACTTCCACCGGAAATATCAACCATTGGCATTGGGAATTTGGAGATGGAGATGTTTCGGGTGATAAAAACCCCGTACATATTTATCCCGGATTTGGCGATTATCATGTTTGTCTTACCGTATACAATAGTGATTCCATTGCGGTGTGTAATGACCGTTTTTGTGATTCTGTCCGCCTTACACCGGCTCCCGCTTGTGAAGCAGCTTATACCGGAATATTGGATTCGCTGAACCCAAACCCCAATACTTTTGTATTTGTCAATGAATCGGTGGGAGAAAATCTTATTTATAACTGGGAATTTGACGATGGAACCATGTATCACGCTCGTGATGTTACCCATCAGTTTACAATACCCGGTAGTCACTTGGTTTGTTTGACAATAAAGCAGATGGATCAAAGCGTTGTAATTTGTTCCGATACAATTTGTAAGTTTTTTTCTACTGCAACGTATTATAATCTTGGGGGGCATTTATTTGCCGGTGATCTCCCCATTAACAATCCGGTGATGGCCGGTGATACCGGAATCGCTTACCTGTTCAGATTTAAAAAGGATAAAATAATCTTGGTTGATACCCTGAATTTTACCTACCTTGGTTATTATGCCTTTCCCAACATTCTTCCTGGTTCTTATCTAATTCGGGCAGAATTAACCAGTGGTTCTTTTAATCACTCACACTATTTCCCCTCTTATTATCCCCGGCAATTAAATTGGGTGAACACGGATCCACTTATCATTGCCGACAGTAACGTGTTTGCTGCAAATACTCATTTGTTGTCTGTGGTGGAAAGTCTTGATGGTCCGGGCCAGATATCGGGATTGGTTGACAATGTGGCTTCGGATGGATTGATTGCCGAAATACCATTTGCGCAAGTAAATCTTCTGGATGGAAATTTCCATCCTTTAACATTCATCTTAACCGATTCTTTGGGCCATTTTGAACTGGGGAACCTTCCTTTGGGCGCTTACCAACTGTATGTAGAGTATCCCGGAAAATATTCGCGTTACACAGCCATCTGGTTGGATGACAATAAGCCCGTCATTACTGGAGTACGGCTGGAACTTTTTAATCATGATATAACAGGAAATCCGGAGGAGAAAAATCAACTGGTAAGTTTTGGCAATCTCTATCCGAATCCAACCCATTCAACTGTGACTCTGCCTGTAAACGCAAGCTATTCCACTCCTTTGACCATTGAGGTTAGGAATCTCATAGGGATTTCCGTTCTTTCAGCATTCGGAAAATGTGTAAACGGATCAACACTGATTACCTTGCCCATTGAGTCTATTCCAACAGGTATTTATTTTTTAACTGTCAGGCAATCAGACAATACCCTGCTTGTCACAAAAAAATTTATAAAATATTAAATTCAATCTGGTTCATTTTTCTTAAAGGCGCGATCAATACCGCGCCTTTTTTTTGGAATTGAAAAAAGCGTACATTTACTAACTGAAAAACAGAATAATCTGCATCCTATGGACGCCGACCATGAGTTGGTAGGACGTTGTCTGAAACAAGATAAGGCATCCCAAACTCAATTGTACAACCGATTTTCACCTAAGATGTTCGGAATCTGTTTGCGGTATGCAAATAATTCCATGGAGGCTGAGGATCTTTTACAAATTGCATTCGTTCGGGTATTTGCTAAACTTCACATGTATCGGTTCGAAGGATCTCTGGAAGGTTGGATAAGGAGTATCATCATAACTACTGCAATCAATTATTATAAACAGCAACTAAAATTTCAGGTAGAAGTAGATCTTGGAGATGCTGCAATGCATGCAACCAATATCGAGAATGCCTTGTCTATTTTATCAGCTGTGGAACTGCTTAAAGTCATCAATGGCTTGCCAATTGGATATCGAACAGTTTTTAACTTATATGTAATTGAGGGATATAATCATCAGGAGATTGGAATTATGTTAAATATCTCTGAAAGCACCTCAAAGTCGCAACTTCACAGAGCTAAAGCATTTCTCAGAAAACGGCTTAATGATATGGGAATTACTGGAACAGACTATGGAAAAAACGGATAATCTGGAAAAAAAATTCAAGCAAACATTTTCGGATTTTTCGAAAGAACCTCCCGGAGATGTTTGGAAAAAAATTTGTCGCGAAATACGTCCTGAGAATGGATCTATAGGCTTTTGGGATCGTAATGCCATGGCCCTGGGAGTATCTTCCAGGTTACTCCGAGCTTCTTCCTGGTTTGCCGCTGCAGCTATCATTCTGTTTTTAGGTATAGTTTATTTGGTGACGGTTGACCATCATACCATCAGAGGTCATGCATATACAGGAGAAACATACCTATGCAGGGGAACCGCAGTTTTATTTAAAGTTGAAGATAAAGTACGTCCATTTGATTCGGTAAAACATTATCGGTCGGCCATAATCAATGAAAATGGTTTTTTTGAATTTCCAAGGATAGTCCCAGGCAAATATTTACTTCGAATTGCTCCTGATGAAAATTCTGAAGCTGAAAAGAATTTTGCTCCTTCCTGGTATGATGAGCATCTTTACCCTGAAGAATCTCATCTAATCATTGTAATCGCAGACGATTTATATGCCGATGTTCATCTGATTAAAAAAAAGAAATAATAAAATCTCCTCTTTGTCAATTATCTTCTGCAAACCATTCTGCAAAAGAACTGGATGTTTCACGAAGGCGCATACTGTAAAGCTGAATTCCGGGAGGCAGGAGCGGGCGAATCCGCCGGGCAAAATCGAGAAGAAAATTTTCGCTGGTAGGTTGATACGGAAGAAAGATAATATTGGTAAAAGGTTCTCCGAAATTTAACAACGCTTTCTGGTCCACCTCGCTGTTCAGTAACAAAGCATGGTCAAAAGGATCGATAATCTGCTTTTTAATGAGATTTTTCAGCTCTCCGAAGTCAAGAACCATTCCGTTTTTTTCAGAAACAGGATCGGGGTTGGGTCTTCCTTTGATGGTTACCGATAATTCATAGGAATGACCATGAATGTTTTTACAAGGCCCATTGTATCCTTTGAGTGCATGGGCAGCCTCAAATGTGAATTCTTTGGTAATCCGGATATAGTTCATTGGCAGAGGAAATAAGATACGAAAGTAAAAAAAACATTAATAGTGTCAAATCATGCCAAGATGTTCCAATAAAATTTTGGTCCCAATTAAGATGAGGATAACTCCACCTAAAAATTCAGCCCACCGGGATGAAATAAAAGTGGTTTTTTCTCCAAGTTTCACACCCGCAATGGAAATTACAAATGTAGTTATGGAAATCAAAAGGACTGCTTCTAAAATTTTTACTTTGATAAATCCAAATCCTACTCCGGTAATGAGGGCATCGATGCTGGTAGCAATGGAAAGGGAAAGTAGCACAGGCAACTTTCTGATGTCGGTAGTTGCCTTTTTATTTTCAGGAAATATTGCCTGCCAGACCATTCTTAATCCGATGACTGCCAGAATGCCAAAGGCTATCCAATGATCGATGCTTGCAATCAACGTTTGAATGCTTGTTCCAAGCATCCAACCCATGAGTGGCATTAATCCCTGAAACAGCCCAAATGAAAAAGCGATCAGGAATGTTTCTTTCCATTTTAATTTATGACTGACACCCACACTGAGCGATACAGCAAAGCAATCCATCGAAAGGCCCAGTGAAATAAGGAAAAGTTCGAAAAACGACATGGGATCAGGCAAGGTCAAGAGAAACTGTGAAATGACGCAGGATCGCTGCTTCTTTCACAATTTTCAATCCCCTTGTTATGGATTCACGCCGGTCATAAATATTTTTTAGCGCTATTGCGACAACATCCATGTGGTTGTTGGTGTAAACCCGGCGGGGGATAGCCAAGCGTAACAATTCAAGAGCAGGATAACGATTTTCACGGGTTATCGGGTCACGATCGGCTAATAATGCACCGATTTCAACCCCACGAATACCTGCTTCGAGATACAATTCTATGGCCAATGTCTGCGCCTGGAATTCTTCCTTAGGCAAATTGGGTAAAAATCGCTTGGCATCAACAAATACAGCATGACCGCCAATGGGTTGCTGAACTGGGATTCCAAACTCCATCAACCGATTTCCAAGATATTCAACCTGTTTAACCCGGGTATCAAGATAATCAAACTCAGTACCATCATACAAGCCCTGGGCCAATGCATTCATATCCCTACCCGACATTCCACCATACGTAACATATCCTTCAAACAGGATGTTAAACATGCTGGCTTGTTCAAATAGCTCTTTGCTTCTCATGCCAATGAATCCGCCCATGTTGACAATGGCATCTTTTTTGGCACTCATGGTCATGACATCAGCACAGGAAAACATCTCACGAACAATTTCGCGAATGGATTTATCCTGATATCCTTTTTCACGCAATTTGATGAAATAGGCATTTTCAGCAAACCGGGCAGAATCAAAAACAACGATTTTTCCGTATTTGTCGGCCAGTTTCCGTATCATTTTCAGATTTTCTATTGATACAGGCTGTCCCCCCGATGAGTTACAGGTAACGGTGATAATAATAAAAGGAATTTTATCATGATTTTCCTTCAGCACTTTTTCCAGTTTTACCGGATCAACATTGCCCTTGAAAGGATGTGATATTGTTGTATCAAATGCTTCATCAATGGTACAATCGACAGCAAAAGCTTTACGGAATTCGATATGGCTTTTGGTTGTATCAAAGTGAGAATTTCCTGGGATCAGGTTCCCTTCCTTGACAAGTACTGAAAAGAGAACATTTTCTGCTGCTCTGCCCTGATGTGTTGGTAGGAAATATTCGAAACCAAGGATATCCTGAATGGCATTTTTCATTTTAAAATAGGAGGAGGCCCCGGCATAACTTTCGTCGCCAAGCATCAATTCCGACCATTGTTTGTCACTCATAGCTCCTGTCCCTGAATCGGTGAGAAGGTCAATGAAGACCTGATCGCTTTTTAAGCTGAAAAGATTGTAATGGGCTTCTTTAATCCATTGTTCGCGTTCTTTACGAGTGCTTTTGTGGATGGTTTCTACCATCTTGATTTTGTAAGATTCGGCAAAAGGCAAATTCATGATTTTCTATTTTTGAAGATACTGCAAATGTAAGAATTTTTTTATCCTTAAAATATTTCGGAAACTGCTTGTCTGTTTGCTAAAATTCGCGTACGTTTGCCGGCTTGAAATGCTTTATAAACAAGTTAATAACTTAAAATAATCGGAGGAAAGAAAATGACAGAAACAACGAAGAAATCCGGACCCGCTTGTTTAACTAAACTTACTGATCTGAATGACCTTGCAAAAAAATCTGGAAAAAAGAGACTGGCTGTAGCTGTTGCTCATGACGAACACTGCCTGGAAGCAATCTGTGCAGTCGCTAAAATGGGTTTGATAGAAGCGATCCTGGTTGGAAATGAGAAAAAAATCAAGGATATTGCTGCTAATCTGAAACTTGATGTGAAAGGAATGAAAATCATTGATGAAGAGGTTGACGTTAATTCAGTTAGGATTGCAGTTAAAATGGTACGCAACAAAGAAGCCGATATTCTGATGAAGGGAAATGTTCCTACGGCTGTTTTCCTCAGAGGTGTCCTCGATAAGGAAAACGGATTACGAAAAGGCGATGTCCTTTCACACTTTGCTTTGTTTGAAGTTCCTACATATCCTAAATTACTTGGTTTGACAGATGCTGCAATGATTCCGGCTCCTGATTTTAAAACAAAAGTAGCCTTGACCAACAATGCAGTTGAATTTATGAATAAGCTAGGATATAAGAAGCCTAAAGTTGCTGTTCTTGCTGCTGTTGAAATGGTCAATGAAGCCATGCCTGCAACCATCGAAGCCGCTATGTTATCAAAAATGGGCCAACGTGGACAAATTAAAAATTGTATTATCGATGGCCCCTTGGCTTACGACAATGCAATCAGCGCTGCCAGTGCAAAGCATAAAGGAATTGTTAGTGATGTGGCTGGAGATGCAGACTTACTGGTAGTTCCCGACATTGAAGCAGGTAATATCCTGTATAAAGCTTTTGGTTTTTCGTGCAATGCTAAATTAGCCGCTGTGATTTTGGGCGCTGCTGCTCCCATTGTACTTACTTCCCGTTCGGATACTGAAGAATCGAAACAAGCCAGCATCGTGATGGCAGCTGCAATCTAACTGTTCCATTTTTTTCTTCATTATGGCGAAAAACCTGTTCATTACAAAATCCCTTGGTGATTTACTACAAGAAGCTAAAGATAATAAAGCAGGGTTAAAAAAAACACTTACCAGTCTTAACCTTACCACCCTGGGGATCGGTGCTATAATCGGCGCTGGAATTTTTGTTCTGACAGGACAGGCAGCCGCACAATATGCAGGACCAGCTATTGTTATTTCCTTTCTCATATCAGGAACTGCCTGTGCTTTCGCCGGACTTTGTTATGCAGAGTTTGCTTCCATGATTCCTATTTCAGGAAGCGCTTATACATATTCTTATGCTACCCTGGGCGAATTTTTGGCATGGATCATTGGATGGGATCTTATTCTGGAATATTTATTTGCGGCCTCCACAGTTTCAGTAGGTTGGTCGGGGTATGTGGTTAGCTTTCTGAAAGATTTCGGTATCTTCATTCCTACCACGCTAACAGCGGCAACAGGATCTGTCCTGGTTGAGGTTCCAAAACTGGGATGGCAGGAATTGACCCACAATCTTGCAACCGGATTACTGGCACAAGGGGTGAATGTTGATTCATTGCCACACGTTACAGCCATCATCAACCTTCCTGCGATGTTCATTATTGCAGCGCTTACCCTCTTGTTGATCGTGGGGATTAGAGAGTCAGCCAATTTTAACAACGTGATGGTCATTGTGAAAGTTGCTGTGATCATCTTGTTTATCGCCATCGGAATTGCATTCGTAAAGGTTGCTAATTGGCATCCCTTCATTCCCAAAAATACCGGCGAATGGGGGCACTTTGGGTGGAGCGGTATCCTTCGGGGAGCTGGGGTAATCTTTTTCGCGTACATTGGATTTGATGCCGTGTCGACCGCGGCCCAGGAAGCAAAAAATCCCCAGCGTGACATGCCCATCGGAATTCTAGGATCCCTGAGTGTTTCAACTGTCTTGTATATCCTGGTTGCTATTGTATTAACGGGGATAGTCAGCTATACCACTCTGAATGTAGCCGATCCGGTTGCAGTTGGTGTAGATGCCATGGGGAAGGGGATGTTTTGGCTAAGACCTATCGTAAAAATAGCGGCCATTGCAGGATTAAGTTCTGTGATCCTGGTAATGCTCATGGGGCAACCCCGTATTTTTTATTCTATGTCGAAAGACGGATTGCTTCCACCGATATTTTCTAAAGTCCATCCGAAATTCAAAACCCCATACGTTAGCACCATCCTGACTGGTTCTGTTGCAGTGGTTTTAGCAGGAGTATTACCTATCAGCATTTTAGGAGAACTGGTTTCTATCGGAACTTTACTCGCTTTTTCTATTGTATGTATTAGTATTGTCGTTCTCCGAAAAACCAGACCGGATATTCCCCGCCCTTTCCGGACACCTTTTGTCCCAGTGATTCCCATTTTAGGAGCACTCATTTGCTTTATCCAAATGGCTGCCTTGCCGTTGGATACCTGGGCTCGGCTTGTTATCTGGATGGCCATTGGATTTGTTATCTATTTTACATACAGTATTCACCATAGCAAACAACGAAATTCAACCAATGCGTCAAAATAAAGATTTAAGGAATGAAAGATATTAAAGTATTGGCGATCAACCCCGGGTCAACTTCGACGAAAATTGCTGTTTATCAGAATACAGAGCCTATTTTTTTAAAAACTATAAAACATACCCCTGAGGAACTGGCTCCTTTTGCGAAGATGACTGACCAATTTGAATTCCGTAAGGATATCATACTCCAGCAACTTAAAGAAGCAGATATTCATATTAACAATTTACAGGCAATTATTGGCAGAGGTGGCTTACTGAAACCAATTCCTTCGGGAGTTTATGAAGTAAACGAAGCCATGATCGAGTGCCTGCGAAACAGTCCGTTGGGAGAACATGCCAGCAGTTTGGGGGGACTTATTGCCCATAACCTGGCTCAGTCATTGCCATCGGTTCGTGCTTTTATTGCAGATCCGGTTGTGGTTGATGAATTGAGTCCCATCGCCCGAGTGGCTGGACATCCACTGTTTGAAAGGATTTCCATTTTTCATGCGTTGAACCAAAAAGCGGTGGCCCGGGAATTTGCCAAATCAATTCAACGGAAATATGAAGCGTTAAACCTTATTGTAGTCCATCTTGGAGGGGGCATTTCAGTGGGCGCTCATAATTATGGTCAGGTTGTTGATGTCAACCAGGCGCTTAGCGGAGAAGGCCCCTTTAGCCCGGAACGTAGTGGAACGCTCCCGGTTGATCAGCTTGCAAAAGTTTGTTTCAGTGGAAAATATACCTTGAATCAAGTACTACGAATGATTACAGGTGAAGGCGGATTGGTTTCCTATCTGGGGACCAATAACGCTTATGAAGTGGAAAAAATGGTGAAAGCCGGTGACCCCAAGGCAGAACTTATTTATCATGCCATGGCCTATCAAGTGGCTAAATATATCGGGGAAATGTATACCGTGTTAAAATGTGAGGTGGATGCTATTCTTATCACTGGTGGTATTGCTTATGATAAAGGCTTTGTTGAATGGATCCGGGAACGTGTTTATAAATTAGCTCCGATTCATGTCATCCCGGGTGAGGATGAAATGCGGGCGCTCGCCATCAATGGAATCATGGTGCTAAAAGGCGAGATGGAGGTAAAACAATACCAATGAAATTACCCCATTGATTTCAGCATCTCTCTGACAATATTTTCTGTGCCTGTGGCAATCTGACTGATTGAGGAATCTAACATGTAACATGGGGTGGTAAATAGCTTTTTCTCCTGATCTATGATTACTTCCCCATGGTTTGTCCGGATCGATATATTTCCCATCTTTTCTATAAAGCTACTTGAAGCAGGATCCTGTCCGGTGGTCAATTTAACTCCTTTAAATAACCTTGCTATGATGACGGGTGCAATACACATGGCACCAATGGGTTTTTTGGCTTCAAACATGGTTTTTATGGCTTTTTCTACTTCGGAATTAACCTTACAGTTATCGCCTTCATACGCCCAGGAACATAAGTTTTTTACAGTTCCAAATCCACCGGGGAAGATTAATGCGTCATAGTCAGATGATCTAAAAGTCCTTAATGGGGAGATGTCTCCACGTGCCACCCGGGCTGATTCTACCAAGACATTTCGTTGTTCGCCGGCAGGTTTTTTTTTCAGATGGTCGATCACATGATACTGTGGAATATCAGGAGCAAAGCAATGATAACCTGCACCTGCTTTGTCGATGGCCAGAAGGGTTAGAACTGATTCATGGATCTCGGCTCCATCGAAAATCCCGCAACCAGCTAAGACGACAGCAAATCGTTTCATTTTTCAGATAATTTAATTGTCGGTACCAAAGATAAGAAAACCGCCACAGGGTGAACAACGAAAGTACAATATTTGCGTTATATTTGTATCGATCAATCACGCAAAATACACAATAACGTATGAAGAAAATCCAAATGGTTGACTTACACAGCCAATACCTGAACATCAAATCTGAAATCGATCAGCAGATCCAGGAAGTCATTGACTCCTGTGCTTTTATCAATGGACCTGCCGTACATGCTTTTCAAAATAATTTCGAACAATATCTCGGTGTGAAACATGTTATTCCCTGTGCTAACGGTACCGATGCCTTGCAAGTTTCCATGATGGCACTTGGATTACAACCTGGTGATGAGGTGATCACTTCTTCTTTCACCTTTATTGCGACTGCCGAAGTGATCGCTTTGCTTAAACTTACGCCGGTTTTAGTTGATGTGGATCCGGATACTTTTAATATCGATCCCAAAGCCATCGAACGTGCCATCACTCCGAAAACCAGAGCAATCGTTCCTGTTCATCTCTTTGGCCAAGCAGCCCCAATGGAAGAAATCATGGCTCTTGCAAAAAAGCATCATCTCTATATCGTTGAAGATAACTGTCAGGCAACCGGATCGGACTATATTTTTGAGGATGGGAGTCGAAAAAAATCAGGAACCATCGGCCATATCGGGTGTACTTCGTTTTTTCCGTCAAAGAATCTGGGATGTTATGGCGACGGAGGAGCGATCTTCACCAACGATGATGATCTGGCTAAGCAGATGCGGGTTGTGGTCAACCATGGCATGACGGTTAGATATTACCATGATTATATCGGTGTTAATTCACGGCTTGACAGCATCCAGGCTGCAATTTTGAAAGTAAAATTAAGTCATCTTGATGAATATGCTTCAAAACGCCGCGCTGTTGCTGATTTTTATGATAAAGCGTTTGGGCATCAAACAAAACTGAAAATCCCGGTAAGGTATTCAAAATCAAATCATGTTTTTCATCAATATACCTTGGTTTCTCAAGGAATTGACCGGAAAGCACTTATTGAATTCCTCGCCACTAAGGGAGTTCCTGCCATGATCTATTATCCTGTTCCTCTGCACATGCAAAAAGCTTACCTGGATCCCCGATATAAACCTGGTGATTTTCCGGTAACTGAGCATCTTTGTGAAACTGTATTCTCCTTGCCGATGCATACCGAATTGGATCAGGAACAATTGAATTACATTACAAGTAACGTACTTGAATTCTTAAACCGAACATGATGGAACCTGAATATTTTGCCCATGAAACTGCTGTAATTGATGCGGGCTGCCAAATTGGAAAAGGAACGAAAATCTGGCATTTCACCCATATCATGAAAGGATGTGTTATTGGGGAACAATGCAATATTGGACAAAATTGCGTGATTTCTCCCGATGTTATTTTAGGCCGAAATGTTAAAATACAAAATAATGTCTCTATTTATACCGGGGTAATTTGTGAAGATGATGTTTTTCTTGGTCCTTCCATGGTCTTTACCAATGTCATTAACCCCCGAAGTCATATTCTTCGCCGTGACCAGTATATGAAAACACTGGTCAGAAAAGGAGCTTCCATCGGAGCCAACGCAACCATTGTTTGTGGAAACGAAATCGGAGAATATGCTTTTATCGGAGCTGGTGCCGTGGTAACCAAATACGTTCCGCCGTATGCACTGATCGTGGGAAACCCAGGCCGGCATATCGGGTGGATGAGCGCTTATGGGCATCGCCTTCATTTCGACGATGCCGGAATTGCTGTTTGTCCCGAAAGCAAAGAACATTATCAGTTAACGAAGGAAGGTCTTGTAATTAAACTTTAAATGTCATTATGGATACAACGGAAAAGCCCCTCAATTTTGCGCTAATCGGAGCTGCTGGATATGTAGCACCAAGGCACATGAAAGCAATTAGAGATACCGGAAATAAACTAATATGTGCTCTGGATCCTTACGATGGCGTTGGGATTATTGATAGTTATTTCCCTAAGGCTGATTTTTTTATTGAACCAGAACGTTTCGACCGCCATTTGGATAAACTTAGGAGAGAGGCTCTGTCGAAAAATGGATTTGAAAACCGGAAGGTTGATTATGTGAGTATCTGTTCGCCAAATTACATGCACGATTCACATATCCGCCTTGCTTTACGTAATAATGCTCATGCAATCTGTGAGAAACCCATTGTGTTGAATCCATGGAACCTGGATGCCCTGCAAGAAATTGAAAAAGAAACCGGAAAAAGTATCTATACCATCCTCCAGTTGCGGTTACATCCCACAATTCGCGCCTTATATGAAGAAATAAAAAAAGGATCCGGAAAGAAAATGTATGATCTGGATCTTACCTATATCACTTCTCGAGGCAATTGGTATGACCGGTCCTGGAAAGGGGATGTTTCAAAATCCGGTGGTATTGCAACCAATATCGGTGTCCATTTTTTCGACATGCTCTCCTGGATTTTTGGAACGGTAAAAGAAAACATCGTACATCTCCACGAAAAACATAAAGCTGCCGGGTTACTTCGACTTGAAAATGCCAACATCCGCTGGTTCTTAAGTATCGACTATAATGATATTCCTGAAAATATCCGAAACGCAGGAAAGCGAACCTATCGCTCGCTTACCATGGGCGACCGCGAAATAGAATTTAGTGAGGGATTTACCGATCTCCATACCGATATGTACCGTGAAATCCTGGCAGGTAGAGGATTCGGGTTAAAGGATGCATCCGAAAGTATTCGTATCGTTTACCAGATAAGAAATGAAGAACCTGTTGGATTAAAGGGAGATTATCATCCGATTTTAAAAATGATGGGTCGTTGAGCAACAATACTTGATTAAGGTGTATAAACTGGTTTTATAAACAAATTATGAAAATATTAGTAACTGGCGGAACAGGTTATATCGGCTCTCATACTGTAGTTGAACTTCAAAAAAAAGGTTTTGAGGTGGTCATTGTCGATAATCTTTCAAACTCTTCGATTGATGTACTTGATTGTATTTCCAAAATCACTGGGGAAAAACCATTGTTCGAGAAATTTGATTTGACTGATTCGGAAAGAACTGCTGAATTTTTTAAACTGCATAACGATATCAATGCCATTATTCATTTTGCAGCCTATAAAGCAGTAGGGGAGTCGGTAGAATTTCCACTGAAGTATTATCGGAATAACCTCGTTTCTCTCTTCAATATTCTTCAGGGGATGATAGATAATGAAATCAGTGACCTTGTTTTCTCTTCGTCCTGTACGGTATATGGCCAACCGGAAGTACTTCCTGTTAGTGAAAATTCCCCTATTCTAAAAGCAGCCTCTCCGTACGGGAATACAAAACAAATTTCAGAGGAGATCATCACCGATACCGCTAAAAGCGCCAATATCCGGTCTATTTTATTGCGCTATTTTAATCCCATAGGAGCACACGAATCAGCCTTAATCGGGGAGTTGCCCATTGGCGTTCCTGGAAATTTAATTCCTTACATGACCCAGACTGCCATTGGCAAACGTGATTTTTTACGGGTCTGGGGTAGCGATTATGATACCCCTGATGGCACTGCGATACGCGATTATATCCACGTTGTGGACCTGGCAAAAGCACATGTTATTGCCGTGGAACGGATGGCCAGCAGGAAAAGCGATAAACAAGTGGAGGCTTTCAATCTGGGAACCGGCAATGGTTTTTCTGTTATGGAGGTGATCCATTCTTTTGAACATTCTACCGGAGTTAAATTGAAGTATAAAATAATGAATCGTCGCCCTGGAGATATTGTGAAAGTATGGGCCGATACCAGTTTTGCGAATACGGAATTGGGCTGGAAAGCAGAAAAAACGCTGGACGAGATGACACTTTCGGCATGGAAATGGGAAAAAGCCTTAGCTGAAAAGAAATAATAAAGAAAAAAATATGAAAAAGATCTTGATCACTGGTGGCGCTGGATTTATTGGATCTCATGTGGTACGCAGGTTTGTGAAAAAATACCCGGATTATCATATCGTGAACCTCGATAACCTGACCTATGCCGGAAATTTGGCCAATCTTAAAGATATAGAAAATGAACCCAATTACGAATTTGTAAAAGCCGATATTACCGACGGAGAATTGATGAATACATTGTTCAAAAAATTTCAATTCGATGGAGTCATTCATCTGGCAGCCGAATCGCATGTTGACCGGTCTATTTCAAATCCGATGGAATTTATTCATACCAATATTATAGGAACGGTCAATTTATTAAATGCAGCCCGTCTTATTTGGGAAAATTTCGAAGGAAAAAGGTTTTATCAGATTTCAACGGATGAAGTGTATGGATCTCTTGGAGCAACAGGTTTTTTTTATGAGCATACGGCTTACGATCCCAGAAGTCCTTATTCTGCTTCAAAAGCAAGCGCCGACCATTTGGTAGGGGCATATTACCACACCTTTGGCCTTCCTTCTGTGATATCTAATTGTTCCAACAACTATGGATCTTTCCAATTCCCTGAAAAGCTAATCCCCCTGGTCATAAATAATATCAAATACAGTAAGCAAATTCCCGTTTATGGAAAGGGTGAAAATATCCGGGATTGGCTATTTGTAGAGGATCATGCCGCCGCCATAGATTTGATTTTTCATAAGGGTATAACAGGAGAGACATACAATATTGGAGGTCATAATGAATGGAAGAACATCGATCTTATCAAACTTCTTTGTAAGATCATGGACCGGAAATTGGAACGTACAGCTGGCACTTCGGAGAAGCTCATATCATTTGTGAAAGACCGTGCCGGTCACGATCTTAGGTATGCCATTGATTCACATAAAATCCAAAATGCTTTAGGATGGAAACCCAGTTTAAAATTTGAAGAAGGGTTGGAAAAAACAGTGGAATGGTATCTTACTCATGAAGCCTGGATGAACGATGTAACCACTGGTGATTATCAAAAGTATTACGATAAACAATACGGAAAACGGTAATATCAAATTCCCGAAACAACTGCTTCTTTCCAGATTTTGGATATCAATCCCTGAAGTACACTACCTGGACCCACTTCGATGAAATGGGTGGCACCATCAGTCACCATGTGCTGGACGATTTGTGTCCATAGCACCGGAGCAGTAAGCTGTGCAATCAGGTTCTTTTTAATCTGAACCGGGTCGGTAACCCGTTCAGCCGTTGCGTTCTGGTAAACGGGACATATAGGAGGAAGAATCGGAGTATTATCAATAGCTTCGGCAAGTTCAATCCGGGCAGGTTCCATCAAGGGTGAATGGAATGCGCCTCCGACTTTGAGTGGAAGCGCCCGGCGTGCACCGGCCGCTTTTAGTTGTTCACAAGCCATTTCAATCCCTTTAATACTTCCTGAAATGACCAATTGGCCAGGAGTATTGTAATTGGCTGGAACAACAACCTCAGGGATGGATTTACAAATCTCTTCAACTTTTTGATCCTCCAGTCCAAGAATAGCAGCCATGGTAGATGGTTCTTTTTCACAAGCTTTCTGCATCGCCCGGGCTCTGGCAGAAACTAAACGTAGTCCGTCCTCAAACGAAAGTGATTTTGCTGCCACAAGGGCAGAAAATTCCCCCAAAGAATGACCTGCCACCATATCGGGTTTGAAATTGTTACCAATCGTTGCTGCCAGGATCACGGAGTGAAGAAAGATGGCCGGTTGTGTTACTTTTGTCTGACGAAGATCTTCATCGGTTCCGGAAAACATCAGATCAGTAATTCGGAAACCAAGAATTTGGTTGGCCTTTTCAAACATCTCTCTGGCCAATTCAGAATTATCGTACAACTCTTTACCCATTCCAACAAACTGAGCACCTTGGCCAGGAAATACGTATGCGTTTTTCATAAAAATATTTTTATTCTTTCACTATTTTACTTTCTGTCTCCCAAAAATCTGAGCAGGAAGAGGAAAAGATTGATAAAATCAAGGTAGAGCGTCAGAGCTCCCAGAATACTTAATTTCCTGGTGTTTTCAGCACCATATTCCCCATTGCCAGCGCCGATGCGTTTTATCCGCTGAACATCATAAGCTGTAAGACCGGTAAATACTAAAACGCCGATAATACTGATAATATAATCGATGGTTCCACTATTCATGAAGAAATTAACGATCATAGCTACAAAAAGGCCGATTACTCCCATCATCATAATTGCTCCGAATTTTGTAAGATCCGTTTTGGTGGTATAACCGGTAACTGCCATGATACCGAACATTGCAGCGGTAATGGCAAAAGTTTTATAAACCGAAGCAGCTGTATAGACAAGTAGAATAAAACTAAGACTCATACCCATCAATACAGAAAAGGAAATAAATAAAAGTGTCAAAACGGCAGGCGACAGTCGCTGAAAGCCAAATGACATCAACAAAACGAAGCCAAGGGGAGCCAGGGTTACAACCCAGCCAAGTCCACTTAACCCATTTGTGGCAGGGTTTACCAAACTACCGATCAATTCGGGTGAACTTGCAAACCAATAGGCAGTTACTGCCGTTACAAACATAGCCAAGGTCATCCATCCAAAAACCTGTGTCATAAATGATTTGGCAACAGTCACATCCTGTGTGCCCTGTTGCGATGCAAAAAATCCTCTGTTATTCGTTTGTTCAAACATATTTCTATCTCCTTAAATTATTTCGTTTTTCTGTTAAGTCAAAACCCATACCAAAACGCACAATCCTGAAATTTATTAATCTATGAACCTATCCATACAATAATTCATACATGCATCATCATACGATCAATGCAATTTTGTTCCGATAAGGTGAAGGAATTCAGCTCTCGTTTTATCCCGTTCGAAGGCACCGACAAAATCGGAAGTGGTCGTTACGGAATTCTGTTTCTGAACTCCGCGCATGGACATACACAAATGCTGGGCTTCAATTACTACTGCAACGCCCAATGGCTTTAGTGTGTCGTTAATGGCATCTTTGATCTGCGTGGTTAACCTTTCTTGAACCTGCAAACGGTGGGCATAGATATCTACCACCCTGGCAATTTTACTTAGCCCGGTGATATATTTATCCGGAATATAACCAACATGGGCTTTACCAATAAAGGGGACCATGTGATGTTCACATAACGAATAGATTTCAATGTCTTTAACAATGACCATTTCCCGGTAATCCTCCCTGAATTTGGCTGAACTCAGAATGTCCTTAGGATCCAACGCATAACCCTGGGTAAAAAACTGCAAAGCTTTGGCGACCCGGATGGGTGTTTTTTCGAGTCCTTCACGGTCCGGGTTTTCCCCGATCAGCCTCAAAATTTCTTTATAATGAACCGCCATTTCAGCCGTTATTTTTTCATCCCATTCTTCCACTTTTTCGTAACTCATTTTCTTCCCATTTGTTAACAAAAGTACTACTTTTTTTTCTTTCTAAATATGTCAAATCGGGTTCCTCCCCAGACCCGGAATTGTGAAACATCATAGTCGAACATTGAATTGCTGAGTTTGTCGGGGACTTCATTGAATCCTGTTTGGACGGATCCTCCGAGAAACCATTTGTCGGAATTATATCCTAAAGCAAAACGACCATCCAACTGAAAGGAAAATTCATAATTGGAATATCTATTTTGTTCGGTTGTGTATGAAAAAAACTGGACTGCAACGCCCGGGAATATTGCCGCTGTAATGTATAAGTTTTTTAGAAATACAAAAGTATAAGCATATCCGGGGGAGAGACCAATGGAATAAAAATCACCCCGGTTGATATGATTCGCTGATGGAATATTATATTCATTAATGATTTCGTCGGGTATTATGCCGGCATCGGAACTAATATTATAATACGTGAATGATGGTCTGATGACAAAACTACCTGCGCTCTTTTTTTGGCGTTCATTCTGAATGAATGCTGCCCGGATGGAAAACCGGTTAGAATTATAGATCCAATAACCGGCAGCACCCATCGAAAATGTGACCATATCCGGGATTGTATAAAATTCATTGTTAGAATTCTTTGTGGAACTGATATAAAAGCCCTTGTAACTTTGGAGGAAAAGTTCTGCCGCCGTTTTTCTTCCAAATGCATTGACACGTAGATCGATGACTGATGTTTTTCCATATTTATCCTTATCCATTTTATAAAAAGGATTGTCGATGGATAACCCCAAACCAAACCACTTCCAAAAACCTGCTATTCCTACCCTGACATTAACATTCGGGCGATAAATAATTGTTCCAATGTTTTCGGCATTGATGATTAGAGAAGCATTTTGAAAAAGCAAAAAAAAACGGGCTGTAAGTTTGTTTGTATAATCTCCGACCCAATTGCTATCGCCAGGTGAAAACAGTTTGTTGTGTGAGGGAATACTAGTTTGGGCAAATGAAGATTTTGCTGTAAACAACAGCAAAGCAAGTATCAGTGCACCAGCCAGAGTTCTAATTGACATGGTAAATTATTGAATGTTGCAATCCGGATGTGAAGGCTGAGTGTATTGGATGATACAGATGGTTTCGAAAATGGTATAGCAGAGGTAGAGGACAAAGAATCCCAGCATGAATGGAATTGCATCGCTACGATTGAGGAAGGCATAGACGGTCATGACACCAGCATAAATAAAAAGTTTGAGGATTATGGTAAGCAGGAAGGTATTGACGAATTTAATAAATTTTTTATCGGTGGATCGAAGCAAATAATAGAAGGAGATGAGCGAGGTGGCAATGAAGAATACGAAAAGGAAAGGAATTGTAGGTGAAAAGTAGGTTTTCGGGAGTATGAAAAAGAGTATTACGGTAACTAATCCAAGAATACCCGAAAAGATTAAAAGGTTCCTGAGATATTTGATATATGCTGATTTCATGGTACAAAAGTACAAAATATAACAATGGTGGCTTGGTTACTTGCGCAACAGGTCTTTGACAACAATAAAAATTGAGAGGGCTACGGAACTAATCGAAAGGATAACTGTGAGAATCGGTTTTGTATGAAGCCATTGATCAAGTTTAAATCCGGAAAAAACACCCAGAAGAATGATAACCAGCATCTGAATAGCCATGCTGGAGTAACGTGCATAGTCGTTAAGATTTTTCCGCGGATCGGATTTCATCGATGGGAAGAGAGAATTTTATTTCTTTTGATCCTCCCGGGTCCATACTACATGTTCCCGAAAACTTTGCTCCTGGTTCAATAGCAAGTTTCCCGGTGGTGATATCACCACTAAAACGAGCTGTTTCCTTAAGCGTAAGCAATTCAGTAACTTTAACTGTTGCCTTTACTTCACCCGAAAAATCGGCATTCTGGCATTGGATTTCACCATCAATTTTTCCGGTAGCACCGACAACAATTTTCCCTTTGCACTGGATGTTCCCATCGAGGGTGCCATCGATTCGGAAATCACCGTTTACCTGAATTTCTCCTTTTACAACAGCCCCGGGGCCTAGAATATTAATAGTGGGCATTTCGGGTTCTCGGATCTTCGACATAACCACTTATTTTGGAATAGGATAATTTTTTTCGAAAAAGCGAATATACTGAGAAATATCTTTATTCCTGTAAAAAATGGGATAATTTTCCAAAGAAATAACAAAATTATAATAGGCTCCCGCATTTTCCAGCTTAGTGAAAATATACTTACTGTTCTTGATTCCTAAATAATATTCCACTGCTTTTTCACTCCCTTCAAAATTATTCACCGTAACCATCTGGTTGACGTTGTCAAGTAACAAACTGTTCACCATCAGATTATCCAGATCATAGTATTTGGTGTTGTAATCCGTGATTTTGATCTTTAAAGCGTCCACATCCACCAAATCCCCGTTTACGATAATCACATAAAAATTTACTGCGTTGGGATCATATTTATAAATCTTGTCAGTAATATCTTTTACCGTTGTTGAATCAACTGCAATGGGCTGCCCTTTTGAATCTTTTTGAGTGCTCAGAAAAGCCAGGACATCTGCTGCCAATGGCTTAACATCACTTTTTGGATATTGTTTGGTGATCTTTGACATGGCTACGACGAGGCTGTCGACTACCTCGATTTTTCCGATGGCCAGGGCTCTGAGAAAATCAAACTTTGGCATCAGGATACTATCAGTATGAAACTTTGTTCTGGCGAGATCGGCATTGTTAATGACCATGTAATATTGCTGCTTGGTAAATGCCTGGTAGGTATCGTTATATAGGTGAGAAGCTTCTGATTGGCGGGCATTTATTTCTTTATAGTAATTGGGATTTACTAACAATTTTGCATAATCACTCTCAGGATAGTTTGAAAGAATCAGGTTCTTGTAAAATTCACCTTTTGGTTGATTTTCGAGCTGCTTATACAGGAGGTACAATTCATAATCCGAAGGGATTTTAAATTTATTTTCCGGGAAGCGTTCCAACAATGTTTCAAAGGTCATGATGGCATTGCTGTAATCATTCAGGCCATCCGAATAGATAAAGCCGGCTTGATAATATGCCTGGATGATCTTCTCGTTCGAGGCCTGGATTTTCTCCGGCGTTAATGGAATATCGGGCAAATAAAAAGCACGTTCTTTGGGATTGTTCGATTTTTGTATGGTCTTTGTTGCTTGAGAACTGGTATCACCGGGTAAAAGTGGGATCGAATCAGTGGTTTCAGGATTATTGGCAAAGGACACAACCGTTTTATCGGTTAAAAACCAATTATCTTCAATCTTTCTGCGCCCCCATTTTCGCATGAAGGTTGAAAAGCCGTTCGACATAATGGTAGGATTATAGAAGTACCATCGTCCTTCCTTCGAACCTGTTACTTCCTGATCCTTAGATTTATTTTGACCAAAAAAATTCTGATTTTCTTGACGCGACTGTTCTTCCTGTTTTTTCTTCAGCTCTTGAGCGATCAGCACTCCAATGATTTGGTCCAGAACTTTGTTTCGTTGTTCTTCCGACATCCCTGCTAACTTCTGGAGGCTATCCTGCTTGCTGATCACCTGTAAATTGGTTACAAGATCGGTGAGGGTCATGGTCTTTTTAGCAAGTTCCTTATAATTGGGATAATCTTTCGGAAGGAACTGCATCGTACTGTCATAATAAGCTTGGGCTAAAGTGTAATCCTTCTCGGAAAAACAAATATCAGCTAACTCCATGGAAGAAATCGCTTTCTGGTAATTATTGGTAGTGCTGGAAGTCACCGATTTTTTGAGCAAGGGAATGGCGCTTGCTGTATCTGCATCTTTCAGTGCAATATGTGCCAACGCATAATAGACCTGGTCAAGGAAATCTTTATTTTTCTCATCCTTGATCATTTTGGTCAGCTTTTTCACAATGAACTCCCGGTTCCGGTTTTTTGAATCATAACATTGAGCCATGTTGATTTTCGCATTGAACTCCAGATCGTAAGTCGTAGCATTTTTAACAGTATATGCATATTGTCTGGAAGCCTCTTCAAGATCGCCGTTTTTCTGATATATCTGACCCAAAATGAAAGAACACCGGATTCGCATGGTATGGCTGGGTTTCAATTCAAGCGCCCGGGTAATATAAGGTATTGCAGCAGTATAATTTTTTTGTAAGATATAAAACTGAGCATAGGTGAGGTTTATATCGGTTTCATATTTTGATGGTGCCTCTCCTTTGGTGACTTTACTGAGAAGCATATCGAGCATGGGTTCAGCACGGTTGAAATCTCCCAATTGAGTATTCGCCTGTGCAAGCCACAGCATCGCCTCATATTTGATTTCATTCTCATTGTAGGTTTTGATGACAAACTCGAAGTATCGGCGAGCCATTGGATAATCCTGTTTATAGAAATAACATTTTCCGATCAACAGGTAGGCATCATCAATCCAACGTACATACTCCTTCCGGTTAAAGATCATGGAATGTTTATTGATCGCCTTGGAAGCTTTTTTGATGGAGATGTCGGTATATTGAGAGATTTTATTTGCCCCGTTACGATCCCCATAATTGTATATGGGCAAAATCACGGAAAAATTATCTTTAATGCTTGCCTGATACTCCTTTATTCCCTGGCGGATATTATCCATCCCATTCCAGTATACATTATAGTGGGAGGTTAAATTGTGATAAGCTCGTCGCGTAAATGTATTTTTCTTGGTTGAGCAAGAGGTGAAAAAGGTAATTCCAAGTAAAATAATCAACGTTCCGACGATGGTATATTTCTTCGTCAATTTCAAATCAGGGCAACAATTAAAGAGATAATAACTATGATTTTACAAAATTATTTTAAATTTTGAAATTATCACTGATTCCTTTCAAGATTTGTGGGGTGACATAATTTTCCGATATTTGCAGCGTTTTCCGGTTGATAAGAAAATCCATGGCTTCGGATAAAAAGGATAAAAAAAAAACAAAGTGGTCTGTAAGATGGCGGAATAAATATCGTCTGGTTTTCATGACCGATGATACCCTGGAGGAACGCTTTACTTTCCGGCTGTCGAGGTTAAATGTTTTTGTTGCGTTGGGGACTTTGGCCATCGTTCTCATCTTTCTCACCAGTATCCTTATTGCTTTTACTCCCCTGCGGGAATATATTCCCGGGTATACCAATGTTGGCCTCACAAAAAAACTTTACAGGCTTCAAATGCGAACCGATTCCATTGAACGGGATTTGGAAATGAAAGATCGGTTTATTCAGAATTTAAAAGATATTGTTGAGGGAAAAGATCTTCCCGGAGAAATCAGACCGACTAAAGATACCATGAAAAGATATGGTGACATTAAAATTAAACGATCAGAAGAAGATTCATTACTTAGGTTGGAAGTAGATAATCAAGGTAAATATGCTTTGTATAATATGGAAAAATTGGAAACAGCCGGACAAAAAAAATCTTCCTTAGGCAGTGTCCTTTTTTTTTCTCCCCTGAAGGGGGTCATTACCAATGGTTTCAACCTGGTTCAAAAACATTATGGAGTTGATATTGTGGCCAAACAAGATGAAACCATCAAAGCTGTTTTAGACGGAACCGTCATTTTCAGCACCTGGACTTTAGAAACCGGATATGTTATCGCCATTCAACATGGACAAAATATCATTTCATTGTATAAGCACAACGCTGCCTTGCTAAAAAAAACCGGAGATTTTGTAAAAGCAGGTGAGCCTATTGCTATTGTTGGTCAAACGGGGGAACTGATAACGGGTCCACACCTCCATTTCGAACTTTGGAGTGACGGAAATCCCGTTGATCCGAAAGAATACATAATTTTTTAACAGACATCCCGATTTTTGAAAAAGAATATTGCCATATTAGGATCAACAGGGAGCATCGGAACCCAGGCTCTGGATGTGATTAAAAATCATCCCGATAAATTTGGAGTTGAAGTATTGACAGCTCAGAATAATGATGATAAACTCATTGACCAGGCTATTGAATTTTCCCCAAACGCGGTAGTGATAGGAAATCCAGCTTGTTATCAAAAGGTTGCTGCAGCATTGAAGCCCTATCCTATCAAGGTGTTTGCAGGAGAAGATGCCATTACTCAGATCGTAGAAATGGACTCTATTGATCTGGTCTTGATTGCCCTGGTTGGCTACGCCGGACTAAAACCTACCTTGAGAGCCATTCGGGCTGGAAAAAATATTGCCCTGGCCAACAAAGAAACCCTTGTAGTTGCCGGTGAACTGGTAATGGGTGAGGCCAATCGGGAAAAGGTCTGTATTTTACCTGTTGACTCCGAACATTCTGCGATTTTTCAATGCCTGGTCGGCGAATTACAACGTTCTGTTGAAA
This sequence comes from Bacteroidales bacterium, assembly GCA_023231005.1. Classification (GTDB taxonomy): domain Bacteria; phylum Bacteroidota; class Bacteroidia; order Bacteroidales; family FEN-979; genus CAIVAT01. Next base: position 97,523 of record JALNWG010000002.1, on the reverse strand, counting down.
AGGTAATTCTCACTGCCTCCGGGGGGCCTTTCCGGGGATGGCAGAAAAATCAGTTGACTCATGTCACCCGGGAAGCGGCATTGAACCACCCTAACTGGAAAATGGGGCAGAAGGTAACCATCGATTCAGCCTCCATGATGAATAAAGGGTTGGAAGTGATTGAGGCACGCTGGCTATTTAACCTGAGACCGGATCAAATTGACATCGTTATCCACCCCCAATCAATCATCCATTCATTAGTCCAATTTGTCGATGGATCGTTAAAGGCGCAGATGGGACCTCCCAATATGCGGTTACCTATTTTATATGCCATGACATTTCCGGAGCGGATAAAATCCAATTTTCCCCGGTTTAGTTTCACTCAGTATGCTCAACTTACATTTGAACCGCCGGATCGGGATCTTTTCCGGAATCTGGATTTGGCTTACCGGGCGCTTTCTCAGGGAGGCAATATGCCTTGTATATTGAATGCCGCCAATGAAGTAGCTGTACAGGCTTTTCTGGAAGAAAAAATCAGTTTTCTCTCTATGCCCGATATTATTGAGAAATGTATGCATTCAATTTCTTATGTGAAAAATCCCCGGTACGAAGATTATGTGCTGACCCACGAAGAGTCGTTGGGGAAAGCCAAAGAATTTGTAAAACAAAAATCTTAAAATCAATCTGGTTTAATTTATATTCATGGAAATTTTCATCAAAATCGTTCAATTACTCCTGAGTTTATCCATTCTCGTTATATTTCATGAGTTTGGTCATTATTTGGCCGCAAGGATTTTTAAAACCCGTGTGGAGAAATTCTATCTTTTTTTCGATCCCTGGTTTTCCCTCTTTAAATTTAAAAAGGGATATACAGAATATGGTGTGGGATGGATCCCCCTTGGAGGTTATGTGAAGATCAGTGGCATGATTGATGAGTCGATGGACAAGGAACAAATGAAACAACCGCCCCAACCTTGGGAATTCAGGTCAAAACCAACATGGCAGCGATTGATCATTATGCTCGCAGGGGTAACGGTTAACCTCCTTCTGGCTATGGCTATTTATATTATTATGCTTACTGTATGGGGAGAGCAGTATTTACCTTCGTCGGAAGTCAAATATGGTATTACTGTTGATTCCTTGGCTTATAATATGGGACTTCGTAATGGAGACAAGATTTTATCTGTAGATCATAAAAAAGTTGATGATTTTGCTGCAATTCCAAAAACCATAATTCTGGAAGAAGCGAAGAGTATACAAGTTTTACGCGACGGGAAGAACGTAAATGTCCAAATCCCGGCTGGATGTATAAGCCGGTTGATCAACCATAAATCTCCCGATTTTATCTCTGTCAGGTTTCCCTTTGTTGCGGGTAAATTTACAGTTGGTTCTCCCGCAGAAGCTGCCGGAATGAAGATAGATGATAAAATTATAGGGTTTAATGACTCCCTGATGCTCTATTTTGACCAGTTTCGCTCATCCATTCAAAATTATAAAAATCAACAGGTTAGGGTAATTGTTTTACGAGGCATTGATACGGTCTCCCTTGCCGTTAAAGTTCCATCAGCCGGTCTTATTGGTGTTTACCCCAAAGGGCCCATCAATTATTTTTCTTTTAAAGAAAAGAGTTATTCAATTTTTACGGCCATTCCGGCCGGGGTTGTAAAAGCGTTTGATGGAGCCGGAAATTATTTGAAATCCATGAAGTTGTTATTTTCCCAGGAAAAAGCATACGAATCGTTGGGAGGGTTTATCGCCATTGGAAATATTTTCCCCTCCACCTGGGATTGGCAGTCTTTCTGGTCGCTTACAGCATTCCTTTCTATCATGTTGGCCATTCTGAATGTTTTACCCATTCCGGCGCTCGATGGAGGTCATGTCATGTTTCTCTGTTATGAAATCATTTTCCGAAGGAAGCCCAGCGATAAATTTATGGAATATGCACAAATTGTCGGGATGGCTCTTCTTTTCGGACTTCTCATTTTTGCCAATGGACAAGACATTATGAAATTGTTCAGGCACTAACACCTTGTCCTTTTTCATCTTGTTATCCTGTATCTTCTTTACTTTGTCACTTTTTCTTCCAGCGACTTAAACCCTTCTCCCAGGATTTCTGTGGCATCCAAAATAGTCAAAAATGCCTTGGGATCGATTTCATGGATATATTCCTCCAGAATTGCGAGTTCACGCCGGCTGACCACGGTAAAGATAATTTTCTTTTCGGCATTATTGTACATTCCTTTCCCATCAATGAAAGTTCCTCCTCGTTCAAGATTATGAATTATTTTATCGCGGATCTCTTCATGTTTATCAGAAATAATGAATAAGCTTTTATCATAACTGACTCCCTGTAGTACGACATCAATCACCTTACCGGTAATATAAATGACAATCCAGGAGTATAAAGGGATTTTCCAGTCTTTAAATACGAGCAATCCAATCAATACAATGGTAGAATCAACATAAATCATCAACATGCCTAAGGGTAATTTGGTGTATTTGGCGATGATCATGGCTACGATATCACTTCCGCCGGAGGTCGCTTTTGATTTGAAGATGAGACCTAATCCAACTCCTGCGAGTACTCCGCCGAAAATGGAAGACAACAAGGCATCTCCCTTTACCAGCGGATCAAATCCCCAGAAAAAGGTAAGTGTATCGGTAAATACTGCGGTAAGGGAAAACCCAACCACTGTCTTGATCCCAAAACGGGGGCCCAGGAACTTTATTCCTATTAAAGTGAGGGGAATGTCAAAACAGAGAGCAACCAATCCGACTGGAGTATTGAACAGATAATGCAAAACAATGGATATCCCATAAACTCCCCCTGGCACGATTTTATATGGGGTGATAAAAAAAACAAAACTGGAAGCCAAAATGAAAGCTCCGACAATGATCAGACTATAAGCGATAAACCATTTACGGGTAAAGGGTTTATCTTTAATCAAAGAAAAGGCCATAGATGATAGATTTAATACTAATTATTTGTACAAAGATATTTGATTGATCAATAATGTTTGCAAAGAAATTCCTTTAAACAGGAAACATTTCTGCGAAAATATCGTTAAATTCTTAAAGATTCAGCGCAAAATAACTCTTGATCTTGATTTGATTGAGTTTAAATTGGGATGTGTTTAAATTGAGTAATAAAAAAAAATGTACTTTTACCCGTTTTTATAAATAATCCATTTCATTGTTGACTGCCACAATAAACAAATTCATTTGTAAGGGTGGGGAGAAGTTCATTTTTCTTCTTTTTATCATTTGTGTGTTTCTACAAAATCAACTTGTTGCCCAGCAACCTACTTTGATCACCCACTACATGTTTACCAATATGGCTATCAATCCTGCCTTTGCAGGAAACAGCGGGGGAATTTGTATAACCGGTCTTGCACGCCAGCAATGGATTGGATTCAAGGAAGCTGATGGAACCAAAACAGCCCCTCAAACTTTTTTACTCACAGCCGATTCACCCATCAAAGCATTGCATGGAGGAATCGGGGGATCAATATCCCAGGACCAGCTTGGCTATTATAAAAATATCGGGTTAAAGGTTGGATATGCCTATAAAATGGATGCTGGTTCCGGGGATTTGTCATTCGGCCTTCAGGTCGGGTTTCAAAATGGAACCTATGATTTCTCGAAGTTCAATCCTGCAGATGATGGAGATCCTCTCCTTTCAAATTCTGAGAAAACCAGTGATATGAGTTTTGATTTAAGCGCCGGATTATTATATAAGGTACCTGAAAAATTCTATATCGGTCTTTCAGGAGAAAACCTGTTACAATCCAAAAGTAAAAAGATTTACTTACAATCGCGCCGTACATTTTATCTTACCGGGGGATATCAATGGATTATTCCCGATCACCCCGCTTTTGAGCTTTTACCATCGGTATTGTTTATGTATGATGGCGCTGTTTTTCAGTTTAGCGCTACTGCATTGGGTATGTACAATAATAAATTTTATGGTGGACTTGGGTACCGCTTTCAGGATGCGGTTTCCATTTTGGCAGGGATCAACATAAAAAGCCTTCGAGTTGGAGTTGCTTATGATATATGCACTTCAATGCTCAGGAAATTTAACAGCGGTGGGTTAGAAATACTGATCAGCTACTGCTTTAAGATAGATACAGATAAATTCCGAAAAAGTTACCGGAATACAAGGTTCCTGTAAAAGAAAAAGCGTAAATTTGCAGTTTTAATTGAAAAAATAGAAGATTAACATAATATAACTCAACAAGAAGCGTTATTTTTCATCCATAAATCGGCCAAAAATGAAAAAACTGCTCATTTATTCTGCACTGCTCCTTTTTCTGGCAAGCTGCGGTAACTCAGGAAGCGGTGAGCTTACGGGAGTCAAGAACCGCAAGCGATACTTCAGCCCCGACCCGTTTGGCATGGTCTACGTTCCCATGGGTTCTTATACCATGGGAGTGAGTGGTGAAGATATGCCGTATGCTCAACTCAACAACCCTAAAACAGTTACAGTTCAAGCCTTTTACATGGATCAGACTGAAATTACAAACAATGAATACCGTCAGTTCGTTTATTGGGTGCGGGATTCCATTGCACGTCGGATTTTAGGTGAAGTAAAACCTGAACTCTATTTTGTAACTGAAAACAAGAAGACAGGCGAAACTTTTGATCCTCCTTACCTGAATTGGGAAACCAAGCTGGAGTGGGGCTCAGATCAAGCCGAAATAAGGGATGCATTGGCACAGATGTACCTTCCTGAAAATGAACGCTATTTCAGAAGGAAAGAAATTGATACCCGCAAGCTATATTTTGAATACTATTTTGTTGATCTTAAGGCAGCCTCAAGAAAAGATTTTACTGCTCCCTCGGATCTTAAAGATGCAAGTCTTGCAAATCGTCCCCAGGGGTTAAAAGATCGTTCAGTATATGTCAGGAAAGAGGTTATCAATGTTTATCCTGATACACTTTGCTGGATTCATGATTATGCGTATTCTTTTAATGATCCAAGTACTGAAAAATATTTTTGGCATCCTGCTTACGATAATTACCCGGTTGTAGGTGTGAGCTGGCGCCAGGCTAATGCGTTCTGTATCTGGCGTACGCAACTGAAAAACAGTTACCTCTATGGGAAAAAAGGAGAGTCAGGCATCAGTGATTTCCGTCTGCCTACCGAAGGTGAATGGGAATGGGCTGCACGGGGTGGCTATGATGAAAACCCCTATCCGTGGGGTGGTCCTTATACCCGCAATGACAAAGGATGCTTCCTTGCCAACTTTAAACCTATGCGCGGCGACTATATCGTTGATGGGGGAGCCACTACTGTAATTGTGGCCCATTACCCAGCTAATGATTATGGATTATATGATATGGCCGGAAATGTTGCAGAATGGACAGTTACAGCCTTTCATCCATCTTCTTATAACTTTGCCTGGGATCTGAATCCTGATTATAAATACAATGCCAAGGATTCTGACCCTCCTGCCATGAAACGAAAAGTAACCCGGGGTGGCTCATGGAAGGATGTCGCATATTTCCTCCGCGTTTCTACCCGCGCTTATGAATATCAGGATACCTCTAAATGTTACATCGGGTTCCGGTGTGTACAGAATTTCCTAGGACGGCAGCGTGATGATAACCCTGCCAGAGCATCTAAAGTCTACAGATAATATAACTAATCCGATCTTTATCATTAACAATTAATTTCTTCATCCTATGTCATTTTCCGATTTTAATAAAACAAAGCATTATAAAAACTTTATGGCCAAATTATATGGCTGGGGCGCTTCTGTTGTAATTCTTGGAGCATTGTTTAAAATCAACCACTATACCGGTGCCGATATTATGCTGATTTGCGGAATGGGATGTGAGGCAATCATCTTCTTCTTTTCCGCCTTCGAACCACCCCATGTTGAACCCGACTGGAGTCTCGTTTATCCGCAGTTAGCCGGAATTTACCACAATGATGAAGTTGATGCTTCAAAAGCCTTTACAACCAAAGATACGGTTACTCAGGAGCTGGATAAAATGCTCGAAAAAGCTAAAGTCGGACCGGAGTTGATTGAAAGTTTAGGGGCGGGATTGAGAAGCCTGAGCGAGACTACCTCAAAATTATCCAGTGTCGCCGATGCTACCTTGGCGAATGATAAATATGTCACTTCTATCAAAACTGCTACGGAATCTGCTTCCATACTGAACGATTCTTATCGCAAAACTGCACATACTCTGGAACAGAGCGCACACGCTTCAGAAGAACAGCTCACTCATATTAAATCTACTGCAAAAAGCGCTGCTTCCCTCTCTACTATGTTTGCAGAGGTATCGGAATCCCTGAAAGAAGATATCACTGCAAATAAAACGTTTACTACCAGTATATCCAATGCCGCTGCTTCAGCCAATAAATTCATTGAAAAATATAGCGAATCTGCCAATATCCTGTCAAAAACCGCTGAAACTTTAAACGCTTCAGCGGCCGGGGGAGCACAATATAATAAGGAACTGCAAAAGATTTCCTCAAATCTTTCTGCCCTTAATGCATTATATGAACTCCATCTTCAGGGATCTAACCAACAGATGGACAATTCTAATAAATTTAATTCTGTTTTGACCAAATTCACTACGAACTTGAACGAATCTCTGGCCAATACTGAAAAATTCAAGGTGGAGGTAGATAATCTGACTAAAAATATTGTAGCTCTTAATAAAGTCTATGGCAATATGCTTTCAGCTATGAATATTGGAACAAAATAGGGTCCGTCACACGAACCAATTAATTCAGAAGATTTACCTTAATAAATTCGATTTAAATGGCAGGATATAAAGAGACACCGAGGCAAAAGATGATTGGGATGATGTATCTCGTCCTTACTGCAATGCTAGCGTTGAACGTCTCAAAACAACTCATGGATGCCTTTCTTGTGGTTAACGAAAGTATGGAAACCACCAATGAAAACCTTTCGAAAAAACTTGAAAATACCTATTCAAAGTTTAAAATTCAATATCAACTCAATCCTAATAAGGTTGGTCCCTTTTGGGCAAAAGCTCAACAGGCTCATGCTCTTTCTAATAATTTTTCAAAATATATTGACAGTCTGAAGTATCTGGTAATCATGCGTACTGAAAAAATGAGTACGATGGATGAAGCCAGAAAGCTTATTTTGAGAAATGCCAAACGAAAGGAAAATTTTGATGTGCCAACCAATGTATTTATTGGTAGTTCTCAAGATGGTTCAGCCGGTGCATCAAAAGTTTTAAAGGAAAAAATAGAATTGTATAAAAAGCAGATGCTTGATTTGGTTGATCCAAAATTTCGCAATTCAATTAAAATGGGAATGGATACCAAAGGCCCTTTTTATGATGCAGATGGGAATAAGCAAAATTGGGAGATGCATAATTTCTACCATACGATTTTAGCTGCAACGGTAACGATTTTAAATAATATAAAAGCGGAAGTATACAATGCGGAATTCGATGTGGTAAATAATTTGTATGGCTCCATTGATGCATTGAATTTCAAATTTGATAAAATTCAAGCTAAAGTTATTCCGCGTAGCAGCTATATTTTCTTAGGCGAAGAATATCAGGCTGAAATACTTGTGGGAGCTTATGATACAAAACAAAATCCGGATGTCCGTTATGCTCTTGGGTCTGACACTCTTACTCCGGCGAACTTTAAAAATGCTACTTCATTAGAAGGATCCAATGGTGTGGTGATTTTGAAATTGGGTGGCTCTTCCGAAGGACTTAAAAAATATGCTGGAATTATCAAAGTGGTTAGTCCTCTTGGTGATACAATGACCTTCCACTTCAAGGATGAATTTATTGTTGCAAAGCCTGCCATTACTATCTCCCCGATCAAAATGAATGTTTTCTATATCGGAGTTGATAATCCCGTCGAAATTAGCGTACCTGGAGGCCCGGAACGCATTGTCCCGTCTATCTCTACAGGGAGCATTCGACAGGATGGAAAAGAATGGATTGTTTCAGGTCTTACAACTAACGGAGCCCGTGAAGCTGTGATCAGTGTAAATGCTGTGTTTTCGGGGAAAAGTAAAAACATGGGATCGTACAAATTCAGATTAAAAACGGTACCTGATCCGATCATTAAAATTGCCGGTAAAAACGAGGGGTTTATTTCGAAAAGTTTATTGCTTGCCAGTCCTTTCCTGGTTCCAGAAATGACTCCTGGATTCGATTTTGATTTAAGATATACTGTTACCTCCTTCGTTTTTTCCACCGCTACATCAGCTGGAGAAGGAAGCGATATCAAAGTTCAGGGGAATCGGCTTACACCGGAAATCCTGAAAGTGGTCAACAATGCCCGCAGAAATCAACGTATCTGGTTTGATGATATTTATGTTAAAGGACCGGACGGAACCCGTAAAGTCAATACAAATCTTAGTCTGAAATTGAATTGATAATATCTGGAGGTGATATGAAAAAAGTATTTTTTCTGGTTTTATGCTCATTTTTCTTGATGGGTTTAAAACTTACAAGCGAAGCCCAGGTTCTTGAAGGCCCTCCGCGGGACGGAGTTTATGATAAAACCGCCATCACTCAAGTACAACCCATCCCTTATACGTACCTCCGCGAAGCCGATGTTATCTGGACAAGACGGATCTGGCGGGTAATTGATTTCCGGGAAAAAATGAACGAACCTTTTTATTTTCCTGAAAGACCACAAAATTCCTGGCGGAGTTTCGTTACCATTATTATGGATGGATTACGAGAAGGAACGATTACCGCTTATTCCAGTGAATCGGATCAGTTTTTGGTCCCCCTTACCTATAAAGAAGTAAAAGATAAACTTGAACGGGAGGATACCGTTAAATTACCCCGTCCTGATAACCCGGATATCATGTTTGATACGGTTATTAAAACCGAATTTGACCCGGCTAACGTAAAAAAATTGAAAATAAAGGAAGACTTTTATTTCGATCGGCAACGATCTGAAATGGCGGTTAGAATCCTGGGAATTTGTCCTGTAGTGGACGAAATTGATAAAACTACCGGAGAAAAACGTTTCGAAAAAAATCTTTTTTGGATCTATTTCCCTGAATGCAGGAACCTGTTTGCAAAAAATGAAATGTTCAACATGAAAAATGGTTCTGCAGGCCGATTGACTTACGACGATGTCTTTATGAAGCGAATTTTTTCCAGTTATATTTATAAGGAAGAAAATGTATATGACCGGTCCATCAATGAATATACTGTTGGAGTTGACGCACTTCTTGAAGCGGAAAAAGCAAAAAACAGTTTATTTGAATTTGAATCGGACCTTTGGGAATATTAATAATATCTCATACCGGATGAACAGTTATGAAAAACTCTCCCCGCCAAGGAGAGTTTTTTTTTAGTTGAAAAATTCAAAATCAGTACATTTGCTTCAATTGGTAAGTATGCAGCAAACGTTTACATTTTTGGAAACGCCAATAGAATATTTAAAAGGCGTAGGTCCGATCAGAGCAGAATTGCTGAAGAAGGAGTTACAAGTATCCACTTTTGGGGAGTTTCTTACCTTGTTCCCTTTTCGGTATGTAGACCGGAGCAAATTTTTAAAAATTTCTGAAATAAAAGAGGAAAACTCTTATATTCAAATCAAAGCTAAAGTTGTTCGAATTCAAACCATTGGGACTCCCAGGAATCAACGGTTAGTGGCTACCGTTCGTGATGAAACCGGAGAAATTGAACTTGTTTGGTTTCAAGGAATTAAATGGGTAGCTGAAAAATTATCCCCGCTTCAGGAATATATTATTTTTGGAAAACCCAGTGTTTTCAATGGACACTGGAATATTCCACATCCGGAACTTGAAATTCCTCCCGTAAAACCATTGCCCTTACGCGAAATTATTCGCCCTATTTATAGTTCGACAGAAAAGCTTAAATCTAAAGGTCTGGATTATAAAGGATTGGGTAGACTTGTAAAAAATTTGCTTCTTCATCCAAAATTTCTGATCCAGGAAAATCTTACCCCTGAGATTCTTACTGCATTGCATCTGATCAACCGCCAGGATGCATTTGTTAATATTCATTTTCCTCAATCCCCTGAGTTGCTGAAAAAAGCTCAGATCCGCTTGAAATTTGAAGAATTGTTTTTTATCCAGTTGCGGTTAGCTAAACAACGGATTGGCAGACTAAATAAGAAGTCTGGGAATAAATTTCTTAAGGTTGGAGACTTTGTCAATCAATTTTACTTTCATCACCTCACCTTTGAACTTACAAACGCTCAAAAACGGGTGATCAAAGAAATCCGTGCCGACTTGGGTTCGGGAAACCAAATGAACCGGCTTTTACAGGGAGATGTCGGCAGCGGGAAAACACTTGTTGCTTTAATGACCATCCTTATTGCCCTTGATAATAATTATCAAAGTTGCCTCATGGCTCCTACTGAAATCTTGGCTAAGCAGCATTTTCAAACCATTTCAGGAATGTTGTCCGGTTTGGATGTCAATGTTAAATTACTTACCGGTTCTACCAAACAGAAAGAAAGGAAGGAAATTCAGAAAGGATTGCTCTTAGGAGATATTCATTTACTCATCGGAACCCATGCCCTGATCGAAGAAAATGTTCAATTTAAAAAGTTGGGACTTGTCGTAATCGATGAACAACATCGCTTTGGGGTAGCCCAGCGTGCTAAATTATGGGAAAAAAGCGTGGTGACTCCCCATGTGCTGGTTATGACTGCAACGCCAATACCACGTACGCTTGCGATGACCCTATATGGAGATCTTGACAGTTCCGTAATTGATGAAATGCCCCCCGGAAGAAAACCGGTTTTGACCAAACATGTTTATGACAAAGAGCAGTTAAAGGTTTTCAGGTTTCTTAAGGATAAAATAGCCGAAGGACAACAGGTGTACATTGTATATCCTCTGATCAAGGAATCAGAAACTCTGGATCTGAAAAATCTGATGGATGGATATCAAACAGTTATTCAGGCATTTCCACCTCCCAGTTATGCTGTAAGTATGATTCATGGTCAGATGAAACAAACTGAAAAGGATCAAGAAATGAAACGATTTCTTGAAAGAAAAACTCAGATCCTTGTAGCGACGACCGTTATTGAAGTAGGGGTAGACGTTCCCAATGCAGCTGTGATGGTAATAGAAAATGCAGAACGGTTTGGACTTTCACAGCTTCACCAGCTACGGGGCCGGGTTGGACGGGGAAATGATCAGGCTTATTGCATCCTGATTAGTGGATATGAATTATCGGCCGAAGCAAGAAAACGGCTGTCAACCATGGTCAGAACCACCGATGGTTTCGAAATTGCGGAAACCGACTTACAATTGCGTGGTCCAGGCGATCTTCAGGGAACTCAGCAAAGCGGCATCCTCAATCTCCGGATTGCTGATATCGTTAAAGACGAAAAAATCCTCAAATATGCGCGAAGCCTGGCTAATGAAATTCTTCTGGATGACCCGGATCTCAAATTGGAGAAAAATGACAAACTGGCACTCCATCTCCGGCAAATGGATCTTCGACAACAAAATTGGGGACTGATCTCATAAAACCAAAGGTTTTTATTACTATTTTTGTTCTCTTAAACCAGTTTGACTCATGAAAATTTCATTTAACTGGCTCAGACATTATCTGGATATTGAGTTGATGCCTGACAAGGTGGCGGAATACTTAACCGGATGTGGCCTTGAAGTGGAGGGGATGGAACTCTTCCAATCTGTAAAGGGGGGATTAAAAGGGGTGGTGATCGGTGAAGTGCTGACCTGTGAAAAACATCCAAATTCCGACCATCTGAGCCTAACTACTGTTAATATTGGATCGGGGGATCCGTTGAAAATTGTATGTGGAGCCTCAAACGTTACAACCGGTCAGAAGGTGGCGGTTGCAACCTTAGGGAGTACCTTGTATTTCAATGATAAAGAACTTACCCTTCAACGGACAAAGATAAGGGGAGAACTCTCTGAAGGAATGATCTGTGCAGAAGATGAGCTGGGCCTGGGCACTTCTCATTCAGGAATTCTGGTGCTTGATCCGAATGTCCCCGTTGGAACTCCGGCAGCCAAATATTTTAATGTAGTTGAAGATTACGTATTTACAATTGGACTGACCCCCAATAGAACAGATGCAACTTCCCATCTGGGTGTTGCCCGTGACCTGATTGCTGTTATTAATAATTTTGGACGTAAAGAAGGAACCCGGAAAGAATATTTAAAATTACAGATACCCGATGTTTCAAATTTCCAGGTAAACCACGATCGACACCATGTTAAAGTTATCATTGAAGAACCTCTTGCCTGCCCGAGATATTCCGGTCTTACTATTTCCGGAATAACTGTTAAAGATTCTCCCGATTGGTTGAAAAACAGCCTTATGGCAGTGGGAATTCGCCCGATTAATAACATTGTGGATGTTACCAACTTTATTCTCATGGAGCTTGGACATCCCCTACATGCTTTCGATTGTGAACAGATTACCGGGGATACCGTGATTGTAAAAAAATATCCTGCTGAAACTAAATTTATTACTTTGGATGGGGTTGAACGCTCCCTTACCTCAAACGATCTGATGATATGCAATTCGATTGAGCCTATGTGTATTGCAGGAGTATATGGCGGAATTAAATCCGGAGTCACTGAAAAAACTACCCGTATTTTCCTGGAAAGTGCCTATTTTGATCCGGTCCATATCAGGAAAACATCGCGTTATCATGGTTTACAAACAGATGCTTCTTTCCGTTTCGAACGCGGTGCCGATTATGATATTACTGTTTTTGCTCTGAAACGCGCTGCCTTATTGATTCAGAAATTAGCAGGAGGAGAGGTCTCCTCAGAAATTGTTGATGTTTATCCAAATCCTATTGCCAATCCAGTGGTCGACCTGACATTTGCTCATCTTGACCGATTAATTGGACAATCCATTGACCATGGGGTGGTCAGGAATATTTTATCCGACCTTGGAATTGAGATTCTTGACAACTCCCCAAATGGTTCAGGTGAACCGGAATCAAAAAAAAGAATCCGGGTTAGAATACCGGGGAACAGAGCCGATGTTACAAGGGAAGCCGATGTTATTGAAGAAATCCTCCGGGTTTATGGGTACAACAACATAAAACTTCCGGAAGAACTTCGGACCTCCATATCATTTTCAACAAAACCAGAACCGGAGAAAATTCAGAATCAGATTTCCGACTTTTTATCGGCTCATGGTTTTCATGAAATCATGAACAATTCATTGACCAGGCCGGGCTACTATGAAACAGAAGAACCAAGGTTGCCTGCGTCAGGTCCTGTTAAAATTCTTAATCCCATGAGTCACGATCTTGAAGTAATGCGTCAATCGCTGCTTCATGGGGCTATGGAAAGCATGATGTACAATGTAAATCGAAAGCTGGCAGACCTTTGGCTGTATGAGTTCGGAGCAATTTATTCCGATCTTGGTACAGGGATTTTGTCGGGTTTCCGGGAAGAACAGCATCTCGCTCTTTTAATGACAGGACGTTTGCAATCGGAAAACTGGAACACCTCAGATCAACCGGTTGATTTTTTTGTTCTGAAAGGTTTTGTTGAAGCAATTCTGAAAAAATTAAGAATTGATCCTGGAATTTGTGTTGTTGAACCTGCTCAATCTCAGTGTATTCCAGATGGATTTCGATATATGGCGAAGGGGAAAGAACTGCTCTCGATGGGAGCACTTGGTAAACCAATCCTTAAATTATTTGATTGCCGGCAATCGGTACTATATGCGGAAATAAACTGGGATCTTCTTCTGACACTCTTACCGATAAAAGAGAATCAATTTAAGGATTTACCAAAATTTCCGGAAGTTAGGCGTGATCTTGCCCTGTTGGTTGATGAATCGGTTACCTTTGAGCAAATTAAAAAAATTGCTTATCAGGCAGAAAGAAAATTATTAAAACAGGTAGGACTTTTTGATGTTTACGAGGGAGAAAAGCTAACTGTTGGAAAAAAATCGTATGCCCTGAGTTTTTTCCTTCAGGATGAAGAGAAAACATTGACCGAAAAAGAAATTGAGAAATCAATGGATCGGTTGGTTAAGGCTTTTACAACCAATTTACATGCACAAATCAGATAAGTGTTAATTTCATTTTAATTATGGATATTCTGTCAATCAAGCAGCGCTTTGGAATCATAGGCAATTCAAGTATGCTCGACCGGGCCATTGATATTGCCCGTCAGGTTGCTGCCACGGATATCACAGTTTTGGTAAGTGGAGAGAGTGGTACGGGTAAAGAGTTTTTCCCAAAAATCATCCATCAGTTGAGTCCACGAAAACATGGCCCATATATCGCTGTCAATTGTGGAGCTATCCCTGAAGGAACCATTGATTCGGAATTATTCGGACATGAAAAAGGCTCGTTTACGGGAGCTCACGAAGCCCGTAAAGGTTATTTTGAAGTGGTGGATGGAGGGACAATATTTTTAGATGAGGTTTCAGAGTTACCCCTTGGAACACAGGTCAGGTTGTTGCGTGTACTTGAATCAGGAGAATTCATTAGAGTAGGTTCTTCTAAAGTATTAAAAACAAATGTCCGGGTGGTCGGTGCTACCAACATCAATATTCAGGATGCCATTGCCAATAACAAGTTTCGCCAGGATCTCTATTACCGGCTCAGTACGGTACCCATTATGGTCCCTGCACTTCGTGAACGCAAGGAAGATATTTACCTTCTTTTCCGTAAATTCGCCTCCGATTCCGCTGAAAAGTATCGGATGCCGACAATTCAGCTCAATGAGGAAGCGCAGGAGATTCTTAAAAATTACCGGTGGCCAGGTAATATTCGTCAGCTTAAAAATCTCACAGAGCAGATTTCAATTATTGAAAAAAGTCGCCTCATTGATGCCCCGACCCTGATAAAATATATGCCGCAAAGTCAAATGAATGATCTTCCGGTATTGTATAAAGGGGATGATACAGCCAAATTCAATGAGCGTGAACTACTTTATAAGGTGCTGTTCGACATGAAGAAGGATATGAATGATCTCAAGCAGCTCGTCATGAATCTAATGCATAATGATGAAGATGCAGGGTGCAGTAACCTTGGTGAAACAAGCCATTTGATCAAGAGGCTCTATAAGGATTTTGAAACAGAGAAAGACCCTTCGATCATTGTCCCTCATGCGAATAATCAATTCCATGAACCGGACCCCATTCAGGAGCCGGAGGAAGTTGAAGAAAATCTCTCTTTGCAAAAAAAAGAGATTGATTTCATTAAGCGGGCTTTATCAAAGTATGAGGGGAAACGTAAAGATGCAGCTCATGAACTTGGCATATCGGAGCGGACCTTATATCGAAAGATCAAGGAATATGAAATTGATTAAAAGGAATTTTCTTTTTTTCTTTTTTTTAGTGATGGTTTTGATCGTCCCGACTTCTTGTCGGGTTAATTATACCTTTACCGGCGCTTCCATCTCCGCCAATGTTAAAACTGTTTCTATTTCGAATTTTGTTAATGCAGCATCCCTTGTGGTTCCGACATTGTCACGAACCCTTACAGAAGCTCTGAAAGATTATTTTACCTCTCAAACTAACCTGACTTTGGTCGACCATAATGGTGATTTGAATCTGGAAGGAACAATAACGCAATATTTCGTGCAACCGGTAGCCATCCAGGGAAATGAAACAGCCGCAATGAACCGTCTTAGTATCACAGTCAGTGTAAAATTTATTAATAGGACAGACCCCAAGCAAAATTGGGAAACTCCGGTACAATTTACCCGATATCTGGATTATTCAAGCTCCTTGCAGCTTTCCTCTGTTCAGGATGGTTTAATAGCCGGTATAACAGAACAGCTTGTACAGGATATTTTCAACAAAGCTGTGGTCAACTGGTAAAATATATTTGAATATTTATATGAACCGCCAGCAATTTTCAGAATATATTAAAAATCCCGGGGCAACCAATGCCCAGAGTTTGAAAATGCTGGAGGATCTTGTCAAGCGCTATCCATATTGCCAAACAAGCCAGATCTTATTTGCTTTTAATCTTTTAAAAGAAGAAAACCTTCAATTCCCCCTCCAATTAAAAAAAGCTGCTGCATATTCAGGCGATCGACGCAAATTGAAAGATCTAATGGAGTCGGGAAAGCCAAAACCAATAATCAACCCACCAGAACAAGTAGCTCCTTCGGAGCAAATCCTTATAACCGAACCACCCGCTGAACCGGAAATTGTCCATTCTTCAATCCCAGAACCAACCCCTGAACAGATCCAGGCGATTAAAACGGAAGATTTTCTTCCACCTCATGAAAAACCCATCAAGGATCGGATGACACCGGAAGAGTTGTTGGAAATTGTTAAAAAGCGACTGTCAGAAATAAAAGCTGGGAAGGACAGGGGAGACACTTCCTCACCAGTTATTTCTCCTCCATTTAATCCATCAATAGAAACAATAACAGATAAAAATCTTCTGATCGAAAAATTCATCCGGGAAGAACCAAAAATCTCCAAGCCCAAAGCAATTTTTTTTAATCCATCTGATAGTGCCCATCAGAGTAATTTTGATGAAGAGGAAATAGTAAGTGAAACATTAGCCCAATTGTATGCTAAACAAGGCAATATCGCAAAGGCCATTCATACTTATGAGAAATTATCCTTGCTTAATCAAGAAAAAAGTCGTTACTTTGCCTCCCAAATTGAGAAAATAAATAATACTTTATAAATAATAAGTAGCCATGGGTTTATACATTTTAATTTCTATCCTCATTCTGATCGTTTGTGTGTTAATGGTATTGGTCGTTCTTGTTCAAAACTCAAAGGGCGGAGGGTTGGCTTCTAATTTTGCCTCCTCTAATCAATTCATGGGAGTTCGCAAAACTGCTGATTTTCTTGAGAAGACCACTTGGACTCTTGCTATTGTTCTCCTTGTTCTAAGTCTTTTCTCCATTTTTGTTATTCCGAATAATTCGGGAAATGCAAAATCAACTCAAAGTGAAATTCAGAAACAAATTGACGAAAGTAAAACTGCGCCAATCAAGGATTTTCAGTCTCCTCCAACCCAAAAGAAATAAAACCGACTTTTCCATTTTACAATGTCAGATTGTCATAACAATCTGACATTTTTTTTTCTATTCTATCAATAACTGAAAAAATGTCTATAAATATTTCAAAAAAAACATTTGGCACAAAATGTGACCTTGTAGGCTTACCTTTCGAAAAGGTAGATTTTTGTAATGTTTAACTTTAAAATATAAGTAAAATGACAAAAGTGAAGATTAAACCGTTGGCCGACCGCGTTTTGGTTGAGCCAGCAGCAGCTGAAGAAAAAACTGCAGGTGGAATCATTATTCCGGATACTGCGAAAGAAAAACCACAGAAAGGAACTGTTGTTGCTGTTGGTCCTGGTAAAAAGGATGAACCTATGACTGTAAAAGTGGGAGAAAGTGTATTGTACGGTAAGTATGCCGGAACAGAGATCACAATTGATGGTATGAATTACCTGATCATGCGCGAATCTGATATCGTTGCAGTCATTTAATCATCAAAAAATTTTGAAATAACCAAATAACAATTTAAAAACGAAAAACAATGGCAAAAGATATTTTCTTTAGCACCAAAGCAAGAGAAGCACTCAAGGAAGGCGTAGATGCCTTATCCAATGCAGTTAAAGTGACTCTTGGCCCCAAAGGACGAAATGTGATTATTGATAAATCTTATGGATCTCCTATCGTTACCAAAGATGGTGTAACAGTAGCAAAAGAGGTTGAATTAAAAGACCCAATTGCCAATATGGGGGCACAGATGGTGAAAGAGGTTGCCTCTAAAACCAGTGATCTCGCAGGTGATGGTACAACTACTGCAACGGTTCTTGCACAGTCTATTTTCACAACGGGTTTGAAAAATGTAACTGCCGGCGCTAATCCAATGGATCTAAAGCGTGGTATTGATAAAGCTGTAGCTGAAGTCGTCAAATCACTCAAAGCCCAAACAAAAAAAGTGGGCGATAGCATGGATAAGATCGAGCAAATCGCTTCCGTATCTGCCAACAATGATCTTTCTATTGGAAAGATGATTGCAGAAGCAATGGGGAAAGTGAAAAAAGAAGGAGTGATCACAATTGAAGAGGCCAAAGGTATTGAAACAACTGTAAAAGTAGTTGAAGGTATGCAATTTGACCGCGGGTACATCAGCCCTTATTTTGTTACCGATACCGATAAGATGGAAGTGGTTTATGAAACCCCTTACATCCTTATCTATGACAAAAAAGTAAGTGTGATGAAGGATCTTCTTCCTCTTTTGGAAAAAGTTGTACAAACCGGTCGTCCGCTTATTATCGTCAGCGAAGATGTGGAAGGCGAAGCCCTTGCTACCCTTGTGGTTAATAAAATCCGTGGCACTCTGAAGGTTGCTGCTGTTAAAGCACCTGGATTCGGTGATCGTCGTAAAGAAATGCTGGAAGACATTGCTGTATTGACTGGCGGAACTGTAATCAGTGAAGAAAAAGGATTCAAACTGGAAGATACGACCCTGCAATATCTTGGACAAGCTGAAAAAGTTACCATCGATAAGGAAAACACTACGATTATCAATGGAAGTGGAAAGAAAACCGACATCACTGCCCGTATCAATCAGATCAAGACCCAGATTGGTACCACTACTTCCGATTATGATAAAGAAAAATTACAGGAACGTTTGGCTAAATTAGCCGGCGGTGTTGCTGTTATCTATGTTGGTGCTGCCTCTGAAGTCGAAATGAAAGAGAAAAAAGATCGTTTTGACGATGCTTTACATGCCACCCGTGCTGCCATCGAAGAAGGGATTATCCCTGGTGGTGGAGTAGCTTACCTTCGTGCCCAGAAAGTCATTGAAAAGATGAAAGGCGACAATGAAGATGAGACAACGGGTATTGGTATTATAAAACGCGCGTTGGAAGAACCCTTACGTCAGATCGTTGAAAATGCAGGCCTCGAAGGTTCTGTAATCATTCAGAAGGTGAAAGACGGAAAAGATGACTTTGGCTTCAATGCACGGACCGAAGTATATGAAAGCCTTTACCAGGCTGGAGTTGTTGACCCGACTAAGGTTGCCCGCGTTGCCCTTGAAAACGCTGCTTCTATTTCCAGCATGTTGCTGACTACCGAATGTGTTCTTGCAACCCATAAAGAAGAAAAACAACCTGCTATGCCGCCGATGAATCCAGGAATGGGTGGAATGGATGGCATGTATTAATAGTTAAAGTCCATGTAAAAAAAAGCTCCGGGTTCCGGGGCTTTTTTTGTTTAATTTTCATTAATATTGTAAATGTTAAACCAATTGGACATGAAACGGCTTTTCTGTGTTTTTATAACTCTTTTTTCATTCTTGGGAATCCTTGAAGGTTATGCCCAGCAACCCTCGTCATCCACTGCATTGCCTCTTGATCAGGATTCTCAAAAGATTATGTACCGGGGTGTCATTGAACAGGAAGGATCCCCTGGTTACCTTTACGATAAAGCTATCTCCTGGTTCGGTTTTTATTATTTAAATCCTCAGTCGGTATATTCAATTCAGGATAAAGAAAATGGAAAAATTGAGGGAATCGGTCGGATGAAGATCTATTATAATGAAGAAAAAACGGGAACCCGGATGGACGGGGGAATAATATTGTACAAAATCAAACTCGAATTACGAAATAATAAATATCGTTATACCCTAACTGATTTCAACCTCAAAGGAACATCGCGTTTTCCTATTGAAAAATGGCTTAACAAGACCGATCCTTCTTATAATGCCAACTGGGATTCCTATCTTTATCAGATTGATACTACGATGCAACGTTTGGTTTCCACCCTGAAAGAAAAAATGAAACCGGTCATAATTAAAAAAGATGAGTGGTAAAGAAATTCTTGATATCAGATCGGTAACCCGTGAAGAATTGGAAAATTTCTTCCTTCAGCATGGAGAAAAAAAATTCAGAGCGGGGCAGGCGTATGATTGGTTATGGAAAAAGTCCTGCCAGTCGTTCAACGCGATGACCACTCTTTCCAAAGAAGCACGACAACTGCTTGCCAGCCAGTTCTCTTTCAACACGGCTTCTGTCGCCATAAAACAACAGAGTTCCGATGGAACCATCAAGGTTGCTTTTGGGTTACACGACGGATTTCAGGTTGAGGGCGTAATGATCCCTTCCGGGGATCGCGCAACGGCATGCATCTCTTCTCAGGTTGGTTGTTCCCTTGGATGTAATTTTTGCGCCACAGGAAAATTAGGATTTACCCGAAACCTCACTACAGGCGAAATCGTGGATCAGGTAGTCCACCTTTCAAACCTAGCACCCCACCTTTCCAATATCGTTTTTATGGGAATGGGGGAACCCTTCCTGAATTATGAAGCCGTGAAAATGGCCATTGAAAAAATTACTGCAACGGATGGATTAGCCATGTCACCCCAACGGATTACAGTTTCCAGTATCGGAATTCCTAAAATGATCCGCAAAATGACCGATGATGGAGCAAAATTTCATTTTGCACTTTCTCTTCATGCTGCCAATGATAAAAAGCGGGAAAAAATAATACCTTTCCACCGGAATTATTCACTCACAGAGATTATTGATGCATTGAAATATTATTATGCCCATAGTCATAAACGACTAACCATCGAATATATCCTTTTAGGGAAGTTTAATGATACCATTGCCGATGCAAAAGAATTGGCCGTTTTTTGTAAGAACTTTCCGGTAAAGATCAACATCATTGAATACAATCCCGTAAAAGAAACCGGGTTTATCAAATCTGATCCGGAGGATGAAAAAGCATTTGTTAATTTTTTAGAAAAACGAAACATGGTTGTTAATGTCAGAAAAAGCAGGGGTCAGGATATCGATGCTGCTTGCGGACAATTGGCATGTCATTCACGAAACAAACAGTTAATTAATATACTTTAAATCAGGAAGCTCATGGAAAGCAATTTTGAAATATCTGGCAATATTGTGGATGTTGTTGGGAATCGTATTTTTCAGGGGACAGTAGTTGTAAGAAATGGGGAAATTACCAATATTCGGGAGGAATCTGTTACTGCCACACAATTTATTCTGCCTGGTTTGATTGATGCCCATATCCATGTGGAAAGCTCTATGTTAATCCCGTCGGAGTTTGCCAGACTGGCAGTGGTTCATGGTACCGTAGGAACTGTTTCCGATCCCCATGAGATTGCCAACGTATTGGGAGTCCCTGGCGTTAAATTCATGATAGAAAACGGGAATAAGGTCCCTTTCAAGTTTAATTTTGGCGCTCCTTCCTGTGTTCCATCTACTGCCTTTGAAACCGCCGGTGCTCATTTGGGTGTTGATGAGGTGAAAGAACTTCTCAGTATGCCTGAGATCGGGTATTTATCGGAAATGATGAATTGCCCTGGCGTTTTATTTGAAGATCCTGAAGTGATGGCCAAATTGGAGGCTTGCCGGAAAGCAGGGAAACCAGTGGATGGACATGCTCCCGGCGTTAAAGGCCGCGATGCTGAAAAATATATAAACGCTGGAATTTCTACGGATCATGAATGTTATGAGCTTGATGAAGCAAGAGAAAAAATAAAATATGGCATGCATATTTTAATCCGGGAGGGAAGTGCTGCTAAAAATTTCGAAACGCTGGCTCCGCTGATTAAAGAATCACCCGATTTCGTGATGCTTTGCTCCGATGACAAGCATCCGAATGATCTGGTGAAGGGACATATCAATTGTGAAGTGAAAAGAGCTCTGGCCATGGGATTGGATGTTCTGGACGTGATTAGAACCTGTACCTATAATCCAGTGAAGCATTATCATTTGAAAATCGGGTTACTTCAATGTGGAGATCCGGCTGATTTTATTGTTGTCAATAACCTGAGTGATTTTTCTGTTCTCAATACTTTTATTGATGGAAAACTGGTTGCCGATCATGGCAAATCGCTGATTCAAAGGGTAACAGAAACGCCGATCAATCAATTTAACATATCTGAAATCCGAAAGGAAGATCTTCAGGTCTTTCCTCAGGGATCCCAAATTAAGGTTATTGGGGCATTGGACGGGCAATTGATCACCGAAATGCATTTGGTTGAGCCTACTTTAAAAGCAGGTATGGTTGTGGCAGATCCCAATCGAGATTTGCTAAAGTTGGTGGTTAAAAACCGCTATTTTCAATCTCCCTCCTCCATTGGATTCATCTCCAACTTTGGGCTAAAAAAAGGAGCCATCGCATCTTCCGTTGCTCACGATAGCCATAATATTGTAGCTGTGGGTGTTGATGATGAATCTATCACTGCGGCAGTAAATCTCGTTATTGAATCTATGGGAGGTATTGCTTTGATTGAAGGGGATACAAAGGTTATATTGCCTCTTCCATTTGCAGGAATTATGTCGGGGGATGATGCTTATTCTATAGCCAAGAAGTACGATTGGATGGATAAAAAAGTTAGAGAAATGGGAAGTAGCCTGGCTGCACCTTATATGACATTATCGTTTATGGCGCTATTGGTCATCCCCACCCTGAAACTTAGTGATCGAGGATTGTTCGACGGAACTAGGTTTTCATTGACAGACCTGTTTGAAAAATAATCTTAAATATTTATATATATACGTCATTGTTAATTTATATATTTGTCAAATAAGTAATAAAAATAATAATAATGAAGAAAAATGCAATTCTTGACATCCAGAAACTTGAAACCGCAGCGAGTAAACTGCGTGCCATTGCACATCCGATGCGGATTGCCATCATTGAACTGTTGACAAATAACAAGCAACTGACGGTCACAGAAATTTATGAACGGCTTAACATTGAACAAGCCTCTGCCTCACATCACCTGAATATTTTAAAAAACAAAGGATTGTTGGCATCAAAGCGCAATGGAAAGATGATTTATTATTCTCTTAAAATGGAAGCGCTCTCTAATATCATTGATTGTATCAATCAATGCGCTTCCAGTTGAATCCTCGTGGGTTAATTAAAGATCCCAACGCTCTTCCACATCCCAGTTGCCTCTAATTTCGATCACTTTCGGGAAATATAGAACCATTTCTGGTTGAATTTTTTTGGGATAGTTACCCGTATCCCAATGTTTATTTTTATTACGATCGAGAATTGCCTTTACTTTGAATTTTCCTGGTGTTATATGAGGGAATTGAATTTTTGCAGAATTGGTTACGATAAATTCTTCAAAGATGGTTGTCTCATTTTCGTTGATCAATTGGATAATATATTGTCCAGGATGGTTTTCAAGATTCAATGAGAGGGAAAAGTTTCCGAAGTCTTTTTCGGCTTTTGTTTTAATGGTTTGCCGGATGGTATCATGCGATAGGTTGTTGATGCTGAAGAAGACAGAGTCAGGAATTAAAAGCTGATACATTTTATCTTCCTTCCATTTATGAGAAAGAAGGATATGGCGTTTGATACTATCTGTAAATTCGAGCTTTGGATGAATTGTGTCTTTATCTTCTATCAGGAGAATACGTGAAAAGTTCCATCGGAGAATAGGATAGGAGGCGGTGAGTTCAAAATTAGAACGGAATTGATTAAACCCGCTGGAAGAAACTGAATTTTTTAACTCAAGTTGAGAATGGGCGTTTTTTTTATCTCCTTTTTTCGAAATTTCCTTTTTGAAATAAGCCAATCTTAGGGTATCCAATAATTTTCCATCAGCGCTAACTTCCGCAATCAGGGAATCGCTTTCAGGATGAGTAAACCAAATTAACATCGTATCACGACGTGAAGAAAATTCCTGGACAGACCAGGTGACGGAAGAATTCAAATTAAGCGGTAAAACCTGAACCTGGCGAACTGGAAAGCGAAAAATTAACTGTACAACTCCTTCCTTTAAAAATCCGGAATTTACAATGCGTTGAATAGAATCAATGGATTCAAAGAGAAACAGCGGGTATTTTGGAAAATGTTTTTCAATCTGGGCTATTGAATCTATTTTGTGGATTGAGTCTGCCCTTTTCAGGGAGTCCATTTTTTTTTGAGTCAGATCAGAAGGTTTAACTTTTGCAAGACTGTCTTTCCGCAGGGTGTCATGAATTGGCACCGGGATATAATAAGGCCGAGCCAGTGAGTCTGAAAAAGCAATTTTTTCAGTCGGCTGGTTAAATATCAGATCTCCATTTTGATCGGCTAAAGCGAATAAAAGATAATTGTTTTTTTTAACATTTTTAAAAGAAAAGTCGCCAAATTCATCGGTTTTTGTCACATAATAAGGGGGTACATGTAAAGGGAGAGAATCAAGGGGCAAAGTGTCATTATTATTACAATAAAGCTCTGCAAAAACATCTTTTTGAGGTTTGTGGTCAAAAGCGTTTGTAAGGTTTCCCCTAAGCGTGAGGGAATCAATGTGGTTGCCGGTAGAGAACACGTAATTGAAATCTTTTAGAATATTGCTTTCGGTAATATCCATAATGGCATTCCCGAATGAAATGGAGTAAGTAGTAGCTGGTAAAAGGGAGTCTTTGAGCTCAATTATTAATGTTCTCCCTCGGATTTTAGATTCGGGAGGATGTTTGAGTGGGGGTGAAATAAAAATTTCGGAGAGCGGATTTTTAAGATTGATGAATTCATTAAAGTCGATATGAATAGCGGATTTGGCAAAATGAACAGAAAGATTTGGAGGGGTACAGCTAATTACCTTAGGGGGAGTAACATCTTTTGCTCCTCCTTCGGGTGAGACAGGATTGGCACAACGGCAAAAAAACAGAGCGATGATGGTGAGAATATAGAAAAATAACTGTTTTATCGATAGCACTGCGTAGTGTTTTTTTGTAAGTTTGCGACCCCAAATTTACCAATCGTTTTGATAACAGAACCTTTTTTTATTAATTTTACATTGTTAATCTACAAACAAGTAATATATGTCAGGTCACAATAAATGGTCCACCATCAAGCGGAAGAAGGGTGCGTTGGATGCGAAACGGTCGAAGATTTTCTCTAAGATTATCAAGGACATCACTATTGCAGTTAAAGAAGGAGGTGCCGATCCTGATGGAAATCCCCGTCTACGGTTAGCAATTGCCAATGCCAAAGGAGCCTCCATGCCTAAAGACAACATACAGCGGGCCATCAGCAAAGGAGCCGACAAAGATGCGGCTGTTTTACTGGAAACCACTTATGAAGGGAAAGGGCCTCATGGCATTGCGATTTTTGTCGAATGTACTACGGATAATTTGCAACGAACTGTGTCCAACATCCGGGCCTATTTTAATAAACATGGTGGTGAATTAGGGCAGAACGGAATGTTGAATTATATGTTTGATCGCAAGGGTGTTTTTGAAGTACCATTGGGTGATCTTAATCGGGACGACTTTGAAATGGAATTGATTGATGCAGGAGCAGAAGATATTTCGCTGGAAGATGATATCTTTAGCATCATCACTGCCATGGAAGATTTCGGGAGTATGGTGAAAAAGCTGGAACAGCTAAAAATTGAACCAGAGCGTGCATCCCTTCAACGGATAGCTAAAACCACAGTAACGCTTGATGAAGAAGCTTCCCGTAAGGTGCTAAAATTAATTGATATCATCGAAGAAGACGAAGACGTACAAAACGTATTTCACAATCTTGCGATCAGTGATGAATTAGCAGAAAAGCTATAGTTTTAAACTTCGCAAATATATTGTGTCAGGTTAATTCCCTTGGGCAGTTCCAGCTTTTTTCGTAAGCGGATCCTGGAAATTTCGGTACTGGGAGCTGTTATTTTAAGAATGTGGGAAATTTCCTTGGTATTCAGGTTCATCCGCAATAAAGCACAAAGTTTATGATCATTGGGAGTTAGCTGTGGAAATTTTTTCCTCAACCGGTCGAAAAATTCCGGATGAATTTTTTCAAAATGGGCTTTGATCCGGTACCAATCATTGTCAAATTTAATGCTTTCGTCAATGGTTTTCAGCACTTTGGCAATTTCAACTTTGTCGATTGTCTT
Organism: Bacteroidales bacterium; assembly: GCA_023231005.1. Lineage (GTDB taxonomy): Bacteria > Bacteroidota > Bacteroidia > Bacteroidales > FEN-979 > CAIVAT01. Next base: position 71,732 of record JALNWG010000002.1, on the reverse strand, counting down.
TTCATTTTTGAGTAACCGGTTGATGTCTTTTTTAATTAACCCGATAATTTTATTTTTCTGAGAAATAAAAATGGAGGAGGTAGCCAGTTCTCGATTAATCAGGTCAAGCTCCATGTGATGTTTCTGTTTAAGAAGCTGGTTTACTTTTTGTTCAGCACGAATTCTTTCCTGTAGCCGTTGGTTCCGTTCTTTTTCTGCCAGCTTGCGATGTTCGATTTCATTTTTTAGTTCTGAGATGATCCGTTCATTCGTGATCTCCAGGTTCCTCTGGTAATTGGCTACTTCGATGGCAACTCGAATCTGATCAATCTCAACCGGTTTAAAAAGGTAAGCATACGGTTTGAGAGAGAAAGATTTTGCAAAGACTTCACTTCTATTCAGTGAAGTAAGAAAAATGATGCCGCAATTATAGTTTTCAGTCAGAATCCGGGCGGCTTCAATACCATCCATTTTACCGGCCAGTTTGACATCCATAATAATGATATCCGGTACCTTATCCGATTCATGAAGGTTAGATATATTTTCGATAGCGTTTTCACCTTTTCTATCGATGCCCAGTACTTCATAACCAAACCCGGTAAGTTTGGTTTTCAGTTCGTGAGCTAAAAGTAATTCATCTTCAACAATATATAAACTAATTGGAGCCATAATAGAAGGATTAAATGTTAAAATTTGATTGGGTTACTATATTAAAGGTATCAATTGCAATTACCAATTCTTCGTTTGTGGGTTGTACCATGGCTGTAACGGGAGAACCCGGACGTGTCAGGATAGCTTCTTTACCACGGGAATTATTTCGTTCGGCATCAAACTCAACGCCGAGAAACTGTAGCCCTTCAAGAATCCGTTGACGGGTTGAAATATCGTTTTCACCGATACCGCCGGAAAGGATGATCAAATCAACACCCCCCATGGCTGCTGCGTAAGCTCCGATATATTTTTTAGCCCGGTATGCATACATGTCGAGCGCTAATTGTGCACGTTTATTGCCTTTTTCGGCTGCCTGTTCTACATCGCGCATATCGAACGAAATACCAGAGATCCCGAAAATACCACTTTTTTTATTAAACATTGCATTGGTATCGGCGATGCTGAGATTTTCTTTCTCGGCAATAAAAAGTAAAACCCCAAGGTCAACATCCCCACTTCGGGTTCCCATCATCAAGCCTTCCAACGGGGTAAACCCCATGGATGTATCAACGGATTTTCCATTCTGAATGGCCGCTATTGATGAACCGTTGCCAAGATGACAGGTGATGATGTTGCAGTTGTCAATGTCCTTTCCTAAAAACCTGCAGGCTTTTTGGGCAATATATTTATGAGATGTGCCATGAAAGCCATACCGCCTTATTTTAAAATTCTCATAATATTCATAAGGAATGGCATAGAGATAAGAAAAAGGAGGCATTGTTTGGTGAAAAGAGGTGTCAAATACCGCAACCTGGGGAACGTTAGGTAAAATGGCTTCGATAGATTGAATCCCTTTAAGATTGGCTGGATTGTGAAGAGGGGCCAGTTCAATGCACTTTTCTATATCCAATTTGACATCTGGAGTAATTAAAACGCTGGCCTTGAAATTTTCGCCTCCATGTGCGACCCGGTGACCAACGGCAAGAATTTCATTTTCATCTTTAATTACACCATAGACCGGATCTTTAAGGGTTTTTAAAATAAGGTTGATACCAATCTGATGATCAGGAACTTCCTGTACAATTTTATGCTTTTCTTTTCCAGTTACCTGGTGCGTAAGTTCACTGGTTGGCAATCCAATCCGATCAAGTAAACCCTTGGCTTTTAGATCGGTACTGTTGGCAATTTCGATCAGTTGATATTTAATGGAGGAACTGCCACAATTTAACACTAAAATTTTCATTGCAATAATTAGATTAGTTAGTATATTTTTTGGAGTGTACTGTCCTTTATTACACCCCTCATAGGGGAAAATTTGTTAGGGTGTGCAATTATACGATATAATTATGTTTTTACAAAGAAAAATATTAAAAATAACGTAACAATAATTTTTAAGTGTTTCTTTTTTTTTAATTGTAATTTTGACATCATTAAAAAAAACAGATATGGCCTTGCTTAATTCTGTCGTTTCCTGGGTAATGAAAAAGCGAATTCATCAGATTGAACTTTTCATGAAATATCCTCATGAAGTTCAGTCGGAATGGTTACGAAAATTACTGAATGTCGCACGAAATACAGAATGGGGGAAAAAATATGGTTTTAAATCTCTTACCACACCGGAACAATTTCAGCAACGTGTACCCATCAATGACTATGAAACTATAAAAAGTGAAATCAACCGCTTACGGAAAGGAGAACAAAACATTTTATGGCCTTCGGAAATCAAATGGTTTGCAAAATCGTCGGGAACGACCGACGATAAAAGTAAATTTATCCCTGTTAGTCAGGAAGCGTTGGAAGAATGTCATTTCAAAGGAGGAAAGGATCTGTTATCGATCTATTGCAACAATCAACCGGAAACCAAGCTTTTTGATGGGAAGGCCATTGCCATGGGGGGATCGCATCAAATCATGGAGGTCAACAATGAGTTGTATTATCAGGGGGATCTTTCGGCCATTTTGATTCAAAATCTACCTGGATGGGTGGAGTTTTTGAGAACCCCTAACTTATCCATTGCATTGATGGACGAATGGGAAAGTAAAATTGAAATGATGGCCCAGGCAACCATCCAGCATGATGTTACCAATATCTCCGGTGTTCCTTCATGGACACTTCTTCTATTTAAGCGGATCTTGGAAATGACTTCTAAAAAAAACTTGTTGGAGGTGTGGCCGAATTTCGAACTTTTTATTCATGGAGGGGTTAATTTCAGCCCTTATCAGGAACAGTTTTATCAGTTACTTCCATCTTCAAAAATAAACTATCTGGAGACTTATAATGCCTCTGAAGGTTTTTTTGGTATTCAGGACAGGCGTAAAGCCGACGATATGTTATTGATGCTTGATTATGGTATTTATTACGAGTTTATTCCAGTGGATAAACTCTCATCCGATAATCCGCAATGCCTTTCACTCTGGGATGTTGACCTTCAAACAAATTATGCCATTGTGATTACAACCAATGCCGGACTCTGGAGATATCTTATCGGGGATACCATTCAGTTTACTTCCTTATCCCCCTACCGGATCAAGATTACGGGCAGGACTAAAAATTTTATTAATGCTTTTGGAGAAGAATTAATCGTTGACAATGCAGAAAAAGCAATTGCCATAGCTTGTGCCCGTTGCAATGCTACGATAACCGAATTCACTGCTGCTCCAGTATACCTCGAAGGCTCAAAAAAGGGTGCTCATGAATGGTTCATTGAATTTGCAACCCCTCCTTCCGACCTCTCTTTTTTTTCCAGCATTCTGGATACCGCTCTGAAATCATTGAATTCTGATTATGAATCCAAACGGTACCATGGAATGTTACTTGAAGAACCTAGAATACGGCTTCTTCCACCCGGAACTTTTTACCGATGGCTGAAATCAAAAAATAAATTGGGTGGGCAGCATAAAGTTCCCCGATTATCAAACGACCGAAAATATGTGGAGGAAATCCTTGAGTTGTTGGTACAGAATTGATTCATTTTTTTAATTTTGAGAAAAAAAACAAACTTATGCATATTGCCATAGCCGGAAATATCGGCTCAGGGAAAACAACCCTATCGGGCCTATTGGCCAAGCATTTTGGATGGGAACCTCATTATGAAGATGTTGATACGAATCCTTATCTGAACAGTTTTTATGAAGATATGCAACGCTGGTCGTTTAATCTTCAAATATATTTTCTTAACAGCCGCTTTCGCCAGATCGTCGATATCAGAAAGTCGGGAAAGACAGTGGTCCAGGATCGGACCATTTATGAAGATGCTTATATCTTTGCTCCCAACTTACACGCTATGAATCTCCTGAGTTCCCGTGACTTTGAAAATTACCGATCATTGTTCGAACTTATGAGTTCTTTCATTCAACCCCCTGATTTACTTATTTACCTGAAAGCCAGTGTTCCTACACTTGTCAGCCAAATCCAGAAAAGAGGCCGCGAATATGAAAGTGCAATCCGCCTTGACTATCTTAAGAACCTCAATGAAATGTACGAGGAATGGATTGAAAATTACACCCTTGGAAAACTCCTGATCGTCGATGTTGATGTACTCAAGGTGAGTGAAAATCCTGAAGATCTTGGATCGGTGATCGATAAAATTACCGCTCAGTTACACGGATTATTCTAGGTTCTTTCGACTCCTGAAAACTAGATAAAAGTATTGTATATGAATATTGTTGGCGTAATTCCTGCACGGTATGCCTCAACCCGGTTCCCGGGAAAACCACTTGTAATGATCAATGGGAAGACCATGATCCAAAGGGTTTATGAACAGGCTGTTTTATGTTCAGCCCTGAGTAAAGTTGTTGTTGCTACGGACCATGATTCCATCGAAAAACATGTTATTGCATTTGGAGGACACGTTATAATGACTTCCGAAACACACCGCAGCGGAACAGAACGGTGTCAGGAGGTGATGGAAAGATTCGCTGCTGAAGGGGTATATTACGATGGTGTGATAAATATCCAGGGAGATGAACCATTTTTAAATCCGCAGCAAATTGTGGAAGTGGCAGATTGCCTTCAACAACCTGGAACTACGATTGCCACCCTGATTAAAAAAATTAACTCCAGAGAGGAGCTGGATAATCCAAACGTGGTCAAAGCGATCATAAACCAAAAAGGGAAAGCCTTGTATTTCAGCCGTTCCCCGATCCCTTATGTGAGAGGAAAAACAGCTGAGAAATGGTTGGATAATACCGTGTTTTTTAAACATGTCGGAATTTATGGTTACCTTTCCGAAGTATTAAAGAAGCTGGTCTCTTTACCCGTTTCCCCCCTTGAATCAGCAGAATCGCTGGAACAATTACGGTGGCTGGAAAATGGATTCCAAATTCAAACACAAATCACAGCGTTTGAAAGTGCTTCTATTGATACCCCTGCGGATTTATTAAAAATTACTAACAACCGTTAAAAGAAACGGCAAGAATACCGTATCTTAGCACACCATTCAAAAGACTGTATTATGAACTTATCAGTTTGCATTTCTGAACTGTTGGCCGTACATGATTGTGTAATCATTCCTGGTTTTGGTGGTTTTATTGGAAATTATTCTCCGGCCCGCATTGACCCGGTTCATCATTCCTTTCAACCTCCTTCAAAAAAGCTATTATTCAACATCAATCTGAAACAGAATGACGGGTTGTTGGCGAATTATGTAGCCACTTACGATGGAATATCATACACTGATGCTTGTTTGATCATTGATGAATTCACGGAAACATGTCGACATCAATTAAAAACCGCTAAATCATTTGTGATCCCTAACGTGGGGCGGTTGTTTTCCGGACATGAAGGAAATGTTCAGTTCGAACAAGACAAGAAATGTAATCTACTTCCTGATGCTTATGGGCTGACTTCTTTTATTTCTCCACCCATCAGCCGGAATACCCATGGCTTGAAAATTGACCTGGAATCGTTTCCTTATAATAAAATTGCTCCCGATAAGAGATGGATGTACTCACGTCCTCTGAAATGGGCTGCTATGTTGGCTATCCCAATTGGATTCGCCACCATGTTAGGGATTGCTCAGTTTGATAAAATGAAGACGGGTGAAGCGGATAATGCAGGCATTCTCAGTTCCGTATTTTCAAGATTTTCTTCTACCTCTTCTTTGGTTGAAAAAAAGACAGCTCCTGAAAACCATCCGGAATCTCTTTCTGAATTCCAATCTACTCCTTCTATATTCGATCAGGCACCTGTTGTTGAAGATAAAGTCCAACCTTCGGAAGAAGAGATTCAAACACAACCTGCCGAAACGCAAACATCTATTCAGCAGGACGATGCTTTTGCTATTATTGTAGGCGCTTTCCGGTCGAAAGAGAATGCTCAAAAATATATTTCTGAACTATTACGGAATGGCACACAGGCTTCCATTTACGACCGTTCAAAAACTGGTCTGTATCGAGTTACGATTGGTACCTTTTCACAACGCGAAGAGGCCCTTCAACTTCTCTCTTCTTCCAAATCGGGCAGTTTTTGCAATGCTTGGTTGCTGACAAAATAACCTGCTCTTTGTGACCAAGAAAAAGCTCATCCATTTTCAGGAAAATTCAGCTTTCCCTCATCTTTTTCAACCCACCTACCATGATCTGGATAAGGGTTTTTTGTTATATTCAAAATGGAAAGAGAATTTCTTTAGAAATGATCATCCGATTGTTGTCGAATTGGGATGTGGGAAGGGGGAATATACCATCGGACTTGCATCGCTGTATCCGGATCTGAATTTTATAGGAATTGATATAAAAGGTGCCAGGCTCTGGCGTGGTTGTAAAACCGTCGCTGATCAAAGCATAAAAAATGTCGGATTTGTCCGAACCATGGTGGATCATATTGAACGGATATTTGCACCAGGTGAAATTGCGGAAATTTGGATTACCTTTCCAGATCCACAGGTTAAAAAGCAGTACAGGCGGCTGACTTCTCCTGGCTTTCTTGAAAAATACAGCCATATTTTATCCCCCAATGGCATTATCCATCTTAAAACAGATGATCCGTTCTTTTTTAACTATACCCAGGAGATCATAAGGGAACATCATCATCAATTGCTATTATCAACCGATGACCTTTACCATTCGGACCATACCAATGAGGTAACCAACATCCAGACTTTTTATGAAAAAAGATGGCTTGAAATGGGTAAAAAAATAGGCTATTTACGTTTTCAACTTTGCACACAATGAAAAAACTGATCTTGCTTCTAATACTTTCTTTTTTTTCAGCAGGTTTTCTTGGGGCAGAAGAAGGAATATGGATTCCTGTGCTACTGGAGCAGTTAAACATCAGAAAAATGCAGGATATGGGACTTCGTCTATCTGCAGAAGATATCTATAGTGTGAATCATTCCAGTTTAAAAGATGCCATTGTTCAGTTTGGCGGCGGATGTACTGCCGAAATCGTCTCCTCCAAAGGATTGATCCTGACCAATTACCATTGTGGCCTCGGTTCTATTCAACGTCAAAGTTCCCTTCAGCACGACTATCTGAATGAAGGATTTTGGGCAGCCTCAATGGAAGAAGAACGCCCTTGTGCAGGTTTAACGGTTACCTTATTGAACCGAATGGAAGATGTTACCGATAAAATCCTGCAAGGAGTTGATGAAACCATGAATCAATTGCAACGGACTAACCTGGTCAAACTGAATTCCGATAAAGTAGAAAAGGAAGCTACTTTGGGGGGGCGTTATGAAGCAAAAGTTCGATCATTCTTTTATGGGAATCGTTATTACCTTGTTGTCAATGAGGTTTTTAAGGATATTCGGTTGGTGGGAGCTCCTCCTTCCAATATCGGAAAATTCGGAGGCGATACCGATAATTGGATGTGGCCCCGGCATACTGGCGACTTTTCCATTTTCAGGATCTATGCAAATAAAAACAATGAACCTGCTACCTATTCAGTTGAAAATATTCCTTATATCCCCAGGAAATATTTGCCAATATCTCTAGGGGGATATCAACAAGGAGATTTCACTTTTTTACTGGGTTATCCGGGAACTACCAGCGAATATCTGACTTCCTATGGAGTTGATCTTATCGCCAATGAGGAAAACCCACTTAGGATAAGGTTGCGGGAAAAGAGGTTGGAAATCATTAATGCTGCGATGAGTCAAAACAAATTGATTCGATTACAATATACGCCAAAAGCAAATGGCATTGCCAATGGTTGGAAAAAAATGATTGGTCAAACCCGGGGAATCCGAAAGGCCGAAACTGTTTTGAAAAAAAGTCTTCTCGAATCATCCTTTCAAGCATGGGCTGATTCTACATCTGAACGCCGAATCCGGTACGGGAATCTTTTATCTTCTTTTCAAACATTCTACCATCATTATTTACCAGTTGATCGATCCTCTATTTATCTGACTGAAGCTGGTCAGGCTATTGAGATCGTTCGTTTCGCTTCCGGTTTTCGCGACCTGGTAAAATTGGGTGAATCAAAAGAATTCCAACCTGCTTCATGTCAAAAATTAGTAGAGGGTCTTGCAAAAACAAGCCGTGATTTCTATAAAAACTATAACATAGCTATTGATAAACAGGTAATGTTTGTGATGTTGGGAGAGATGAAGTTAACGCCAGAAAAAGCAGATCTTATTATCACCCATTCGATCTTTTCTGATTCAACTCGGCTCCTTAAGTTTCTTGGTAATTTCAAGCAATCAGATATTAAACTATTGAAAAAAGATTTGGTGTATCAGTTGATGCTTGACATCTATAATCGATATGAAAAGGAAATTTTACCAGAAATTAAGAAATATACAGTTTGCTTCGACAGTTTGCAACGGGTTTATATGATGGCGCTGATGGAGTGGCAAAGAGAAATGAATTTTTATCCCGATGCCAATTTAACATTCCGGATTGCATTTGGGAAAGTAGAAGATTTAATTCCTGCTGATGCAGTGAAATATAATTATTTTACGACTTTGGAAGGGATTATGCAGAAAGAGGATTCATCCGTCTATGATTACCGGGTAGATAACCGACTGAAGTACCTTTATAAGAACCACGACTATGGGCGTTACGCAGATCGGGATGGAACGATCCACACTGCTTTTCTGGCGAGCAATCATACGTCGGGTGGAAATTCCGGAAGTCCTGTGTTAAATGCATGGGGCCAACTGATTGGAATCAATTTTGACCGGAATTGGGAAGGAACGCTGAGCGACTTGATGTATGATCCCTCACAATGCCGGAATATCTCCTTGGATATCAGATATTGTTTGTTTGTGATTGATAAGGTTGCAGGAGCAAAACGGCTGATTGAAGAGATGGAAATCATCCCATCCGGCAACTCTCAGTAAATCCTGATTAATGCGTTGCGGAGGAGTGGATAGATATAGTGAAATCCTGCCTGTTGCAATTTTTCAGGGAAAACTTTTTGACCCTCTAATAAAATCTGTGCCCCCTCCCCAAGTACTTTTTTTATCATAAAAGATGGAACTGTAAACGGAACCGGTTGTTTAAGTACTTTTCCTAAGGTTTCTGTAAATTCGGAATGGGTAACGGGGAAGGGGGTCACCACATTAACTGCTCCGGAGAGGGACGGATTATTGATCACAAAGAGATAAACATTTAAAAGATCGTTGAGGTGAATAAACGAAATGTATTGCTTTCCATCACCTATTTTTCCTCCCAGCCCGATCTGGAAAAAAGGACCCATCTTTTTCAGAATTCCACCTTCGGAGCTAAGCACCATGCCCAACCGAAAGATAACAACCCGTGAAAGATCCTGCACTTCCCTGGCAGCGGTTTCCCAATCGTTACATACATGTGCCAAAAATGTATCAGCATACGAATATTCTGATTCAGTGTGAGTTCCGGATGAATTATAAATCCCAATGGCAGAGGTGGAAATAAAAAGTGAAGGAGGCTGTTTAACAGACCTGATTGCGGCTGTAATTGTTTTGGTTGTTGCAATTCTGCTTTTATATATTTCCTCTTTATAGGGAATGGTCCATTTTTTTGAAACCGGGGCACCAGAAAGATGAATTATTACATCCATTCCTTCGACCCATTTTTCTCCGAAATCTTTTGGAGATAAGCCAAATGAGGGCCTATCGATTTCATATACTTCCCAACCGGACTCTTTTAATTTTTTTACCAACGCTTTCCCGATAAATCCGGTCGCGCCACTAATAGCGATGTTCATCCTGTTTTTTTTTCGTAAAGTTATGGAATTACTTATATTTGCTTTACTTTTTAGCAATCCGGTATAATTACTCGGCATACGATCGTACTTAATCAATTATTTGTCATGGATCAAAACGAACAAAAGAAACTTTTTCAGGATTTTCCACCCATTACTACCCGTGAATGGGAAGAAAAAATCAATGCTGACCTAAAGGGAGCGGATTATGAAAAAAAGCTGATCTGGAAAAGTGAGGAAGGATTTGATGTTAAACCCTATTATCGACAGGAAGATATTGAAGGATTAGCCAACACAAAATCTTTACCTGACGAAATCCCTTTCATCCGTGGAAATAGAAAAGATCATAATCAATGGATCATTCGCCAGGACATTCCGGCAACCAAGATTTCTGCTGCTAATGAACTTGCGTTGGAGGCCATAGCTAAAGGTGTTAACGACATTGGATTTTCGGTTCAGGAGATTTCCACCCATAAACAAATGAGTGAGTTACTACAGAAAATTGATCTGGATAAAACCGGGATTCATTTTGTTTCCTCCAGATCTTATCCACTCACCCTTGAATTGTTTATCTATGAAATTGTTAATCGAAATAAAGGAGGCGATAAGATTCATGGCTCTATCAATTTTGATCCCATCAGTTATTTATTATTGCATGGTGATTTTTATGTGAACTGGGTTCAGAATCTGGAAGAGACAGAATATCTGTTAAATACAATCCAAAAAAGAATTCCTCATTTTAAAGCCATTACGATCAATGGGCATTATTTTCAGGATGCCGGATCTACTTTGGTACAGGAAATAGGTTTTAGTTTGGCCTCCGCCAATGAATATTTATCGGGGTTAACAAACAAAGGATTTTCAGTAGATACCGTGGCTCCATTGATGCAGTTTTCACTTGCCATTGGTCCCAATTATTTTATGGAAATTGCCAAGTTACGGGCTGCCCGTTTGCTGTGGTCAACCATGATCAATCAGTATCATCCGGAACAAAAACAATCTTCCCGTCTGTTTATCCACTCCACCACAGCTCTCTGGAACAAAACCATTTTCGATCCTTATGTCAATATGCTTAGGACAACTACCGAAGGGATGTCGGCAGCAATCGGTAATGCCGACTCAGTGACCATCCGTCCATTTGATGTCCCATTTAAACCGGAAGATGAATTTTCTCGTAGAATTGCCCGGAATCAACAATTGGTTCTCAAGGAAGAATCTTATCTGGATAAAATTGTAGATCCGGCCGCCGGTTCATATTACGTTGAAACCCTTACCCAGTCTATTGCTTCTCACGCCTGGAAACTTTTTCAATTGGTAGAGGAAAAGGGAGGAATGATTGCGTGTATCAAATCGGGTTTTATACAACAGGAAATTGAAAGAAACCGGCAACAAAAAGAGACAAATTTTGCCCAACGCAGGAATATCCTTTTAGGGACGACTCAATATCCGAACCTTCTGGAAACCATGGAAGAAAAAATTCAGCCCGCTCCACCCATTCCGGTATCCGTTGAAACGCCTTACCGGAAGTTGACATTATATCGTGCAGCTCAGGGTTTTGAAGAAATCAGATTAAGTACAGAACGATTCGTGAAAAGTGGTCACAAGCGGCCGAAAGTATTTCTTTTTACCATTGGAAATTTGACAATGCTCAGGGCGCGTGCCGGTTTTATTACTAATTTTTTTGGTTGTGCCGGTTATGAAATCATCGATAATCCGGGTTTTTCAACGGTTGCTGAAGGAGTCTCAGCAGCCATCTCTTCCAATGCCGAATTTGTCGTTATTTGTAGTTCCGATGAAGAGTATCCGGTTTTTGTCCCGGAAATTGCAACTCAATTGAAACAGTCAAAGAAACCACCGAGAATATTGGTTGCAGGATATCCCAAGGAAATTGTTGAATCATTAAAAAAGTCCGGAGTGGATGATTTTATTCACGTTCGGAGTAACTTGCTCGATACTTTGAGATCGTGTCAGTCCAAATTAGGAATTGTATAAGTCACTTATACTTAATTTTCTTATGAATATACCCATCAATCCACCGGATTCTTCTGCTTCTTTAAAGAGATCCTTATCCATTCTTGTTGTGGAAGATAATTCGATCAACCAAAGGTTGATTACATCTGCTCTTACCAGAGCGGGACACCATGTAGACAACGCAATGGATGGAGCCGTTGCTGTGGCGAAATTTGAGCAGAATATTTACGATGTTATTTTGATGGATATCATGATGCCTGTAATGGATGGGATCACGGCCACAAAGGAAATAAGAAAAATAGAGACAGCCCGGAATATTCAGTCTGAGAAACGGGTGAAAATTGTTGCGATAACTGCCAATGCTTTTGAAGATGACCGTATGAAATTTTTTGAAGCAGGAATGGACTTTTATATGAATAAACCCGTTGAGATTGAGGAATTATATAGAATTCTTAACACTTGAATTTCATGAAGAAAAAGTACTGGGTTTTTTCCTTTAAACCTTTCTTATATTCAGTTATAATTTATCTATTGGGAGTAGTTGTTTTTACTTTTTGGGCAAGTAAAGTAGAAAAACATTGGATCATTAATGAGATGCATTCTCAATTGCTTCATGCTGCTGAAAACATCAAATACATCCTTCCTAAAGATTTCCATGACCGGGCTTTGTCAAAAGATGGTATTAATGAAACTGAGAATTCGGAGAACACGCTGCTTCTGTCGAAATGTGCCAAAGCAGCAGGAGTAAAATATTTATACACAGCAGTTGTGAGAGATGGGAAGGTCTATTGTACTTCCTCCAGCGCCTCTGATAAAGATATAAAAGAAAAAAATCTTCCAAAATATTGGCAGGAATGTCATAAAAATTCAAGAATGTTTGCCAATGCCCTGAAGACCAAACAACCGCTGTTTGAATCGTCTATTGACCGATGGGGTTCTTTTGAAAGTATTATCATTCCCGTTGTTTCCCCTGCCGGGCAGGAATATTTGTTAGGTGCAGATATAGATACGAAATCCATTAATTCTGAAGTGTTTCATCGTATTCCGATCATCCTGTTGATGGGGCTATTCTTTCTTTTGATTGTTTTTCCTGTCCTGATTGCTATCCGAAATTCATTCAAGTCGACAATGCGCAAACTTGAAGGATTGATCGCAGAGCGTGAAAAAGCGGAAGAAGAACTTCTACATTACAAATCGAATCTTGAAGGAATCATCAAATCTCGGACAGAACAACTTCAGAAAGAAATTGAAGATCGGGTTGTGCTGGAAGAGGAGTTGAAGAATGCTAAGGAAATTGCAGTCCGAGAAAGCAGAGCAAAATCGATGTTTTTGGCAAATATGAGCCATGAAATCCGGACCCCAATGAATGGTGTTGTTGGAATGGCCAACATTCTTAAAGAGACTGAATTGAATGACGAACAACGCGAATATCTTGACATTATCGAAATTTCCGGTAATAACCTCCTTGCAATTATCAACGATATCCTTGATTTCTCCAAAATAGAAGCAGGGCAGGTAGAATTAGAAAACATTCCATTTAAGCTTCCTCAGCAGTTGGAAGAAGTCATTAAAATTCTTCATACCAAAGCTGAGGGGAAAGGTTTAAAACTGTTTTTCAGCATTTCTCATGAAATTCCGGATCATATTAAAGGAGATCCGGTTCGGTTTAAACAAATCATCATAAACCTGACCAACAATGCCATTAAATTTACACAGGAGGGGAGCATCACCATTGAGCTTGAGCCTGTCTGGCAAAACGATGAAAAAATGATGATTCGCTGCAATGTAAAAGATACTGGAATTGGCATTTCGGCGGAGGGGAAGGAAAAACTATTTAAAGAATTTTCACAAGCAGAAACTGCCACCACCCGTAAATTTGGTGGAACGGGGTTGGGCTTAAAAATTTCCAAAGATCTTTCCCATTTAATGGGTGGAGAAATCGGAGTGAATAGTAAGGAAGGGGAAGGGTCAACATTTTGGTTTACTGCGGTGTTTGATAAAATTAATCAGGTGGAAGCTGAAAAAATTGCAGCTACTCGGAAGGATAATCTATCAAAATCATTATTTATCCTGCTTGTTGAGGATAATTATATTAGCCAGAAAGTAGCTAAAACCTCCCTTGAAAAGGATGGATATCAGAATATTGATATTGCTGAAAACGGCCGGGTTGCCGTAAAGATGTTCAGTGAAAAAGAGTATCAAATTGTGTTGATGGATATTCGGATGCCGGTGATGGACGGACTGGAAGCAACAGAGAAGTTCCGGTTGCTGGAGCAGAACCATCCGGAACGCAAACCTACTTTCATTGTTGCCTTTACTGCCTATGCGGTGGAAGGTGACCGGGAGCGATTCCTGGAATCCGGTATGGACGACTATATTGCCAAACCTTTTCAACCGGAAGAATTGATAAGAATCATTGAGAAGTATGCTATGAAAATTCGCATGCGTTCTAACCGGTCTCTTTTTATTCTTCTGGCTGAGGACAACAAAATCAACCAGAAGGTGGCCTCAAAAACGCTCGAAGCTTTTGGACATAAAGTAGAAGTTGTTGAAAATGGCAAACTGGCCCTGGATAGATTTATTACAAATGATTATGATCTGATTTTGATGGATCTTGAGATGCCAGAAATGGATGGGTTGGAAGCGACAAGGCAAATAAGGAAGGTGGAAGAAGAAAGGATGAAATCGGGACAACCTGTGAAACGGATTAAAATTGTAGCATTGACAGCCCATTCAACGACTGAAGATAAAGAACATTGTTTGGCTGTCGGGATGGATGATTATATCAGTAAACCATTTCGTCAGACGGAAATTGCCAGAGCCCTGACTCTTTAAACAGAAAAGTAGAAACAGATTTTATGATTTTTTCTTTTTTGAATGTCATTTTTTAACTTACAATAACTATCATTTGAATGATGAGACCTGATTTTAAAAATGTTGAATTACAACCTTCCTTTGCTAAGAAATCATTTATTGCATGGGAAAAGGAGGCCGGAATCCGGAAAAGCTGGATTACTCCGGAACAGATTCCGGTCAAACCAGTTTATGGAGAACCCGACTTGGCGCAAATGGAACACCTCGAGTATGCAGCTGGAATTCCACCCTTTCTCCGGGGACCTTATTCTACAATGTATGTAATGCGTCCGTGGACGATTCGACAGTATGCTGGTTTTTCGACGGCAGAGGATTCAAATGCCTTTTACCGACGGAACTTGAAAGCTGGCCAAAAAGGGTTATCGGTCGCATTTGACCTGGCTACTCATCGGGGATATGATTCAGATCATGAGCGCGTTACAGGTGATGTGGGAAAAGCTGGGGTTGCCATCGATTCAATCCTCGATATGAAGATTTTATTCGACCAGATACCTCTTGACAAAATGTCGGTTTCCATGACAATGAATGGCGCGGTTTTGCCGATCCTGGCATTTTATATTGTAGCAGCGGAAGAACAAGGCGTTCCGATGGAGAAATTAACAGGAACCATTCAAAATGACATCCTGAAAGAATTTATGGTCAGGAATACCTACATTTATCCTCCTTCTCCATCTATGAAGATCATCGCAGATATTTTTGAATTTACTGCGAAAAACATGCCTAAATTCAATTCCATTTCCATCAGTGGCTATCACATGCAGGAAGCTGGAGCTACTGCCGATATAGAGTTGGCATATACCTTGGCTGACGGATTGGAATATTTACGTGCTGGAATCCATGCAGGGATGGACATTGATGCATTTGCGCCGAGGTTGTCTTTTTTCTGGGCTGCCGGAATGAATCATTTCATGGAAATTGCGAAAATGCGCGCTGCCCGATTGCTTTGGGCAAAGATTGTGAATCAGTTCCATCCAAAAAATCCAAAATCACTGGCGCTACGCACCCATACACAGACCTCTGGGTGGAGTCTCACCGAGCAGGACCCTTTTAATAATGTGGCTCGAACCTGTGTGGAAGCCTTAGCCGCTGCATTGGGTCATACCCAGTCGCTTCACACCAATTCGCTGGATGAAGCCATTGCCTTACCTACTGATTTTTCGGCCCGAATTGCCCGGAATACCCAGCTTTATCTGCAGGAGGAAACCCAGATATGCCGTTCACTGGATCCTTGGGCTGGTTCCTATTATGTGGAAACATTGACACATGAAATTGCACACAAAGCATGGCAATTGATTGAAGAAGTGGAAAAATTGGGTGGAATGGCCAAGGCAATTGAAACAGGAATCCCTAAAATGAGGATTGAGGAAGCTTCAGCAAGAAAGCAAGCACGGATCGATTCAGGGAAGGATAAGATTGTGGGCGTGAATATGAACCGGCTGGAAAAAGAAGATCCCATCGAAATTCTGGATGTGGATAATGCAGCGGTTAGGGAATCACAAATAAAGCGATTACATCAGCTCCGTGAAGAACGAGATCAGACAGCCGTTGATGAAGCGCTTCAGGCCTTGACACAATCGGCGAAAACCGGAGAAGGCAATTTATTGGCGCTTGCCATTGATGCAGCCCGGAAACGGGCTTCTTTGGGAGAAATTTCTTATGCACTTGAAAAAATTTATGGGAGGTACAAAGCTGTGATTCGGAGCATCTCCGGAGTTTATTCTTCGGAATCAAAAGATAATGAAAATTTCCAAAAGGCACGTGTGCTGGCAGATAAATTTGCTGCCATGGAGGGACGTCGTCCCCGGATCATGATTGCCAAAATGGGTCAGGATGGCCACGATCGTGGTGCTAAGGTAGTTGCAACTGGTTATGCGGATATCGGATTTGATGTGGATATCGGTCCTTTGTTTCAAACTCCGGCCGAATCCGCTAAACAGGCTGTTGAAAATGATGTCCATATTCTTGGCGTGTCAAGTCTTGCAGCAGGCCATAAAACACTTGTTCCACAGGTTATTGAGGAACTGAAAAAACTGGGACGCGAGGATATCCTTGTGATCGTTGGAGGTGTAATTCCAACCCAGGACTATGACTTTCTTTATAAAGCCGGGGCTGCAGCCATTTTTGGTCCGGGTACCGTGATTTCTGATGCCGGAATCAAATTGCTTGAGATCCTTATCGAAAGCCGGAAGTAATTCATGAACCTGCAAACCTTTACATTGCCCAACGGGATCCGTCTGGTACATGATTTTATCCCAAATCAGGTATCTCATTGTGGAATATTCATCAATGCCGGTACCCGCGATGAAGCAGACACTGAACACGGAATTGCTCATTTGATTGAGCATACAATTTTTAAAGGAACAGAAAAACGCAATGTTTTCCAGGTACTGAATCGCCTGGAAAACATCGGCGCTGATCTGAATGCTTATACCGAAAAAGAAGATACTTGTATCTATGCCACTTTTCTGAATCAATATTACGATCGAACCCTTGAACTTTTTCAGGACATTTTTTTTCATTCCATATTTCCGGAAAAAGAAATTGAAAAGGAAAAACAAGTGGTTTTCGACGAAATACGTTCTTATCAGGATACTCCTGCAGAACAAATTTTTGATGATTTTGAAGATCTTGTTTTTGCCGGTCATCCGCTCGGGAAAAACATTCTGGGATCTAAAAAAAGTTTGAAGAAAATCAGTGGCATTGAAATCCGGAACTTTATACGGAGAAATTATCATCTCGACCAAGTTGTTATTGCCTCCGTTGGTAATATTCATTTCTCCCGACTCGTTAAAATAGTTACCAAATATTTTTCTGATGCCCCCGAACGATTCGATTCTATTAGCCGGGAACCATTTTTCGGTTATAAACCGTTTAGTCTGATACAGAAAAAGAAGATCTTCCAGGTACATTGTATTCTTGGGGTTCCTGCTTACCCATTTCATGATCTACGGCGTTTTCCACTTGCGCTACTTAATAATATGCTGGGTGGCCCGATCCTTAATTCCCGGCTCTCTCTGGCATTACGTGAGCGCAATGGATTGACCTATTACAATGAATCAAATTATACTGCCTATTCCGATGCCGGGATCATTCATATCTATTTTGGTACCGATCCGGTTTATTATGATAAGGCTTTGGCTATTGTATATAAGGAATTACAGCGATTACGAGTTCAAAAACTCACTCCGATCCAACTTCATACAATCCAGAAGCAACTTATCGGGCAATTGGCCATTTCCCAGGAATCATTTCTGTCGTTGATGCTTGCCATTGGGAAGAACTACCTTTTTCAAAACCGTTTTGATTCCTTTGAATTCATTGTTAAAAAAATTGAATCCATTACCGCGGTTGAGCTTCAGGACATTGCCAATGAAATTTTTGATCTGCCAAAAATAAGTACCCTGACATTTCAACCCATTAAAGCATGATAACTCCTGAATTAATTGAATACGCAGAAAATCATTCTACTCCCGAATTGCCCATCCTTGAAAAACTGACCCGGGAAACCCATCTGACCCGGATTTATCCTCGTATGCTGGCAGGTCAATTGCAAGGAACTTTTTTGCGATTTGTCAGTGAAATGCTTAAGCCCCGTCGAATACTGGAAATTGGGACTTTTACCGGTTATTCATCCATCAATTTTGCTTGTGGATTGGTTAACGATGGCGTACTTCATACTATTGAAGTGGATCCGGAACAGGAGGATATAATACGCCGTTATATTTCAGAAACCGGGATGGATAACAAAATCATCCTTCACATAGGTGATGCAAAAACAGTGATTCCCACACTTCATGAACAATGGGACTTGGTTTATATTGATGCCGATAAACCGCATTATCTGGATTATTATAAAATGGTATTGGATCAATTGCGTCCGGGAGGTTTCTTATTAGCCGACAATGCACTGTGGGATGGAAAAGTACTTCACGATCGCAGCAAAATGAACAAGGATACTACAGGAATCGATGACTTCAATAAATATGTTCAGCAGGATGACCGCGTCGAAAATGTATTGTTACCGTTCCGGGATGGGATGATGATGATCAGGAAAAAATAGATGGTTATCCGACCTTGAATTCGAATTTTACAGCAGCCAGTTCCTCATTGGCTTTTATTATCTTGGTTTTCAAATCCTCCTTGAAATTGACCATTTTCTGATGTAGTTCATCATCACCCACAGCCAGGATTTCAGCTGCAAGAATGGCGGCATTTTGGGCTCCATTAATAGAAACGGTAGCAACAGGAATACCCGGAGGCATCTGAACAATGGCCAACAGGGCATCCATTCCATCAAGAGAAGATTTTATGGGGACTCCGATAACGGGTAATGGGGTCATCGAAGCGATCACTCCAGGTAAGTGAGCTGCCATCCCTGCTGCGGCAATGATGACTCGAATGCCGCGTGAATAGGCATTTTTAGCAAAAGATTCAACTTTCTCCGGAGTGCGATGGGCAGAAAGGGCATTCATTTCAAACGGAATCTTCATCTCGTTCAGAAATTTAGCAGCGGCTTCCATTACAGGGAGATCGGAAGTGCTGCCCATGATGATGCTGACTTTAGGATCCATAACGACAGTCGTTTTCTTGTTCTGGGCAAAAGTAGTGATTTTTTACTACCTTTGCGTCAAGCAAATAACACTAAAACGATGACAAAAGTACAAGTAAGGGAGTTGGTTTTTGAAAAATTTATTGGCGTTGGAGAAATTAATGCTGCAGTTCAAAAGATTGCAGATGATATCAACCGGGATTATGCCGGGAAAAATCCGTTATTGCTTGCCATGCTAAACGGGGCTTTCATATTTGCTTCCGACCTGATGAGAAAAATTACCATCCCCTGTGAAATTACTTTTACCAAATATAAATCCTATTCCGGAACTTCAACTACATCAAAAGTAAATGAGTTGATCGGTTTAAATGAAGAGATCAAAGGTCGTCATGTAATTATTGTGGAAGACATTGTAGATACGGGTATTACCATGGAGAAATTGCTGGCTGACATTCGAAAAAAGGAACCATTAGATGTAAAAATTGCATGTTTCTGCTTCAAACCGGATGCTTTTCAAAAAACATTCTCCATCGACTACCTGGGGATGCGTATTCCCAATGATTTTATTGTTGGTTATGGTCTTGATTATGATGGATATGGCAGAAATCTGCCTGATATTTATAAAATAACAAAGTAACACCCATGTTCAATCTCATACTCTTTGGCCCTCCGGGGGCCGGAAAAGGCACTCAAGCTGTAAAAATTGCTGATAAATTTGGATGGAAGCATGTTTCTACCGGAGATATTCTCCGCGCAGAAGTAAGTCAGGGAACTCCCCTTGGCTTAAAGGTAAAATCAGTCATGGAAGCAGGCCATCTGGTTTCGGATGATTTGTTGATTGAAATTATGGAGTCGGTTTTTGTCGGAAACAAACATGTTAATGGATTTGTGCTTGACGGATTTCCAAGAACACTAAATCAGGCACAGGAATTGGACAGAATGTTACTCAAACATAACCGGAAAGTCAACTTGGTACTTGCACTAAAGGTTGATGAAAAGGAATTGGTAACCCGTTTGCTGATTCGGGCACAGGAACAAGGGCGGAAAGATGATACAGAGGAGGTAATTAAAAACAGACTTGTTCAATATCACCATCATACCCAACCATTAATCGATTATTATCAGGAAAAAGGATTATTCAAAGAGGTTAAAGGAGTAGGCGGAATTGATGAAATATTTACTTCATTAAGCCGGGAGATCGAAACATGGAAATAAACCGGTTTTCCGTAATCGGAATGCTTGTTTTATCCAATACCTTTATGACCTTTGCCTGGTATGGCCATTTGAAACTGGGGCAAATGAAATGGTTTGAACATGCTGGCCTTATTACTTTCATCTTAATGAGCTGGGGCTTAGCCTTTTTTGAATATTGCTTTCAGGTTCCGGCCAACAGACTGGGTTTCAAGGGTAATGGAGGTCCGTTTTCGCTGGTTGAATTGAAAGTAATTCAAGAAGTGACCAACCTGACTGTGTTTTTCATTTTTGTTGTTCTCTTTTTTAAAAATGAGAGCCTCCGTTGGAATCATTTTGTCGCTTTTGCCTTACTGATACTGGCTGTATATTTTCTCTTTAAAAAGTAATCTCCTCCAAATGGCTGATTCAAATTTTGTCGATTATGTAAAAATCTTTTGTGCTTCAGGAAATGGAGGGCAAGGATCTAAACATTTTATGCGTACCCGGACTAATTCTCGCGGAGGGCCTGACGGAGGTGATGGCGGGAGGGGAGGCCATGTCATCCTCAGGGGAGACTCACAATTATGGACTTTACTCCATTTAAAGTACACCAAACACCTCAAAGCAGAGCACGGAGAAGCTGGATCGAAACAATTAATGCACGGTGCCAACGGGAAGGATGTGTTTATTGATGTTCCCCTTGGAACAATTGCAAGAGATGCTGAAACCGGACATATTGAATGTGAAATAACAGAGGAAGGGCAAACCTTTATATTGGTACCAGGAGGTCGGGGAGGCCTTGGTAACGATCATTTTAAAACAGCTACCCGTCAAACCCCTCGGTTTGCTCAACCTGGCGAGCCTGGCTTGGAATCATGGAAAATATTGGAGCTGAAAATCCTGGCTGATGTCGGGTTGGTTGGATTCCCAAATGCAGGGAAATCAACCTTGCTGAGTGTTATTTCTGCAGCCAAACCACAGATTGCCGATTATCCCTTCACTACCTTGGTCCCCAATCTTGGAATTGTGAAATATCACCAGCAGAAATCATTTGTCATGGCTGATATTCCCGGAATCATTGAAGGAGCCCATGATGGAAAAGGACTGGGATTAAGGTTTTTACGACATATTGAACGCAATTCTATTCTCTTGTTCATCGTTCCTGTCGATACAAAAGATATCAGAAAAGAGTACCAGATCCTGCTTGAAGAGTTGAATCAATATAATCCGGAATTACTGGATAAAACACGCGTCCTTGCAATTACAAAATCAGACTTGGCCGATAATGAGATCATAGACGAATTCAAAAAAGATCTGCCTTCCATCCCCTGTATATTTATTTCTTCTCATAAAAAGACAGGACTGGAACAGTTAAAGGAAATACTCTGGAAGGAACTAAATCCCTGAAATTGATTTCAGCATGTTGACGACGCTTAAATCATTAGATCAATCGTTTTTTATATTTCTGAATGGCCTCCATTCTCCCTTTTTCGACGTGGTTTTTTTTTATGGAACCATGCCTTTGGTTTGGCTACCACTCTACCTGTTCGTTTTCTGTCTGGTAATCCGTAAATACAAATGGCAAACACTTTGGATATTATTGTTTGCTGCCATTATGATTGTTCTTAGTGACCAGGTTGCTAATATTTTCAAACAATGGATTGCTCGACCCCGACCGACTCATGATGCAATGGTTACCGGAATACACACGGTTAATGGATATGTGGGTGGGCAATTTGGCTTTTATTCGGGACATGCCTCTACTACGATGGCCTTAGCGGTATATCTGATCATTCTGCTGAAAAACCCATATCGATTCATTCTTCCACTAATGATCTTTTGGGCTCTATTCATGTCCTATACAAGGATTTATTTAGGAGTCCATTATCCCGGAGATATCCTTGTTGGAATGATAATGGGTTCACTGATTGGGACGATTATTGTACGCCTTACGATATTGTGGCTGAACCGGGCGTTTACTAAAGTTTAAATACCAGGCCGATGTTGGCATACGTGGAATTATATCCAACTTCTCCATTAATGCCCAAAGTAGGAGTAAAGAAATAGGAAGCTCCAAAAACAACACCCAAATAAGGGTATACCGGAAAAGCATTATGATGTCCGGGTTGATCATCAAAAGTATTAAAGCAAAAACCAATTCCCAGCGGGATTCCGCCATAAGTATCCAATCCCCTTACATTCCAGCCATAGTGATAGGTGCTGCGGGCACCAAACATAGTATTCACCCATGTTTCACGCCAATCCTGACCAAATTTATTGGCAAAGAAGGAGAATCCAAATTCACCTCCCAAGGTCAATACTCCGGGTCCCAATTCCCATATTCCTGTTTCAACTACAAATTTAGCAGCAGGTCCAAAACCGGTGCCATTTCCAAAAACAGGAACACCAGGTCCAAATCCAAAGTTCAGTAACCAATCTCCTTTACTCATCGGATCGACAGGAATATTATTTTGAGCTTTTGCTGCTGGTACACAGTATAATCCTATCGTGATGAATACAAGGCAAAATATAACAGCTTTTTTCATGATGCTCACGAGTTAAATATTTTAGATAAACGGGAGAGAACCTTCATTATTGTTAAAAAGGATGTACTCGTACCCCCTTATTTTTTACATGATGGACGGGTGATAATCCTGTATGTGTAAGCATAGGTGAAATAGTTCCATACCCAGTCGGAAAAGGCTTTCAAGCGGTTGCGGAAGCCTGTGATGCGCATCAGATGAAGGCCCATCCATAAGAACCAGGCAATAAACCCCTGGGTCTTGAAAAAGGGAAGATCTGCAACAGCTTGATGTCTACCTATTGTGGCAAGAGTTCCCAGGTCGAGATAGGTAAATTTACGGAGGGGTTTTCCAAGCGTTTGCCTACATAAATTATGAGCAAGATTGGTTCCCTGTTGCATGGCAGGAAAGGCCAACATAGGATAACCCCTCGGCGTTTTCTCGGTAATCATGGCGGAAACATCCCCAATGGCATACATGTTATTGTATCCAGTTACTTTATGAAATTCATCCACCAAAATTCTGTTTTTGCTGATGGCTTCGGGTTTTAATCCCGGAATTATTGAACCCTTAACTCCTGCCGACCAGATAAAAAAGGCTGAACGTAAAATGGTTTCATCAGTCAGTGTTACATTGATTCCATCATAATCTTTAACCATGGTACTGAGCCATACTTTAACACCCATTTTTGTCAGAAAATCGTTGGCTTTCACAGATGCTCCATTTGACATAGCGGGTAAGAGGCGGTTCCCGGCTTCAATAAGATGAATATTCATCAAGGAAGGATCAATTTCCGGATAATCCTTTCCTATAATGTGCTTTTTAAATTCTGCCAGGGCACCGGCCAACTCTACACCAGTAGCCCCACCTCCGATAATAACGAAATTCAGAATGATCTTTTTTTCCTCTGCATTCTTGTTAAAGGTGGCTAATTCAAATTGTTCCAATAAGGTATTCCGGATTGTTAGAGCATCATCCAACGATTTCATAACCAAACTGTTTTCTTCCAATTGTGGATTGTTATAAAAATTTGGTTCAGAACCAGTGGAAATGACAAGGTAATCGTATTCAAATTTTCCAATGTTGGTCTCAATACAGCGATGATCCGGGTCAATCCTTGTAACTCCGGCCAGATGGAAAGTGAAATTATGGTAGTTTTTAAACATCCTTCGAAATGGGGACGCAATAGAAGTAGCAGATAATCCGCATGTTGCAACCTGATATAACAAAGGCTGGAAGTTGTGATGATTATACTTATCGATCAAAATGATCTCAAAGTTTTTATTTTTAAGTTTCTGAATCAGGGTGATTCCGCCGAAACCACCTCCGATTATTATCAAACGGGGACGATCTTTCATGTTTAATAGCCATATATCCGGCCTTCAAACCGTTCAACCTTGATTCTCATCACATTGACTTCACGGATTGATGGGGCATTGAATTTAAATTCACGATTGGTAAATTTTGTCATAATCAAGCTCATCGCATCGATCTTTTCTTCGGGGGAAGTAAGAAACTCTACCTTCCCGTAACAGAGAATGCTACGGTATTTCATACTCCAGGAACAGGCTACCTGCTCATTCTGATAACGAAGTTGATGCCCGGTACTGAAATGGATGCAGACTGAAGGATGTTGTTCAAGAATATCGATCTTTTTTCCTTTCCGGGAACCATGAATAAAAATAGTTCCATCTCTAAATCCGAAATTCATTGGAATAACGTATGGATCTCCATCGGTGGAGGTCATTGCAACATGACACCACTGGCACTGCCCGATGATCTCTTCCATCTCTTTTTGGTCGGTTATTGTATGGCTTCTCATGGATGTCAATTTTTATGATGAGATTGGTAAAGTTAATAAATGATATTATCCAAACAATTTCCGATACATTTCTTCAATTTTTCCGACTGTGACAATTTGAATTGAATAACGCTTGAAATCAAGCCCTTTGGTATTGTATTTCGAGATCAAAATACGCTCAAATCCTAGTTTATCGGCTTCCGAAATCCGTTGTTCCACCCGGTTGATGGGGCGAATCTCTCCACTAAGTCCGACTTCAGCGGCAAAGCATGTTTTAGAGTCGACATTGATGTCCTGATTTGATGACAATACAGCTGCCATCACAGCAAGATCAATAGCCGGATCTTCTACTTTAATTCCTCCGGCAATATTGAGAAAAACATCTTTATGTCCCAAGCGGAAGCCACTGCGTTTTTCCAGAACTGCCAGAAGCATGTTCAATCGTCTGGCATCGAAACCAGTGGTTGACCGTTGAGGTGTGCCGTATACTGCTGAACTTACCAGCGCCTGTGTTTCAATAAGCATCGGACGCTGTCCTTCAATCATGGCGGCAATGGTGATACCGCTTATATGGTCGTCGCGCTGACTGAGAAGAATCTCTGATGGATTTGACACTTCCCGGAGCCCATTGTCGTTCATTTCGTATATTCCCAATTCGGAAGTGGATCCAAATCTGTTTTTTAAAGAACGGAGAATACGATATCCGTAATTCCGATCACCTTCAAATTGTAATACCGTATCCACCATGTGTTCAAGTACCTTGGGCCCGGCCAGACTTCCATCTTTAGTAATATGTCCAATCAGGAAAATAGGGATATTGGTCAGTTTGGCATATTTCTGCATTTCCGAAGAACTCTCTTTGATTTGGGATATACTTCCAGCCGAAGATTCAATCAGGTCGGTTTGCAAAGTTTGGATGGAGTCGATAATTATTATGCCAGGATGTTCGCTTTCGAGATGACGGATAATTGCCTGGGCGTTGGTTTCTGTAAGAATGTAACACTGTTCGTTTTGAATACCCAGCCGTTCAGCCCGCATCCTGATTTGTTGTTCACTCTCTTCGCCACTGATATAGAGTACTTTCTGATCTTTGCATTTCAAGGCTACCTGGAGCATCAGTGTGGACTTTCCAATACCGGGTTCACCCCCGATCAAGGTGAGAGATCCCGGAACAATCCCTCCGCCCAATACCCGGTTCAATTCCTGATCATGGGTATTGATCCGGGCTTCCTGATCAAAATTTATCGAGGTTATATTAATGGGGACAGATGCCCGTCGGTTTCCTAAGGTAGAACCTGCCAAACCTTTCTCTTCCCGTTGAATCACTTCTTCCACCAACGTGTTCCATTCCCCGCAAGCAGTACATTTACCCATCCATTTGCTGTATTGTGTACCACAGGATTGGCAGAAGAAAGCAGTTTTTATTTTTGACATAAAAAATATATCAAGGAGTATGTTCGGACAAGTCGATGGTATGGGTGGTGGAATATCCCTTTACCAGATCAATCGTAATAATTTCTCCGCCTTTGGCTTTCAGAATATCCGATCCAACGATTTCTTTCCCCTCATAATCTTTCCCTTTAACCAGAATATCGGGTTGGATCAGCTGGATGATGTTGTATGGAGTATCTTCTCCAAAAAGGATCACAGCATCCACAAACAGGAGCGATGCCAGGGTGATCGCTCGGGCTTCTTCATTATTGATCGGACGGTTTGGCCCTTTGATACGTCGTACCGATTCATCAGAGTTGAGTCCTATAATAAGAATGTGTCCGAGATCACGTGCTTTGGATAAATATTCGATATGTCCGAGATGGATAACATCAAAGCAGCCGTTGGTGAATACAATTTTTTTTTCCTTAAAACGCCAAACAGTCAGTTGTTTTTGAAGACGATCCCAAGTGTAAATTTTATTCCTAACGATATCAAGTTTTTCCATTGGATTGTTTATTGAATGAAAGTAGAATCAACGAAATTCCCCCCAAAATGAGGATCATTCCGGTTTGAGCTGCCCAGGCAATCCATCCGAGTGCCAGCCCTGTGGTACGTGTAACCCCATATAATAACAATGTTTCCTGAATAATGGCTGGATAAAGCCCGATACCCCCTGGGGTGATCATAATCCCGACACTACCCAGCACAAGAGAGGAGAGTCCTGCCCCGGGGCTCAAGCCGGAAGTTTCGGCAAAGCAGAAAAAGCACACATATAACATCAAAAAATACAAGATCCAAATGGAAACAGAATAGAAAACGAACAATCCGGGATGACGCATTTGAACGAGTGACTTCAATCCTTCCCAAAAGCCCAGTATCAGTGATTTCACTTTTTGGAAGATGGCAGTTTGTTTGATTTTTTTTCGAGCAATAAAATAAATTCCTACCATCAACACAATGATCATGGCCAGGGTAAGAAACAGCATCCGGGAGTAATGAAGGTTCCCAAATTTAGCATTCAGTTGTGGATATACATGGGTATTCAGGTAATCGTTTATTGTTCCTACCTGGGTTGAAATCATCAGGATAAACAATAAAAAAAAGCAGATCATATCGATGGCTCTTTCGGTGATCACCGTGCCAAATGATTTATTGAAAGGGATCTTTTCAATGCGAGCCAAAACTCCACAACGAATTACTTCACCCAGTCTTGGAAAGGCCAGGTTGGCAAAATACCCAACCATGACGGCAAAAAAAGTGTTTTTAAAAGTAGGATGATACCCCATGGGACTGAAAAACAGCATCCACCGTAAGGAACGGATTACATGACTCCCAATGCCAAGAAATATGGTTAAGATTACCCAATTGTAATTGGCTATGCGAAATGAATTCATTATCTGAATTCTTTCTTCATGGGTTAAGCCACGTAACGAAAGCCAGATGATGAAGATGCCTAATCCTAAGAAAAGGACAAATTTGATAATGGTGGCAGTCCGGTTCTTCCGGGGTAATTCATCGATTGGGAGAGCGGTCATTACCGAGTTTTTTTACCCTTGATGAGTTTATTTTTCGAATCGGTGAAAGCAATAGCAGGTTTAAATTTCTTGGCTTCTTCAAAATCCATACAGGCATAGGAGGCAATAATCACCAGATCGTTGGGTAAAAATTTCCGGGCAGCAGCCCCATTTAAACAGACTGTTCCACTCCCTTTTTCCCCCTTGATCACATAAGTTTCAATCCTTTCGCCATTATTGATGTTGAGAACCTGCACTTTTTCATATTCAATAAGGTTTGCTGCGATCATCAGGTCCTCATCAACCGTGATGCTGCCCACATAGTTAATGTCGGCATCTGTTACGGTGGCTCGATGAATCTTCGATTTTAAAACTTGAATCTGCATCATGCTGCAAAATTACTAAAAAAGTTCAATATTGTCGATCAACCGGACATCTCCCAGAAAAACTGCAGTAAGAGCCACCGCGTTTCCGTTTTGTTGCCAGTTCTCTATCGGCATCAGACTTTCTTTTTCTGCAATTTCAAAATATTCGACCTTCAAAGAAGATTCTTCCTGAATTTTCTTGATCGCCCATTCTTTCAACTGGCCTACTGGAAGTGTCCCCGATTTCTCCTTTACCTTCAATAAAACTTGATGAATCCAGGGAGCTGTTTTCCGTTCCCCAACAGTGAGACGCAGGTTGCGAGAGCTCATGGCTAATCCATCCGTTTCCCGGGTTGTTTCGCACTTAACAATTTCTATTGGAATATTCAGTACGTCAACCATGTGACGGATGATGGCAATTTGCTGATAATCCTTTTTACCAAAATAGGAACGTGTCGGATTAACAATATCAAACAATTTTTTTACTACAATCGCAACGCCGTTGAAATGGCCTGGACGGAATTTCCCCTCCATCACCTTAGCGAGATCTCCGAAATCAACATCCAGCGTTTGGGGTTCACTTTCGGGATAAAGCTCCTGGACCTCAGGGGCAAACAAAACATCACATCCGTTTTCGGACAGTAATTTGGAATCTAAAACAAGATTTCGGGGGTATTTTGCCAGATCTTCCTTGTTGTTGAATTGAATGGGATTGACAAAAATGCTGCAAACGGTAAGGTCGTTGGCTGCTTTTGATTTCCGGATCAGGGTGAGATGTCCTTCATGCAAGGCACCCATGGTGGGAATAAACCCGATGGATTGTCCTTTTTTGTGAAACGGATTCAGGTACTTTTTCGTTTCATTAATTGTGTTGAATGTTTTCATGATTTAAATTATAACTCAACTACTTTGTTTTTTATAGCATATTTGATCAGCTCTACTGTTGATTTTAGTTCGAGCTTTTTCATGATGTGGTTCTTATGTGTTTCCACCGTCCGGATACTGATGTCAAGCTGATCGCTGATCTCCTTATTGATGAATCCCTCGGCAAAAAGTTTCAGGATTTCAATTTCGCGGCTGGTAAGCGGAATGGGCCCACGCTGTATTATGGTATCATCTTCTTTTGATTTTCTAACATAGCTTTTCATCATAATCCGGGAGATGGAGTCGGCAAAGAATTCTTCTCCTTCATAGATTGCATAGATTGCATTGAGCAGCTCTTCCCGGGAGGTGTTTTTCGGGAGATAACCCCTGGCTCCGGCTTTAACGGAATTCAGGATGAAATCTTCATCTGTATACATCGAAAGAATCAATACCCGGGTGTTCGGATATTCTTCCGTGATCCGTTTGGTAATTTCAATACCGGAAGTGTCGGGCAAAGAGATATCAAGAATCAGAATGTCGGGTTGGGTGACTGCGATTTTTTCAAAACATTCCTTCCCGGAAGAAGCTTCTCCAAGGATAACGAGGTCGGCTACTCCAATCAGAAGGGCTTTGATCCCGTCTCGAACCAACTGGTGGTCATCCACGAGGAAAATCGATATTGTTGGCATACGGTATAATGATTGGAATATTTACGGTAATGGTTGTTCCTTTTCCTAAAACAGAGTTGAAATCGATATGTCCTTTCAGCAAATTGGTTCGTTCACGCATGTTATGGATTCCGTTTCCACCATCTTTTCCGGCTACTTCCGGTAAAAATCCTTTCCCGTTATCACGGATTACCAGGGTGAGGCAATCCCCTTTCCGGTCAAGATTTACCCAAACCTCCTGAGCCGCTGCATGTTTTACAATGTTGCTCAAACCTTCCTGGGCCAACCGGTATATATAGGTTTTGATCTTTTTATCAAGATTGTCGAAATCGCCCTTTGCCTCAAAATGAATTTTCAATCCGCTTAACTCCTCTGTGTCGGCAAAAAGATTCCGGAACGCAATTACCGGGCCAAAAGCTTCCAGCACTGATGGCATGAGGTTGTTTGAAATTCGGCGTACTTCATCAATGATCTGGTCAAGATATTTTTTCAACTCCTGAATTGATCCCCGGATCTCTTTTTCTTCTTGATAAAGCAGGCTTTCCAATCGCAGTTTTATGGCGATGAGAAGTTGCCCGATGCCATCGTGAAGTTCGCGCGACAATCGTTGGCGTTCCAACTCCTCTCCATCAATCACAGATCGCATCCGTCCCATCCGTTCCTGATGCAGATCAGCGGTTTTCTCCCTGAATTGCCGTGACATCACAATAAATGACATGATTAGGGCACCGATTTCATCCCGTGTTACTACAGGAAGCTCTATCTCGTATTTTCCTTCCCCCAGATCCCGGGTGGCTTCTTTGATTAAGACCAGGGGGTTTGTGATCTCCCGCTTGACAAAATGAAAGAACCGGATGGCAATCACAAGAGCCATCAGGAGGAAAAATAAAACCAAACCCCGTAATACCCAAAGCAGAAAATGTGATTCATCTGTATGAACATGGTTTTGAAACCAAGAGCTTAATGTGAAAAATGTGAGGATACACAAAACAAGCAGAATCCCTGCTATTGGTAACAGAAAGTTAACAACGAGTTTCCAACGAATGGAATGATTCTTCATGGTTTTTAGTACTTTTGGCTCTGGATCCGCTTAAACACAACCAATGCAGCACACAAATTTACTCAAAAAATGTATCCGATCGATTATTATGATCCTCCTAGTATTCCCGGTCATTTCGTTTTCTCAGGAAAAAACAGTTACCTGGTATGCCGACCCGGCCTCAATTCCCCCGGATCTTCCGATTACGATACATCACCTTACTGCCCATGTTGATTTTTTGCCTGAACAAAACTTAGTGAAAGGGAGCGCGGAGTTTACGTTTACTCCAAACAGGATGCCTGTTGATTCTATTGTTTTTTATACTCCTGATTTCAAAATCAAATCGGTTGAAATGAACAATCAGTCTGTTAAATTTCATCAGAGTGGAAATAATTTGGTTCTGGATGTTGGATCCAATATCCGATTTTCACCAGATAAAGACCTATTTCAGGAAAGCGATACAGCCCAACATGGGAAGGGGAGTATTACCATTGTTTATACTGCTACTCCTAAGGCGGGAGGGATCTATTTTATTGGCTGGCGGCCCGAGGAAGCTGGTAAGCGGAAACAGATCTGGGCTCATCGGCCTCATGGCTGGTTGCCATACATGGAGGGACGAATTACAATGGATATGTTCATCACTTTTGATAAGCATTATCGCGTTTTTTCAAATGGTGAACGGATCGAAATCAAGGAGAATCAAGACGGATCCCGAACCTGGCATTATGCTATGAAGAATAATCATCCTTTCTTTTCCACCGCATTGGTAATAGGCGATTACGAATTTAAGACTTCTCAAACTGCCCGCGGGGTCCCTCTCGAATTCTGGTATTACACCGGTATGGACGACCGGGTTCCTGTTACTTACAAATACACCGAACAAATGTTTGGTTTTTTCGAAAAAGAAATGGGAGTAAAGTATCCTTATCCTGTTTATCGGGAGGCACCAGTGATAGATTATATGTACGGTGCAATGGAAACCACTACCAGCACGGTTTTTGGTGACTATATGCTGATTGACCCCAGCGCTTGGTGGCAACGGAATTATGTGAATGTAAATGCCCATGAATTGGCCCATCAATGGTTCGGGAACTATGTCAGCCATTTTGTTAACCGGGATGTATGGCTTACCGAAAGTTTTGGAACCTATTATGCCAAGATGTTTGAAAAATATATTTACGGGGAAGATTACTATCAGAATATCAGGAATGATGAGATGTTTCTGGCATTTGAAGCCGCTAAAAAAAATAATTTCCCTGTTGGAGGAAGTCAGGGTGGAACTCAACGGATCTATCAAAAAGGGTCTTTGGTGATTGATATGCTTAGGGATGTAATGGGGGAGGAGGGCTTTCATCAAGCCATAAAACATTATCTCGAAAAGTATGGTTTTAAAAATGCGGAGACAAATGATTTTATTCGTTGTGTCTATGAATCAACCGGGAAACCTTACAATTGGTTTTTTGATCAATGGGTTTTAAGGGGAGGAGAACCTCATTACCTGGTCTCCGACTCTGTAATCATCGATTCAATAGGGAATATGGGGACCTTGGTTAAAGTGTCTCAAATCCAGGATGTTAATGAGTTGAACGGATTATTCAAAATGCCAATTACCATAGAAGTCCATTACAAGGATGGAACCGTAGACAGCCGTATACCCTGGATTGAAAAAAAACACCACGAATTTGTTATCCCCAATCCGACAAAAAAAACGGTAGATTTTGTTTTATTTGATCCGGGGAGAAAGATTCTGAAAAAAATTACCTATAACAAAACCCCGGATCAGCTGATGGCTCAAGCTGTAAATTCGAAAAACATGATCGACCGATATGATGCCTGGATTGCGTTACGGCAGAATACGATAACCGGGAAAGTGGATGCATTGATTTCTTCCTTTCACCGGGAAACCTTTTGGCTGATTAAATCTGAGATACTGGGGCAGCTTTTGGCTGATAAATCTCCTGAAGTAATGGAAATTTTCCGTCAGGCCCTTTATGATAAGGATGCAAATGTAAGGAAAGCTGCTTTGAAAAATCTGAATCCAATCCCCGATTTACTTCAAAGCACGGTTGAAGGACTCCTTTGTGATTCCAGCTATCTTAACGTGGAATTGGCTTTGGATGGGCTTTGCCGTTCCTTCCCATCACACTGCGAAGAATATCTCGACCTGACAAAAACCATGGAAGGGTGGCGGGGAAAGAATATCCGGATGAAATGGCTGGAAATTGCCATCTTGAGCGGAAAGAAAGATTATTTAAAGGAGGTGATCCATTATGGTAGTCCACAGTACGAATTTGAAACACGAATAAATGCTTTTAATTTGTTGACAAAACTGAACTATTCTGATGCTGAAACGCAACGTTATGCCGAATTGGCAGGAAAACACTGGAATAACAAACTTAGCAGTGCGGCAAAAGAATATTTAAAACAATTAAACAGGGTAAATTAACATGTAAAGCAAAAATATACTCCTACTTCAATTTTTATTGATCATGCCTGATAAACGTAAAATTTTCACCAGAACCGTCCTGCTGGTTTCCTTTGTCAGCCTTTTTACGGATGTTGCCAGCGAGATGTTATATCCGATCATGCCGGTCTATCTCAAGTCGATTGGTTTTTCGGTGATGCTGATCGGGATTTTGGAAGGAGTTGCAGAGGCTACTGCCGGAATAAGTAAAGGATATTTTGGCCATCTTTCTGATGTTTGGCAAAAACGGGTTCCTTTTGTTCGTTGGGGATATATTTTAAGTGCGATCTCGAAACCACTCATGGCCATTTTCACTTTTCCTGTCTGGATATTTTTTGCCCGTACTCTTGACAGGTTTGGCAAAGGTATTCGTACCAGCGCCCGCGATGCCATGCTCAGTGATGAGACCACCAAAGAGCATAAGGGAAAGGTATTTGGTTTCCACCGTTCGATGGATACGATTGGAGCAGCCATCGGCCCCATTCTGGCGCTGATCTACCTTTATTTTTATCCAGGTCAGTACAAATGGATGTTTTTCATCGCCTTTTTCCCGGGTCTGATTGCTATTACCCTGACTTTTTTATTAAAAGATAGGGTGGCGAAGTCGACTGGTATTGGAGTTGATAAGATACAGGATCAATCCATCGGTACATCTCCACATCAGCCTTTAAGCACATCCCCGAAAGTTGGTTTCTTCTCCTACCTCAAATACTGGAAAAAGGCTTCACCGGATTTCCGTTACTTGGTTTCCGGACTTCTGGTCTTTACTTTGTTCAACAGTTCCGATGCTTTTTTATTGCTGGCATTGAAAGAACAGCATCTTTCCGATACTCTGATGATCGGAGTTTATATCTTTTATAATCTGGTATACGCTTTGTTTTCATATCCAATAGGTGCTCTGGCAGATAAAATTGGTTTGAAAACCATGTTGATTACCGGACTGTTGCTTTTTTCCATTGTGTACTCCTGTATGGGGTTTGCCACTTCACTGTTCATGTTCGGAATTCTCTTTTTCTTTTATGGAATCTATGCTGCATGCACCGAGGGTATTTCAAAAGCGCTCCTGTCGAATCTCGCCGATAAGTCGGAAACTGCTACCGCAATCGGGTTCTATAATAGTGCAGCCAGTATTTGTACCATGATCGCGAGCAGCCTTGCCGGCATATTCTGGTTCACCATTGGCCCCAAAGTCATGTTTCTGATTTCCGGGATAGCTGTGTTTCTGGTAGTTTGTTATCTGGCTTTTGTGTTCAGGACAACGAATGGCAAAGTTGTAAAACAGTGAGAATATCTAACAAAACAGAATAAAAAAATCCCCGTGCAGCAATGACGGGGATTTTTAACCAACAAAAACCAAACTATATTATCTAAAAATGTTATGGATGCCAGAGGTTTGCGGTATTTCTATAACCGCTTTTGTCCATATACCAATCGTTATAAGGATTGGAAGGGCCAACAGGACCTTGTGCCCATTCGGCAAAATGGTTATAACAGGTCAGGATGTCATTCTTCTCGGCCGGATAGTCGAAGTTGACAGGGATTTCAAAAGCCCAGGGCAAACCGGTGGATGAAGCATAGTAATAATTCTGGCTCGGATTTGATGCGTCCATATTAGTTCCAAATAAAGCAAGGTTTGCGAAATCGGTATTGGGTTGGTTCTTCAAATGGATTTCGTGACTCCTTACCTGGTTCTGGAAAATAAACGGATTCCAAGGGAAATCACCCACACTTGCTTGTGGCGTTGCAAAATGAATGTCGATTATCTTGGTAAATGGTTGAATGTATGGATTACCAACGACTGTATTGATAAACCCTCCTCCGAACATCGTATTTATTGCATCAACAGGGATGATAACCGTCATATTGGAATGGCCGGCTTCAAATCCTTTCGGATCATAGGTTACAGCATTTCCATACTGTGTGCAACCAGTAACACTGGCGATGTTTGAAGGATTGGTATTTAAAATAAACCCGAAACCATTGTTTAAAGAGGCACCGGCTGCTTTAAAGATAAATGTAGCCTGGATATCGGTAATTTGGTTCTGGGTATTGGATGTGATTTTATACTGAAAATTCACTACGGCATCGTTGAAGTCATAGTCACCATAAGATGGCCACAAGTCTTCGAAAACAAAGGTTCCATAATCAACAGCATTGGGGTAGTAAGAAATAATTGATCCACCGCCACCGGATGTTATTGTAATTTCTAGTATTCTATTGTCGGAACCAAAATCGCTGCTTGCTGCTAAATTTACATAAAATGTACCAGCTGTTGAAGGGGTTCCTGTAATAACATGAGAAACTGGATCAAATGAAAGCCCATCGGGTAAATTAGTAACGGAATAAACTATTGGAGTTGTGCCCGTTACACTCATCATGTAAGGAGTAAAAGGCAATCCAACGGTTCCTGATGCTGTATATGGGGGCTGGATTACCGGAGGTGTTCCGGCACCTTGTGCAATTGTGATAACAAGCGTTTTAACATCGGTTCCGTAAACATTCGATGCAGTCAGGATTACTTCAGTAATTCCGGGAGTGGTTGGGTTTCCGGTAATCTGGTGTGTATTATTATCGTAAGTAAGTCCACTTGGCAAATTGGTTGCATCGAAGTCAATGGGAGCAGTTCCGCTGGCAGTTACCGTATATGGAGTAAATACCGTTCCTGCTGTACCGTTAGCAGTGAGCGAACTTGTAATTGAGGGGGCAACACCTGCGGCTCCAACGGTTAAGATAAGATGTTTAGCATTAGAACCGTTGCAATTTGTTGCTGTGAGGGTGATATCATACGTGTTTGCAGCAGTTGGAGATCCACTGATTACATCGCCAGACAAAGTAAGCCCGGCAGGCAAAGGACTGGCTGTGAAGGTCAAAGGACAAGCTGGTGTATTGGTTCCTGTAGCTGTGATGGTATAGCTGAAGGGACTACCAGCTGTGGCTGAGGCTATTGTAGGACTGGTGATAACCGGTGGAGTACCTGGAGCACCAATGGTAAGGACTAAAGTTTTAGTGTCGGTGCCAACTGAATTATCAGCAGTTAGAATAATATAGTAAGTTCCAGCAGTAGAAACAGTCCCTGAAATGGTATGTGTTCCGCTGTTTAAGGTAAGACCTGAAGGCAGATTGGTTGCAGTATACGTTATCACTTCGGTCCCCGTGGCTGTGATCACGTATGGCGTGATAGCCTGGTTAGCTGTACCACCGGCTGTTAGGGAACTGGTGATAACTGGTGCAATCGGATTTGAGCAACTGGGAATAACCGGTTGATTTTCACCGTAAGTTACATGAGGACCATAGTGACCTTGGTCTGGCTGAATTGTGCCGGTGCTAAAAAAATCCACATAGCCATTGATGTGTGCGTTACCGGTTGTCTTCCCGTCAATAGTTTTAATGCCGGCATACGAAGCGGATTCAGGTCCGTTACAATCACTTTCCAGCTCAAAATATTGACAATCAATCAAACTTTGAGGGCCTAAGATAAGTACACCGCCACCGGTTGTTTTAATACTACCATAATTCCAATGGCTTCCTTCATTACTTGATTTATGTCCATGGTCTTCGGTTATTTTCAGATAGCCGTTGTTTGTAAAACTACCGCTTCCTGTGGTGAAAACATCCCCTTCAACAATCATTTTACAGTTGTTGATTATATTGCCACCTGAATTTGTTTTCAGTTGACCATTCCCTGTAACATTTAAAACTCCATTGTTGTTAAAAGTTCCCTTTAGATCAATGCAATTTGGTTCAAACGTAAATGTGCCGTTGTTATTGATTGTGCCATCAGTTGCGCTTAGATCTAAGCTGTGTACAGTTACAGTGCCACAGTTGTTAAATGTTCCTCCGTCTTTAACTTTGAGATCATGGATGGTCACAGTTGATCCGTAAGGAACATAATAGGTTTGATCCGAAAAAATGGTAACATGATCTTGATTTGTAGTTATTGGAGTACCAGTTCCGCAAATATTTTCGATATTCCCAGCAGACTTCTTTCCACCAAAAACATAATCCAGATTTGAGCCATTGATAGTTACAATTGCGGATTCATATTTACCATCAGAAGAAGTATAAGAAATGTAGAGAGATTTAACCGTTTTAGGAATCCTGATGGTGTTAGTATAAGCCTGGCTTCCTATGGTAACCCCTGAAATAATTAACTTCCCATTACTTGGATCATCCTGATAGATCTGGATGATGTTCATTTTGCTTGAGGCAGATGAACTAACCCGGATGTTCACATTTAATGAGATGAAGTTCGCAAAGGTGAATGAACGATTAACTTTCAATTCGGAAAATTTCGTGGGATTCGAAATAGGATTATCATTTGAAGAGTTCTTGCGGCATCCGGATAAAAACAAGACGGACGCGGTAAGAGCAAGTCCCAATGCAATAATTTTTAATTTCATGACTGATGGTTTTTGGTTTTTAATTCCTTCCACTAAGATAAACAATTTATAATTAGTGCAAATATAAACGCTGAAAACTGTGGTTGTCAATACATAATTAGTAAGTGTTCCTTTTTTGAGGAAAATCGTGGATGTTTTCTTTTATCAGGTGTCGTTTTTTAATAAATATTTGCCTGGTTGCGGTATCCTGGATTGTTCATGTACCAATCTGGATAATTGCTCCCTGAAGATTGTGCCCAGGCAGCAAAATGTACATAAGCTGTCAGAATATCTGCTTTTTCGAGAGGATAATCAAAATCGACAGGAATCTCAATGGCCCATGGCAAACCGGAATTGCTTCGGTAATAGAAGCCCTGGGATGGATTGGAAGCGTCATCGGAAACATGGAAATATACCGGATTAACCAGCTCTGTTGGTGGGTTGTCCTTCAAGTGAATCTCTTTTCCACGGTCCTGGTTCACAAACATAAACGGATTGTAAGGTGGGTAACCAATTGTAGCTGGTAATTGGGTGCTGGCAAAATGGATCGTTACTGTTTGAAGAGAAGGCTGAACGGTAAATCCTCCATGAATTGTGTTGAACATCCCTCCACCCATGATGGTATTTACTGCATCAAAGGGAATAATTACTGTCTCATTGGTATGTCCTGCCTCAAATCCTTTGGGATCAAGGGTGACGGCGGTTCCCATTTTGACGCAACCGATTACTTCAGAAATATTGGCTGGAGGTGTATTGAGGACAAGGCCAAAACCATTGTTCAACGAGGCTCCGCCTGCCTTTATTTTGAATTTTGCGATGATATCGACCACCTTATTCTGCGCATTGGTCACAGTTTTATATTGGAAGTTGACGACGAGGTCGTTAAAGTCATAATCGCCATAAGAAGGCCAAAGGTCTTCATAAACCAAGGTTCCAAAATCAACTTCATTCGGATAGAAGGAGTTGAAAGCCCTGGTGGGATCAGTTGGATAAGCATCCAGATCATCGGGTACGCCATCCCCATCGGTATCGGTAGGACCCACCGGGGCTGTAATAGTAAGATCAAGGGTTTTACTATCTTGACCAACATTATTGGTAGCCGTCATAGTGATATTAAATAAACCTGTAGCTGTTGGAATTCCGCTGATGGTGTTGTCGCTGAGCTGAAGTCCTGCTGGTAGTGGAGATGCGGAATAGGTTATCGGATTGGTTCCTGAGGCGGTAATAGTATAGCTAAATGGCTGGTTTTTAATACCACTTGCAGTTGTTTGACTTGTGATAACCGGGGCTGTGCCTCCGCCACCAATGGTCAATACCAAAGTTTTTGAGTCGGTTCCGAAATAACTTTGTGCCGTCAGGGTGACATTAAAGGTGCCTGACTGCAATGGGGAACCGGCTATCGTAGATCCACTGAAACTCAATCCGGAGGGTAAACCGGTCACCGAAAAAGTAATGGGAGTTGATCCGGAAGCCGTGATCTGATAACTGAATTGGACCCCAACCGTTCCGGTGGCAGTTAAAGCGCTGGTGATCAATGGAGCGGTTCCTGTTCCCGGATTACAGGCGGTGGGTATGATCTGATAGGTGCAATAGGTTACATTCGGACCGATAGTCCCATGGTTCGATTCAATTCCGTTTACATCACACAAATCAACATAATTAGTAACAGAAGCCCCCCAGCCAATGTTTGTAGTATTTGAGATGCTAATTCTTGAACTGGCTGTATTCGACCCGTTTATGGTTCCATTCATGGTCAGATTTTTTGTGTCGAGGAAAGCTTGCTGCCCCAGGTTGATAACAGCTCCACCGTTGACGTTTGTCGTACCTGTTGAACCAGAGCTGGTTCCTGCAACTTTAATATAACTGTTGTTATTTATCGTTCCCATCTGACTAAAATTTCCGGCAACCAGGATCTTACATGCGTTGGTAATGGTAGAACCTCCATTGTTTGTCAGACTTCCATTAATAGTAAGTGTGCCGGAGTTTGTTGTGAGAGCCATGTTGATCATGTCATTATTAATCGTGAGCGTTCCCGAAT
Source organism: Bacteroidales bacterium (assembly GCA_023231005.1). Classification (GTDB taxonomy): domain Bacteria; phylum Bacteroidota; class Bacteroidia; order Bacteroidales; family FEN-979; genus CAIVAT01. The sequence goes on along the minus strand of JALNWG010000002.1, from coordinate 32,321 downwards.
TATTTAGCGAAGATCCTCCGTTAATATTGAGCTTGTTATTGTTGATGGTAAGGGTTCCGGAATTAAGCATCGTAGAATTGTTGTTTAATCCGTTTCCAACGATCATCGTGCCAGTATTTTGAAGGGTCACATTTCCACCGTTGTTGTTGAAAGTTCCCGAAAGATTAAGAGTCCCGTCATTGATAAAGGAACCTCCATTGTTAACGGATCCGCTTACCGTTGTTGTAGCGCCTGGATAGCTGTGGAAAAATCCGCCTGAATTGATATTGATCCCCGAAGTATTGACGATCCCGTAACTTTCAATATGCAACCCGTTCCCGTAACTCATGTTGGTGTAATTGAGAATCCCGGTGGAAGTGATGGTGATGGTGCTTGCCGACCAGGAGTTGATACTGCCGATGGTGACATTGCCACAAATCATTAAAATTGCACCATCGTTGATTGTAAGATTGTTGATGATCGCTGAAGTACCCGACAAAATACAGGTCTGGCCTGAACTGATGGTCAGGTTTCCGACATTTCCATTGATGGTTTGGGTACAACCGGTATTGCAATCAGGGCCATTTAAAACGGCTTTCTGGGATTTCAACTGAGCCGGTTTACTGAAATCATAGAGGAGGGTTGTTCCGCTAACCGGAACAGACACATATTGATTGTTTCCATCCGAGGAAAGTTTTCCAAGATAAAGTTCTTTTACAGTAGATGGAATACGGATTTGCGTTTGATAGGTCGCATTGTTATCGGTGGCTCCTTTTGAAATTAACTTTCCTCCAGAAGCCGGGTTCCCCAGAAAAATTTCGATCACCTTCAGCGAAGTTGTCCCGCTCCCAGGTGCCTTAATGGTTACCGACAGATCCACAGAGCTTTGGAATTCAAAATTAGGATCAATTTTCAGATCGGTAAATTTTGATGGATTGCTGGTTATATTCTCATCAGTTGTTTTCCTGCATCCGGAAAAGGAAATAATAGAAAATAGCAGAAAAAATGCTGCTGTGTATTTCAAAATGGATTGGTGGGTGAATTGTAACATATAGTGATTTTTTATTATTGAATTAACGTACAAAGATACATTCAATTATTCCCGATTTCAAAGAGAAATAAGCAAGTGTAACAGTTCTTTGATGAATTGTAACCAAAATGTTTGTAATCGTACCTTCCAAAAAAATATCGCTACCTTTGTAATTTGGTATTTAAACCTAAATTTGGAAGTGTCAGCAACTCATAATACTGTTATTGTTGGCCTGAGTGGCGGGGTAGATTCTTCGGTGGCAGCCTATTTGTTAAAAGAACAAGGATACCAGGTAGTCGGAGTGACCATGGCAATTTGGGATGGCCAATATAAAACTACCGGGAAACATGCCTGCTATGGTTCCGATGAAGAAGAGGAGATCGGGAAAGCACGAATAGTGGCCGAAAAACTTGGAATTCCTTATCATGTTTTTGATTGTTCGGCCGAATATAAACAGGTTGTTCTTGATTATTTTAAATCGGAATATCTTGCAGGCCGAACGCCCAATCCTTGTGTTCAGTGTAACCAACTGATCAAGTTCGGATTGTTGCCATCCCTGGCAAAAAAAAGTGGGATCGTTTATGATGCTTTTGCCACCGGTCATTATGCCCAAGTCACATTGAACGCTGCCTCCGGACGATTCGAACTTAGGAAAGCAGTCGATCCTAAAAAAGACCAAACTTATTTTCTATATAGACTGAAACAGGATCAATTGAAACAGGTGCTTTTTCCGCTGGGCAGTTTTTATAAAACCGATGTAAAAGAATTAGCTAAAAAAGTTGGTATAACGGTAGAGGATATTGAAGAAAGCCAGGATTTTTATAGCGGCGACTATAAGGAACTTTTTAAGGTTGAAAAACAATCGGGAAATATTGTCGATGTAAAAGGGAATATCCTTGGCCGGCATGACGGGATTTGGAACTATACTGTTGGGCAACGAAAAGGACTGGGGATTGCCTGGTCGGAACCGTTGTATGTAGTCGGTCTTAACAAAGAAAAAAATACGGTTGTCGTGGGCATCCGCGAAGAGACTTTCAGAACCTCCTTTATCGTGGATGAACTCAATTGGATTTCGATCGGCAAACTGGATCATTCTTTTGATGGAGCGGTGAAGATCCGGTCTGCTCAGAAAGAGAGGGAAGCTCATATTGAACCCTGGGAAAACGGAAAAATTAAAGTTACATTTTTTCATCCCAATGATGCTATTACACCCGGACAATCTGCAGTTTTTTATGACAAGGATCTTGTAATTGGGGGAGGAGTCATTACAAAAGTGAGTAATTGTGAATAAAAAAATAGCGGCCAATTGTTACAACATCGGGAATGTCTTTATGAGATTTATTAGCATTTTTATCAGTGCAATCTTCTTTATTTCTTCCCTCTCGGTTCTCGGCCAAAAAGCGCAAATCACAGCCCGGGATTTTCATGAATATATTCAGTTTCTGGCCTCCGATTCATTGAAAGGCCGTAAACCAGGTACTCCGGAAATCAATGTGGCAGCCAACTATATTCGCGACCATTTTAAAGAAGCCGGATTGTCAATGATGGGGGAAGCGGGATTTCAATGGTTTGAAATCGTAACGGATGTCAGTCTTGGATTAAATAACAGGTTTCTGGTTGAAGGATTTGATGGCAGGTTGAAAAAGGATTTTATACCACTCTCGTTTTCTTCTAACAGTTCAGTAAATGCATCGGTTGTTTTTGCCGGGTATGGTTTCGATGTATCTCTCGACAGTTTGAAGTGGAACGATTATCAAACAATAGATGTAAAGAATAAATGGGTGATGATTTTTCGTGCTGACCCGGATCTGGACAATGCCGACAGTAAATTTATTCCTTATGGTGATATAAGAAGTAAAGTCCTTACTGCCAAAGATAAAGGAGCAGCCGGCTTATTGTTAGTCACTCCGAAAGCGCTTGAAAAAGAGGATAAACTGATGCCTTTGGCCATTGAAAATAATGAAATCACAGCGGGAATACCCATCCTTAATATCACGCGTGAAACTGCCAACAATATTTTGAAACGAAGTGGGTTAAATACCGACACCCTGGAACGATTTATCATGAATAAAAAAGTTCCAATGAGTTTTGAAACCGGAACTGTTGTCCGGGCAACTGCCGATGTGGTTCAGAAACGGGCGAAAACAGCCAATGTTATTGCCTTTATAGAAGGGAATGATATCATGTTGAAAAACGAATATCTCGTTGTTGGGGGCCATTATGATCATCTTGGATTCGGCGGACCTGGTTCAGGTTCACGTATGCCCGATACCAATGCCATTCACCATGGTGCCGACGACAATGCATCCGGAACAGCCATGGTGATGGAGCTTGCCAAAATACTGGCCTTAGAAAAGGGAAAGATCAAACGCAGCCTGATATTCGTCACCTTTAGTGCTGAAGAGATTGGTTTATTGGGATCAAAATATTTTATTGATCATCCTCCTGTGGATTTGAAAAAGATAAAAGCCATGTTTAATTTCGACATGGTTGGCCGTTTTGACAAAGAAAAAAATGCCATTTCGCTTGGCGGTACCGGAACTTCTCTTGAAACTGATTCCCTGCTGAGATTGTTAGAGGCTAATCTTTCATTTAAAGTGGTTCATTCATCCGATGGTTATGGCCCTTCCGACCACGCCGCTTTTTATTCTTCCAATATTCCTGTGTTTTATTTTAACACCGGGGCACATACCGACTATCACACTCCCTTCGATGATACCGATAAAATTGATTTTGATGCAGAGAAAAAGATCGGAGACTTTGCTGCTGCTTGTATTCTGATGGTTGACACCTTGCCAAAAACCCTGACATTCAAGGAGTCTGGTAAAAAGGAAAATTCAAATCGTTCAGGGAGGAAATTGAAGGTCACCTTAGGTATAATGCCCGACTTTGCTGGTTTGGAGAAAAAAGGTCTAGGGGTTGATGGAGTTACAAAAGATGGACCCGCCGATAAAGGAGGACTAAAAAAAGGGGATATCATTACCCGGATTAATGGAATGACAGTCGGAAATATTTATGAATACATGTCACGATTGCAGAAACTTAAACATGGAATGATTGTTAATGTTGAAGTTCTTCGGGAGGAAGAACCCACAGTGTTGATCATTTCGTTATAATATCCATTTAAATTTTATTCAATGGACCTTCAATCCCTTTTCACGGAAGCTTTCTTTCTGAAATTTGTTAAATTCAGTCTGGTTGGTTTTTCCGGAGTCTTTGTCGATTTTGGGACAACATTTATCTGTAAAGAGGTTTTTAAAATTCAGAAGTATGTTTCCAACACATGTGGTTTTGTACTTGCTGCAACCTCCAATTACTTCATGAACAGAATTTGGACGTTTCACAGTACAAACCCGAATATCATGCTTGAATTTACCCGGTTTTTTATCATTGCGCTCATCGGACTGGGCATCAATTTGATGATTATATGGATAATGAATGGGAAGTTTAAAGTGAATTTCTATCTGTCCAAACTGGGAGCTACAGTGATTGTTACCTTATGGAACTTTCTGATTAACGCGTATTATACCTTTGCGTAAATGGATTCCTAATTTTTCTTGGTTTGTGTCATGTTTGAAGGAATAATGATCACGAAATCGGCTTTGTCAGCATCATGTTTTGAAATGGTGTCGATATTTTCCTGCTCCTGACAACTAATGGTAAGGATCTTCAGCTCCATATTGGTTTTACGGATGGCTTGATGAACATACCAAACGATTCCCTGATGAAAATCGCTGTGATAAGCTCCATTAAAATGAAGGATACACTGACCGTTGAAAGCGCCACTTTTCATTATGTTTTGGGCCATGGTGGCATCTTTGATGGCCTGAGCTTTACCCAGATTTTTAGAGAGGTGAGCAGGCATCTCGTCTCCAACACTTTTTACAATAAATTTGTAACATTCCAGGGTGTCAATATATTTTATCGGTAAAGTGGCTATTAATCCTCGTTCCATTGCATTGATGCTGTCGAGACCCTCAAAGCCTTTAAGGTTAACAAGGGCAGCAAAGCGGCGAGGGATGGAGGTTGCTGTAAATTTAATACCTTTTTCACGGGCAAAATCAACCAGTGGTGCATAATCGGTTTGATAATTCGGCCAAAGTTTTGCTTCTGATTCAAAATCCTTTTTTCGAATCATTTTCGACAAGTATTCATTCAGGATCAGTTGGTTATCTGCCTCCAACATTTCTGCGGCCAATACCAATTTATTCCCTTTTTCCGCATACAGATCCTGGGTAAGTTCCAGCTCCAGCCAATGACAAACAGGATTGTTGTGAAGCTCACCGAAAAAAATTATATCAGCATTTTTAGCTGCTTTAAGGATGTCTTCATAATCCGCTTTATGACCTTTCCCGTTGTAAATACGGTACGCCGATTTGTCACTATTCATGGCGAGAAAAGGGAAAAGAAGAAAGAGAAGGAAGAATATTTTATAATTTTTCATTGGAAAACGTTACCGTGTTTGATTACTTGATAAGTCCTTTTTCATGAAAAGTGAGGGGAAGCAAGGTGTCCATTCCCTCAATGAGAAAGATTTTCCCTTTTTCTCCACTCAAAATCAGCCGGATTTTTCGGTTGAATTTAAATTCATATTCTATAATAGCCTGACGGCACATACCGCAAGGAGGAACGGGGTCACACACTTCAAAAAAATCGGCCCTGGCAGTGATGGCAAGGGTTTCCATGGGAATATCGGGGCAGGTTGCAGCCGCATAAAAAACGGCTACCCGTTCAGCACATAATCCCGAAGGGAAAGCCATGTTTTCCTGGTTGCTTCCGGTAAAAACCTTTCCGTTAGCTAACCTTACAGCTGCACCAACATGATAATGAGAATAAGGCGCATGAGATGTTATGGCAGCCTGGCCTGCCAATTTAAGAAGCTCCCGGTCAGTCGGGGAAAGCTCTTCTATTGAATCGAATTCCAGATAGCTGATCGTGTGGACGATTTTTTTCATTGGGCGTATTTAATCAACAGGATTGTCATCATCCTCATCATCACTGACCGGGACTTCTGGCTTGGGTTGAACATATTTTCCAGAGAGGATGGCCTGATATTTCTCAGTATCTTTCACCGTGGCAATGGCAGTAGCTAAATCCGGATCATGTTTCAAAGCGGTTTCGATTTTCCCTTTCTGATAATAATATCGAGTTACAATCTCCATTTTAAGCAACTCCTTCAACTGGTCAGCATACTTTGTCAAATCCGAAAGTTTGTCATTTTCCATACGCGACCGCAATTGATCATATTCTCCTTTGATGGCATCGAAATAATTCTCTTTCAGAGATTCAGCTTTCAAAACATCCAGGGCCCGTTCACTTTTTGTAGTATAGGTATAATCTTTTCCTTTAATATATCCCAGAAATTCGTCAAGTAAGGTGTCGCTGATTTCAAAATCACGGGCAGGAGGGATTGTCGGATGCGTGGCAACATATTGCGTGGCAAAATCAAAAATCAAAAATTTCGAATAAAGAGCAAGAGCAAGGTTGCTGAAACGCCTTGGTTTTGTAACTAAATCGGGAAGAATACCTCCTCCGTCATAAACCGTTCTTCCATTTTTGGTTTTAAAAGCGCGAATCAGAGAATCAGGAATACTAAGGGCAGGCCCCCCGTTCTTTTTATGGGAATAGTCGATCGCCTGGATACAACGTCCACTCGGAATATAATATTTGGCCACCGTAATTTTCATCTGTGCATTATAACTGAGCGGGACCACATTCTGAACCAATCCTTTGCCAAAAGTACGTTGTCCGATGATTACCCCCCGGTCGAGATCCTGAAGAGATCCAGCCAGAATTTCGCTGGCTGAAGCGCTCGAATGATCAACTAAAACAACAACAGGAATGGTCAGATCAACTGGCGGGCTCAAGGTCATGTGGGTACGGTTTTTATCCGCCATTTTCCCTTTCGTACTAACAATTTCCTGTCCTCTTTCCACATATACATTGGCAATATCAACTGCTTCATTTAACAAGCCTCCTCCATTTCCGCGCAAATCAACAACAATCCCTTTCAAATCATGTCCTTCCTTAAGTTTCAGGAAGGTTTGCCGGAACTCTTTGGCAGCATTTTGTGTAAAACCAGTAAGTTTAATATAACCAACCTGTGGGTCAACCATTCCGAAATAGGGGATGTTATCGATCTTGATAACCTCACGGGTAATGGTCTTTTCGAAAGGCTTTGGATCTCCGTTGCGCTGAAGAACCAGGTGTACCGTGGTTCCAGCCTGACCCTTTAAGATGGAACTGACCTCATCGTAGGTCTTGCCTTTTGCTTGTTTGCCGTTGACTTCCAGTATTTTATCGCCAGCCTTTAGTCCTGCTTTTTGAGCCGGGGATCCTTCGTAAGGTTCAGAGATCATGACAAATCCTCCCTGCTGATGGATTAAGGCTCCGATTCCGCCATATTCACCGGTTGTTATAAATTTATAATCCTCCACCTGTGATTCGGGAATGAAATTAGTATAGGGGTCAAGCGATCCCAACATCGCATCGATTCCTGTTTGTGTTAACTCCCCCGGGTTAATGTCATCAACATAATCCTGGTTCAGCTCCTTGATCAAGTTGGAATAAATATCCAGGTTTTTCATGATTTCAAATCCCTGCCGGCTGGGTGTCTGTGCAAATACAACAAACGACCAAAGAAACAAAAAACCAAGTATAATCCCCCGTCCGAATAACATTTTTCTCCTACTCTTCATGTTGTTTACTTCTTCAAATTATCATTCTTAATTCCTCACTAATAATTCTTAATTCTTAATTCTTAATTCCTCACTCCTAATTATTAAGGTACCGGATCAAATCCACTTCCTCCCCAAGGATGGCAACGTCCGATTCGTTTCAATGTCAACCATCCTCCCTTTATTGGGCCATACTTTTTGATGGCTTCAATCCCATATACCGAACAACTTGGAGCGTAGCGGCAGGATGGCATCAAATAGGGAGAAATCGCTCCCTGGTAAAAACGAATCAGTAAAATGAAAAAACTACCCAGTAACCTTTTCATTTTCTTCAATTAAACGCTGTAAAAGTAAAATTATTTTTCCTTGAATAATCTCAAAAGGAAGGATTTCTTTAGACGTATAATAAACGGCAAAGAGAAGTTGCCGATTATTGCCCAACAAACTATCATGGAGTTGTTGTTTGTTAAGCCGATACGCTTCACGAATCTTTCGCCGGATTAGATTACGATGAACAGCATGATGGAAATTTTTTTTGGGTACGCTGATTAGTATCTGAACTGGAGCTGGAATTGGAAAAGGACTAAACTGCCATGTAATCCGGAAAGGAGAACAATGAAAACTGGAACCGTCGGCAAAAAGTCCGGTGATCAAACGTTGCCTGACTAACCGTTCCTTTTTGGAAAATGTTTGTTTCAACAATTATTTCTTCTTACACTCTGATTGAAGATACATTTCCAGTGCCATAGTCATTGAAGGAGCCGTTTGAGTAGGGGCTTCTATAGTCAATGTAAACCCTGCATCTTTAATCGCTTTGTGAGTAGAACTGCCAAAAGCTCCAATGCCTGTATTCCCCTGTTTGAAATCAGGGAAGTTTTTCAACAATGATTTGATTCCGGAAGGACTGAAGAAAACAAGAATATCATAATTATTGATATCGAGGTCAGAAAGATCGCTGGCCAGGGTTCGGTATATGATGGCTTTCTTGTATAGAATCTTGTTTTCTTCCAGCATCTTAGGAATTTCTTCCTTATGGATATCAGAACAGGGAAGTAAAAACTTTTCCGTTCTGTGCTTCTTGATCAATTCATACAGATTGGAATAATTTTCCTTGCTGTGGAAGATCTTTCTTTTTCTGAATTGAACATATTTCTGAAGATAATATGCCGTGGATTCCGAAATGCAAAAATATTTCATGCTCTCCGGGACCTCCAGCCGCATCTCTTTGCTCATTCTGAAATAATGATCAACGGCATTACGGGAAGTAAATATCACCGCCGAATAATCCAGAAGGTTAATACGGTCTTTCCGGAATTCCCTGGCAGGAATTCCTTCAATGATAAAAAACTTCCTAAAGGTGATGTTGACGTTAAATTTCCGGGCAATTTCTCCATAAGGAGATTTCTCAAAGTCGAGAGGTTGTGGCTGGGAAACGAGGATGTTCTTTACTTTCAAAGTCATTCGATATTTGTGTTCAAAATAACGAAATCCTTACAACGATGCGGAATGTGTAAAAACCAGAACCAGTTTTATCATGAATAGCAAAGGTAAAATTTCGAGGCTGCAAAGATACACAAATAAAAATAAATAAGAAAATTTGTGCAAGGTGATTCCGATTAAAAAACCTCTCACAACCCTAAAAGCGAAGAAAAAGCCAAGCAAAACAGAGCAAAAGATAAGTAAAAAATGAGATTTCAAGTAAATTATAAAAACCAGAAAAATAAGGATCACGGGTCCGGTAATCAAACAAAACACCAGATAGTTTAAAAGGTAATTATACGTTGTTTCACGAGTTTTGAATACCGTTCCTAACAGTTGCACGGCAAACATTTTTCCGGTCCAGAATAGAAATACCCCAGCAGTAAATATTGCATATAATAAAAATCCATGGAGCCCCGCAGGGAAAAATCCAATTATCCGGTCATTACATTGATAAAGGAATAGGGAGAAGGCCAAAACATAAACCATACTATATGCTATGGAAACTCTTTCATTGAAAAGGTTTCCGTCGCGTACAAGCTGGTTAACAAACCTTTTTGAAAAAATAGCCTGGAAAATCTGCTTAACACGTTTGAAATAAAATACTTGAGTCCAGGCTATCAAAATAAAGCAGAATATAAGAATCCCTGTAATCCAGTCGGCTGGATAATGTGAATAATCCCGTACAACATAAGTTTTTGGGTGTAGCAGGTGGGTAGAAAACAATGAAGGACTGTATTCCGGTTGAGCAGGCGACAGGCTTTGGATGCAGTAAGTTGTATCGAAAGAAGATTGGATCCGGCTCATGATTTTAGCGGTTGAGGTGAGTTTCTCTCCTGAAAAAAGCGCCAGAGCGGATCATCCGGTACAGGTGCATATATCACAACTGGCTCTTTCCTGACAGGATGAGTAAATTCAAGACGACGGGCATGTAAATGAATAAATCCGCCGGGATTGGACCGTGGATAACCATATTTCAGATCACCTTTAATAGGACAGCCAAGCGCACTCAATTGTACCCTGATTTGATGATGCCTTCCTGTTAATAATTTCACTTCCAGCAAATAATATCGGTCGCTCTGATCGATCACCCGGTAGTGGAGCGATGCCTGCTGCGCACCGGCCATCTTTTTCTCCACAACAAAGGATTTGTTTTTTTCTTCATTTCTTTTAAGGTAATTTGTCAGATCTCCTTCCTGCTGGGGAGGCGGATTCTTCACAATAGCCCAATAGGTTTTAGAAATCTCCCCATCTCGTAACATGATATTCAATCGGGATAATGCTTTTGAGGTTCTGGCAAAAATTACAGCCCCGCTTACCGGACGGTCGAGCCGGTGTACCACTCCCAAAAAAACATCTCCCGGTTTCTGATATTTGGTTTTAATATATTGTTTGAGAATATCGCTGAGCGGAGCATCACCGGTGATATCCCCCTGAACAATATCCGAAGCTTGTTTATTAAGGACGATGAGGTGGTTATCTTCAAAGAGAATATCCTGATCAATACTGCTCTTTCTCATTGGGAAAATCGATGGTTTTCACATCGTTGATGTATGAATTCACGGCACCCCGAATCTCTTCTGATAAATTGAGGTAACGACGCAGAAAACGAGGAGAAAACTCAGTGGTAATTCCCAGCATGTCGTGCAACACCAATACCTGCCCGTCAACATGATTGCCTGCGCCTATTCCGATGATGGGTATCTTAAGCTCTTTCGTGACCCTTGAACCAAGTGTTGCGGGAATCTTTTCAAGAACGACAGAAAAACATCCCGATTTCTCAAGCAAATGGGCATCGTCAACCAATTTTGCCGCTTCTTCCTCGCTGGTTGCTCGTACTACATAAGTGCCGAATTTATGGATAGATTGTGGAGTAAGTCCCAAATGACCCATCACCGGAATTCCAGCAGATAAAATGCGGTCAACCGACTCAAGAATCTCTTTGCCACCTTCCAGCTTCACAGCATCAGCACCACTTTCTTTCATGATCCGAATGGATGAATTCAGTGCCTCCTTGGAATTTCCCTGATAGGTGCCAAAGGGAAGGTCAACTACAACCAGGGCTCGCTTCACTCCGCGTACTACCGAAGAAGCATGATAAATCATTTCGTTCAACGTAATGGGAAGGGTAGAAGTATGCCCTGCCATTACATTGGAGGCAGAATCGCCAACCAGAATTACATCAATCCCGGTGCTATCCAGAATCCGAGCAAAGGAATAATCATACGCCGTTAACATGGCAATCTTTTCACCCTTTAACTTCATTTCCTGTAATATGTGGGTTGTGACCTTTGTCACATTGCGAAAAGAGATGGATGACGACATATATTCCTGTTTAATTTACAAAACTACAATATTTTTATATAATTTTGTCATATCTTATTAAACCGTTATGCGACTTGCCAGATTATCCTTGATTTCATTATTCCTTGTCCCTTTCCTGTTTTCCTGCAACAAAACCCTCAACGTCAATGCCAACTGGAAAGATATCACTGTGGTTTATGGGATCCTTGACCAGGGAGAAGATACCACCTTTATTAAAATCACCAAAGCTTTCCTGGGAGATGGAGATGCCTTAGTCTTTTCCAAGATCCCCGATTCCAGCAATTATCCGAATAAACTGGAAGTCCGGCTCGATGAATATGAAGGTACTGTTTTTCAGAAATCCTATCCTTGTGATACTGTTACCATCCACAATAAAAAAGCCGGAGATTCGATTTTTTATTATCCTGATCAACTGATGTATTTTACAACGGCAAAACTCAACGATGCCAAAAATTACAAACTCTATATTAAAAATAAAGAAACAGGAAAGGAAATCACATCTACAACCGATTTAAAAGGAATCAATACCCCCCTGGTGAAAAAATTCTCGATTGAAAAACCAATGGTCACAGCCAGTTTTTCTACGGGTAAAAATTTCGAAGTTAAATGGTATCCGGCTGAAAACGGAAAACGTTACCAGTTGGTGATCCGGTTCCTGTATTATGAAGCATTAAAGTTACACCCCCAGGATTTGAAATTACATTATATTGACTGGCTTATACCTAATATCATTAAATCGACCGATGGTCAAACTCTTCCATTTGACCTGTATTTTTCAGGAGACGCTTTCTATTCCACGATCGGAAACCCAATATCCGGCATTCCGGTTAATTCCGATGTAACACGAAGCGCCTATCGTGCCATTTTTATCTTTACTGTGGCAGGGGCTGATTTAAATACCTATATGGATGTTCACGAACCCTCTCTTTCCCTTGTTCAGGAAAAACCCACCTTCTCCAATATTGTCAATGGGATCGGTCTTTTTTCAGCCCGGTATAAGAATTCAACCGACTCTCTCCTCATCAGCCTTGTTACTCAGAACGAGCTGAAGGTTAACAGATATACAAAGAACCTTGGCTTCTGATCGTATTTTCACCATTTTACTATTTCTTTTTCTGTCTTTTTGTCACACCTGTGACAGGAAAATTGTTTTGGCACAGTGATTGACCCTTGAGAATCAAATTTTGATATTACTATTGTTTACTTTAAAGGATTTATAAAATGGGAAAAATAATTGGTATTGATCTTGGAACCACCAACTCCTGCGTGGCTGTAATGGAAGGGAACGAACCTGTCGTTATCCCCAACAGCGAAGGGAGACGCACAACCCCATCGGTTGTCGGTTTTACAGAAAACGGAGAAAGGAAAGTTGGAGATCCGGCAAAACGGCAGGCTATCACCAATCCTAAGAACACTGTGTTTTCAATCAAACGGTTTATGGGCGAATCCTGGGATCAGGTACAAACAGAAACCAATAGGGTTCCGTATCAGGTAACGAAAGGTGAAAATAATACTCCCCGGGTGAATATCTCCGGAAAATTATATACTCCCCAGGAAATTTCTGCAATGGTTTTACAGAAAATGAAAAAAACAGCAGAAGATTATCTGGGACAGGAAGTGAAAGAAGCCGTTATTACGGTACCTGCTTATTTTAGCGACTCTCAGCGGCAAGCTACAAAAGAAGCCGGTGAAATTTCTGGGCTTACTGTAAAACGAATCATCAATGAACCTACTGCTGCTGCCTTGGCTTATGGCCTCGATAAAAAGCACAAAGACATTAAGGTAGCTGTATTTGATTTGGGTGGCGGAACTTTTGATATTTCGATTCTGGAATTGGGAGAGGGTGTTTTTGAAGTGAAATCAACCAATGGAAACACCCACCTGGGAGGCGATGATTTTGATCATGTTGTGATCGACTGGCTGGCTGATGAATTCCAAAAAGATGAAGGACTTGACTTACGAAAAGATCCCATGGCTTTGCAACGACTTAAAGAAGCTGCCGAAAAAGCTAAAATTGAACTTTCCAGCTCCATGGAAACGGAAATTAACCTTCCTTATATTATGCCGGTAGATGGCGTTCCAAAGCACTTAGTGAAAAAATTAACCCGTTCGAAATTTGAACAATTGATTGACAGCTTGATGCAATCCACTTTGCCTCCATGTCAGAAAGCTTTACAAGATGCCGGATTAAAAGCATCGGAAGTCAATGAAGTGATTTTGGTTGGGGGATCAACCCGTATTCCGGCTGTTCAGAAACTGGTTCAGGATTTCTTTGGAAAAGAACCATCAAAAGGAGTAAATCCCGATGAAGTGGTCGCAATCGGAGCTGCAATACAAGGTGGTGTCCTTACCGGAGAAGTAAAGGATGTGTTATTGCTCGATGTAACTCCGCTTTCACTGGGTATTGAAACCCTTGGTAGTGTGATGACCCGGTTGATCGAATCGAATACAACCATCCCAACGAGAAAATCAGAAGTTTTCTCGACTGCGGCTGATAGTCAGACTACTGTTGAAATTCATGTTCTTCAGGGAGAACGTCCAATGGCCAATCAAAATAAAAGTATTGGGCGTTTCCATCTCGACGGAATTCCACCTGCACCCAGGGGGATTCCACAGGTGGAGGTAACTTTCGATATCGACGCCAACGGAATTCTTCATGTCACAGCTAAAGACAAAGCCACCGGAAAATCGCAACAAATCCGGATTGAAGCTTCTTCAGGTTTGTCGGACGATGATATCCGCAGAATGAAAGAGGAAGCTCAGCGCAATTCAGATGCAGACAAAAAGGTAAAGGAAGAGGTTGATAAATTAAATCAAGCTGATTCATTGGTTTTTCAAACAGAAAAACAACTCAAGGAATTTGGCGACAAACTTCCTGCTGATAAAAAAGCTTCCATCGAAAAAGCAGTGGAAGAACTGAAGAACGCCCATAAAAATCATGATATTCCTGCAATTGATAAAGCCATGGCCAATCTGAATGCCATCTGGCAAACCGCTAGTGAGGAGATGTATAAGAATGCTTCTCAGAATGAACAACAGAGCGGACCTCAGGGTGGTCCTTCACAGGATCCGGGAGCCGGACAATCCAATCCAAAAGGATCCGGAAACGACGAAGTAACCGATGTGGATTTTGAAGAGGTCAAGGATAAATAACTTTTCAAAACCAGATTTCACGGGGTTGGCTATTCAAAAAGCCAACCCCGTTTTTTTATTTTTAATAAAATGTTAATAAATCGGCAGATACAATCTGAAAAATATTATCATATTTGTAAATAACTTTCTTGAAAAATTTAAATCGCTCCACATGAAAAAATTTACCTTGATTTCCCTTGTATTTACTGTTCTGTTTGCATTGGGGATCTGCCAGTTAACCTTTGCACAGCTATTAATGGATGAGAATTTTTCTTATCCTGCAGGTTCTTTGCTTACAGCCAATGGATGGGTAGCCCATTCCGGCGGAGGAACCCAACCCATTACAGTGAGTACAGGCGGACTTACCTTTACGGGTTATGTCGATTCTGGTATTGGCAATGCAGCCTTGTTAGACAACACCGGGGAAGATGATAATAAATCCTTTCCTGCCCAATCGACCGGCACAGTATATGTCTCTTTTATGGTCAATGTTACTACTTCCTCGGCAGGCTATTTTTTCAATCTCATGCCCACCCCGACAAGTACAACATTCAGAGGGAAGGTCTTTATGGATGCAACCAATCACTTCGGCGTTTCTGTTGGAAGTAATACAGGTACTTTCGCTGCTTCTGCCTACACTCCAGGAACAACCTATCTTCTTGTTCTTAAATATGAAATTGTAAGTGGTACAACCAATGATAAAGTCAGCCTTTTTATTTTTAATACTCCCATGCCTTCTGCTGAACCCGGAGCACCTACCATTGGACCTCTGACTGATGCAGGCCAATCTGATATCGCTCCGGGCTGTGTTGCATTACGACAATTCAACGCATCTCAAAATCTTCAAGTCGATGGGATTCGTGTTGGAACTTCCTGGTCTGATATTTATGCTAATGTAATACTTCCTCCTCCTTCCAATTACCCCACGGCTTTTACTGCTACTGCTGCTCCCTTTGCCGTGAATCTTAGCTGGACCGATGCTGTTGGAGGCCAGTTGCCGGGTTCATACCTGATCCTGGCAAGCAATACCAATAATATTGTCCCTCCGGTCAACGGTACTCCTGTTCCAAATAACACAAATCTGGCTTCCGGAACTGGCGCTCTCAATGTACCCTACGGAGCTCAAAGTGCCGGATTCTCCAATTTGTTAAGCAGTACAACCTATTATTTTAAAATTTTCCCCTACACCAATTCCGGTTCCGATATCGCTTACAAAACTGATGGAACTCCTCCGGAAGCTCAGGCTACCACCGAAGATTATGTGATCATAAACCAAAAGAATTTTGAAGATCAGTTGTTTGATCCCTGGGATACACTTAGTGTTGCCAGCAATAAAGGATGGACAATTGCACCGACCCCACCAAGCACCAACTATTATGCATACATTAATGGTTATGGCGGATCTAGCGCCTGCAACGACTGGCTGATCTCTCCCTCCATGGATTTTAATTCATATCAGAATGAAACCTTTACTTTTAGAACAGCTTCAAACTATACTGGCCCCATACTTGAAGTAAAGGCATCTACTGATTATATAACTGGTGCGGATCCTTCTACAGCGACATGGACTCCATTAACAGCTACGCTTTCTCCCGGTAGCTGGGCCTGGACAAATTCCGGAAATATCGATCTTTCTTCTTTCGGCGGAAGCAATGTCCATGTAGCTTTCCGTTATATTTCCACCTCACCAACAATTGCATCAGCCTGGGAAGTCGATGATATTTTGATCATCGGGAAAGCCAGTCTGGTTTCTACTGTCACTACCGATCCAAACTTTACCAATATTACCGCTTTTTCGGCTCAGGGTGGAGGAAACGTGGTTGACGACGGTGGCGCTATCATAACTGCTCGTGGTTTATGCTACTCTACTTCTCCAAATCCCACCATTTCAGGAACCCATACTACAGAACCTGGAACTACCGGCATCTTTACAAGCACCATGACAGGCTTGACCCCCAATACATTATATTACGTAAAAGCGTATGCTACCAATGCAAATGGCACCGGATACGGAAATGCATTCTCCTTTACAACCTTGTGTGAATCCCTTCCGCCCCTTCCTGATTTCACCGCCAGCAATGTAAATATCACGGTAGGTCAAAGCATCGACTTCACAGATGCTACTACTTATTGCCCAAATTCATGGAACTGGTCGTTTGTTGGAGGATCGCCGATGTCGTCCAATAGTCAAAACCCTACCGGAATAACCTATAATTATTCCGGCGATTATAATGTTTGTTTAACGGTTACCAATCAATATGGCACACAAACATTATGTAAAATGGCATATATCCATGTAACCGGACCTACCAATGCCAAGTTGGTTATGACTGAAATTATGTATAACCCACCTGAATCGGGAACTGATTCTCTTGAATTCATTGAAATTTATAATAATGATATTCAACCAATTGATCTTGCCAATTTCTATTTCAGTAAAGGTGTCGAAATGATTTTCCCCTCGGTTATACTGAATCCACAATCATATCTTTTAGTAAGTAAAAATGCCTCTGCGATGACCAACACCCTGCATGTTTCTTCGATGCAATGGACCAGTGGGGCCCTCAGTAATTCCGGAGAACCATTAGTTCTAAAAGATCTGTATGGTTATGTGGTCGATTCAGTTTATTATCTTTCCTCCCCACCTTGGGATACCATAGCCAACGGGCGTGGGCCTTCCCTTGAGTTGTGCGATCCAAATTCTAACAATGCCGACCCGGCTAACTGGCGTCATGCCATCGAATTCCAGGCAAAAAATGGGGCCGGCGATTCTATCTGGGCCTCTCCTTTGGCTGGTTGTTCCTATGTTCCAGTAGCTGACTTCTCTGCGACCGATACCACCATCATTATGGGACAAACTGTGACTTTTACCGATGCCTCCTCAGCCAATACCACAAACTGGCATTGGGAATTTGAACAAGGGGTCCCGGATACATTCGATGGTAAAACTCCTCCTCCGATCCTTTATTCGGTGATGGGTTCCTTTGATGTTACACTCACCGTTACAAACAATGCCGGTGCAAGTGTTAAATTCAGACCCGGATTTATCACTGTTGGTACCAATGGAATTGATGACCCTGCAGGACCAACAGGCTTTTCACTATATCCCAACCCGGTAAAGAATGGTACTTTTACACTGACTTTCACAAACACTTCCCAATATTTGATAAAAGTTATCTCTGGTTTTGGGAAAACCATCGATATACGCACTGCCAACGACAAAAAAGTTGAATATCATTTGAATACTATGGAAAAAGGTCTCTATTTTATTCAGGTAACAGACCAGTCGACTGGGCAAACCACCACTAAAAAACTAATCCTTCAATAAAAGAATCAAATACTTATACACTTAACACCTAACATTTTTTTTATGAGAAAACCTTTATTTTTTCTGATAATTTTCTTGATGTTCAGCGCGGTTTCGTTTGGACAAGGAAATGAAACTTTTGCCAACTATCCTGAAACCGGGAATGCATACCATGATGGTACTTTTCTGGGTCTGGATGGATCTACCTGGACTTATACCCAATGCCGTGGAGATTCTGTGATCGTAGCTCCTTCCCCTACCTTTGGGAAAAAACGCCCGATAACTTCAAAAATTATTTCCGGAACCATTCACAATGGATGTGGAACGATCAGTTTTGATTTCAAACAACCTTTCTCAACCGCCGCCAATCTCAATTTATTTGTGAATGGTTTGTTGGTCAAGAATGTTGTAACTACTACTCAAGGTGTTTTGGAGAATTCCGGCCCCATTGTTGTCAATGCCCCCGGTGATTTTACCTTGATGTTCAAACAAGCAGATAGCTCCAATTCGGGCCAGGTTACCATCGACAATGTTATCTGGACTGCATACAGTGGTGGACCAGTACCTGAGCCTACCAATTATCCGACAAACTTTGTTGCTACTCCTTCGCCATTTTCCATCAACCTTTCCTGGGTTGATGCCGTGGGTGTTCAATTGCCCGCTGCATACCTGATCCTGGCAAGCGACCAAGACAATATTGTAGCTCCGGTTGATGGGACCCCGGTACCTGATGATGCTAACCTGGCCGATGGTCATGGCGCTTTGAATGTACCTCAGGGAATCCAACATGCCACCTTTGCAAACCTGCCTGGTAACAAACAGTTCTTTTTCAAAATCTATCCCTATACCAATTCAGGTACCTTGATCGATTATAAAAACGACGGAACTGCCCCAAGCGCTAATGCTACTACTCCCAATACCACCGTGATCAATTCACAAAACTTCAACAATTACTCATTGAGCCCATGGGTTCCTTACAATGTAATTGGCGCTCAAGTGTGGACCATTGACTCCATTCACGGACTTGATGGCGGACCTTGTGCAAAGGCCAGCGGATATTCCGGAGGTTCCAATGAAAACGAAGATTGGTTGATCTCCCCAGCTATGAATTTTAACCTTTATTATAATGAATTGATGACATTCCAGTCAGCCTATAAATATGCGGGCCCTGCCTTAGAGGCATTCATTTCTAACGATTATGATGGTTCAACCGACCCCAATGACTTTATCTGGATTCCACTTACGGCTACCTGGTCGTCCGGGAACTGGGTTTGGACATCATCGGGAAATGTGAATCTTAGTGGAGTAAGTGGGCCTCAGGTCTATGTTGCATTCAAGTATTTATCCAGCACTACCGAATCTGCCACCTGGGAACTTGATGACATTGTTATTACCGGAGATCTGCTTGATGGAGTTAATGAAAATTCTGCTCAAAACGCTACTTTTACGGTGTATCCAAATCCTTCATCCATACAATGTACGGTGGGTTTTGCCTCTTCCGAAACCAGAGAAATCAAATTGCTTTCAGTAATCGGGAGTGTTGTATTTGAGACAATTACAAATCAACAAAACTATAAACTCAATTTGCAGCATTTTTCAAAGGGAATTTATTTTATTCAGGTGCATAATGTTAATGGAAATACTACTCAGGTTAAAAAATTGATTGTCCAATAATTTTTCCAATGTGATGTAAAAGGTTGCCCACTCCCGGGCAACCTTTTTTTTTCATTACTTTTGCAAGGATGAAGTAATTGTACAATGGTTTACCACCGGATTGCATTTTTTATCGTTTTTCAGTTCCTGGTTTTTCAGGCTTTTTCCCAGCACCATCATGAGAAAAATAATCCTGACCGCCCACTCAGGGTAGAAATTTCTGTAACATCGGATAATGAAACACACCGTGTTATTCCTTGTGGTCCGGATGGAATTTTATTGTTTTTCCGGAGCCAGGAATCTTTTGATGAAGCCAATACAAAATGGTATTTTTCTTACTACAATCAAAATCTGGAACAGGTATGGGTAAAGAGTTATCCAATTCCAAAAGGCCTGGATATAAGAGATTTTCAATCGAGGCCTGATACCGTTACGCTGTTGTATTGCACAAGTGGTAAGACAAAAGATCGTGAAAACAGTTTTCAGATCCTTCGAATTGATTGTAAACATGCAATGTTTTTAAAAAACAGTGGAAACTATCCGCTGGACGGGGAAATTTCGTTTTTTGGAGTTCAAAAAGAATGGGCATGGATTGGAATAAATTCGAAAGGAGAAGCAGGGAAAATAATTCAATTGGATTTGAATAAGGGTCAACTAAAAAACATTGTCCTTGGTGAAGGAAATCAGATCGTTTTGCGTTATATGAAACCCGATTCGAGCGCTCAATTCGTTACCGCCATCGTAAGCCGTTTTTTAACAAAAAAAACTTCGGAGCACTATCTGGTACATTACGATACCACCGGTAAAATTAGTTATGAAGTATTACTTTCTTCCCAACAAAATGACCATGATCTGAATCGTTTTCAGATTGCACGAACACCGGATGGATCTGATCTTTTATTTGGTTCGTATACCCAGGGTGGTTCAGGGAATAGTGGAAAAAATAAATTTCCGGATGAATCTACCGGTTTCTTTTCAAGCCGGATTCAAAATAAATCACAGAAAGAGATCAAATATTTTAATTTTCTCGAATTTAAAAATGCCAATATCTTACTTAGTGAAAAGGATATTTTAAGTCTCAAGAAAAAAGCACTTAAAAAAAATAAATCGTTGGGAGAATATTCTGTCGACTTCTCTTTAATCATACATGATCCGATCACCTGGAAAAATCAACTGATTCTTATTGGAGAAGTTATCTCTCCACAATATCATACTGAAAATTTTACTGAATTTGACTATTACGGTCGTCCTTACACCAACAGCTATTCCGTGTTTGATGGTTACCGTTTTGTTAATGCCATTGTGGCAGGATTTGACCTGTCGGGCAATTTGCTCTGGGATAATGCAATGGAAATCAGAAATATAATTTCTTTTGAAAGGCTTCCTAAGTTGATTCCTTATTTTTCTGGCGATGACCTGATATTATGTTATTCAGGGGATGGAAAGATAGCTACTAAAATTATCCGGATGGGTGAAGTAATTGAAAAGCTGGATTTTTCTCCCAACGAACTCAGTGATCCGGAAGATAAACTTATCAATGAATCAAAAAGCAAACTCTTCTACTGGTATGATAATTATTTTATTAGTTCTGGATACCAGGAAATCAAAAATATTGCACTGGTTGGAAATAACAAGCGCCTTGTCTTTTTTTTCAATAAGCTGAGATTTGAAAAATAGATGAAGGTAAAAAAGTTACTGGTGCTTTTCGATTATTAAGAATTTATTATCGCACGAAAGGATCATCATTGCGGTATCAAGATGGTAGCCACCGGGTCCGTCAACAATAATGGAATACGGGGCGTTTCCCGTAAGAGAAAATGGGTGGATATAATCTTTTTCCAGGTAAATGGTATTATGCATTGTAACAATATTGATTGTGATGGTAGAATCAAGTTTGTTTTCAATAGAAATGGTCCCTTTTCCGTCGCAGGGCAGTTCCTCCGATTTTTTAGCACAACCAGAAAAAACAGCTACAAAAATAAGGGATAGGAAAAAGAAGAAAGTAAATTTTTTCATAAAAAAATTATTGACTTGTGCAAAAATAAAAGGTTTCGACCAAAATAAAAATTATTTGTCGGTTATTTATCAATGACAATAAATATTAAGTTATGGTTGTCTGCCAATCATTGATATTTGTTAATAATTTGTTATTTTTGTAGATTCAGCGTCATTAAAGATCAAATATCTGGTTAAATTATCCATACAGGCAACCTTTTCAATGAAACTTTTGTCGTACAATTAGTGTATAAGTAAAAGTGAGCAATTTCCATAAAAAATAAGTATATGTTCCATCAATTTTTACGCCTTCTGTTTCTTTCGGCTTTCATACTTTCACAAGGGATGACAGCTTTTACCCAATGTCCGGACACCCAGCCAAAAATTACGGGTCCCGACGAGGTGGGGGCAAGTTCTAATACGGTACAATATAAAACACCTTCAGTAACGGGGCATACTTATTCCTGGGTAGTAAAACAGGTTCCAAGTATGGCTGTCGTGAATACTTCTGCAAGTAGTGTTTTGAATCAGGTTTGGTCTACGCCTGGAAATTATTTAATCGAACTCAGTGAAGGCATTTCTGGAAATTCATGTACTGCTGTTGCTGCAATGCCTTTGAGTGTTTCGGTGAAGCCCATGCTTGCTGCTTATTTTTATTATGAATTCGATGCCAATCATGGATGTTTCTTTAATGAAGTGACATTTACTGCAACGGGCGATGGAAATTATCCCCCTCAGGATCCTTTAATTTCTTATGAATATAAATGGCGGATTTATAACCCTCAAGGTCCCTGGAGTGCCATCCTTAACGGAAATGTTCAAAGTATTACCTTCCCGACAAACGCTGGTGTTACCTATGAAGTTAACCTGAAAGTATTAAAAACGATTGCAGGAACAGTATGGACTGATGAAATTACCGACTTTGTTTATGTTGATCCCGATAAATACAAACCTGTTCCTGTGTTGGCTACTCCTACTATTCCAAACTGTCTGACTCAATCTTTCTCTTTTAGCGCGGAAGGAAGCCAACCGACCTTGATGCCGACGAGTGAAACTTTTCTTTATGTGGATTGGGATTTTGGAGACGGAGAAACTGCACATTATGAAAAAACCGGAAATATTGATCCTCAGTTGACAACGACCCATACATATTCAATTGTTGGCCCTAAAACAGTTACTGTTACGCTCACCAATACCATTCATTGTGTGATCAGTAAGTCAATTCTAGTTGATGTTCCAAATACAATTCCCATAGCTGGTTTTACAGCAGAACCTGCCTGTGTTGAATTTCCGACGGTTTTCCATGATATTTCTGTTCCTTCGACTGGAAATATAACAAAATGGGAATGGAACTGGGGGGATTTCAGCAGTACCATTTATGATTTGAATGCAATTCCCCCAACGCCGCCACCGGCACAAATAGAGCACGCTTACTTAACTCCCGGATTAAAACATGTTACCCTTCAGGTGACGAATTCCAATGGATGTATTTCAGATGTATTTTCCATGGATGTTAATGTCATCCGTTCTCCCCATGCTGATTTTGAATACAACATTACCTGCGTTAATAACCCCATCAATTTTTTAGATAAAAGTACCCAGAATGGAGGCAGCGCTATTGTTAGCAGCGAATGGGATTACGGAGATGGGATATGGACTACCAATTCTTCCCATACTTTTACTGCACTCGGACCCCAAACGGTAAGACACAAAGTAACCAATGCCGATGGCTGTGCCAATATTAAGGTTGATAATAGCATTGTTATTCATCCAATTCCTGAGTTTACACCAGATCCTTTAGTTGGATTTACTTGGACAAATACTGCTATGCCCCTTGAAATTCAATTTACGGATAATACAATTCCTGCCCAGGTTGGTAATAATCTTCAGTGGCAATTCGGTGATGGGAACCCTGGATTCGGGAAAAACCCCTCGCATACATACACTAATCCCGGTAGTTATAACGTTGAAATGACCTGCACCAGTCTTAATGGATGTACCAATACGTATACGGAGCTGATTTCGTTTACTCCTCCGGTTCCAACATTTCACCCTACTCCGGTTGATGCTTGCCTCGACAAAGAAGTCCGGGTTACACCTGATCCTGTTTTAGGAACAATTTTATCGCAAGAATGGTGGTATGAAGATGAAGGATATGTTGCTACTGATCCACAGTTGTATCCACCCTATACCGTTAGACATGTGTTTGTTCCTCCTGTTGTTTTGCCTGCTGTGGATACTCACTTCTTCAAGAGTTATGGTGCAAATAAAGCCATCAGGCATGTGATAACTTTAGCCGGAACACCGCCGATTGTAGTTGATCATATCGAATATGTAACCATTCATGATACCGCTATTTCCAATTTCACCTGGAATAATGTGAACCAACTTCCTGTTGGCGGTCCACCTTTACCCGGGTGTAAAGGGCAGGAAGTGTTTTTCTTTGATCAGAGTACAGCCCCCATCGGAAGCACAAACGCTCAAATCATTAAATGGGAGTGGGATTTTGATGATCCTGCTTCCTCTGGAAGCAATACAGCAACAACACAAAATGCTTCCCATACCTTTATGGACCCGATTCGTACGACTTTTAATGTAAAACTGACCGTGACCAGCAGTGATAATAATTGTGAGTCGTTTATCCTTAAAGCCATTTCGATTAAACCCTCTCCGCCAGTTAATTATATTGTTAACGGTAATCCAAATGCCAATGTGGGATGTATGAGTACTATTGCGCTTCCGGCAGTCGTAGACTTTGCCTATGACCCAACGGTAATTCCCGATCCGACTCAAATTTTATATTGGTCATGGGATTTTGGCGATGGGAACACCCAGAGTGGTTCATCTTATAGTAGTATATCTCATTCTTACCTTACTTCCGGATGGAAAACTGTAATATTGACTATAACCGATCTTGATGGATGTAAAAACAGCGTGTCAAAGCAGGTTTATATCAATCCTCCACCAACGGCCTCTTTTATCTATTCACCCAACAAATGTGAAGGAGAAGGAGTTCTGTTTACCGATCAATCGATGCCCGGAGGAGGATTGTTGAATGATTATATTGTTGAATGGGATTGGTATTGGGGTGACGGAACCTTACCAGATCCGGATATTCATTTTAACAATGCCCCGATAATTCATACCTTTCCAATCGTATCGGGACAATACACTTGGCCTGTTAAACTTAGGGTTAAGACCAACTATGGCTGTTGGAACGAAATTACCATTCAGGTTACGCTCAAAGCTTCTCCAGTGGCCTTTTTTGTTGTTCAACCGCTTACACCTCAGTGTGTTGCACCTCAGTTGGTTCAGTTTCAGGACAAAACTGTACCTACGCTTGCAACCGGACCAATCACAGGTCATTATTGGGATTTCACAGATGGAGGGAATTCAACACTTCCAGATCCGACCCATGCATTCCAAAACGTAGGGAGCTATCCGGTCAGTCTTACAGTCACTACCAATAATGGATGTTCCAATACCTATGTAGCTAACCCTCCTATTGCAATAAATCCATCACCGACTGCACTCTTTTCGGTTACGCCCGCATGCGAAGGGAGTTCCACCTTGTTTGATGCCAGTGCCTCTAATACCCAAGGAATTTCAGACATCGCTGTTTATGAATGGAATTTTGGTGATTCGTTTTATGGAAATGGTCAAACCATTGGTCACACCTATAATACCTATGGTGCCTTTATTGTGACTTTAAAGATTACAAATCTTAATGGTTGTGAAGCAACTACCACTCAAACCGTTTTTGTTCATCCGAGACCTATTCCAGAATTCACTTTTTCACAGGTTAATTGCATCGGCTCAAATGTTTCTTATTACGACCAATCCTTTATCCCCGCAGGATTTCCGGAAACCATCGATTTATGGTTATGGGATTTTGGCGATGGACAACCACCGATTTCCTATACCCCTGCAACTGTTCCCAATATTGTTACCTATACATTCCAGGATAACTTGACGATTCATACGGTTAAATTAGTTGTCAGAACCACCTCAGGATGTAAGGATTCAATTTCACATACGGTGAACAATATCCCTTCGCCGATTGCACATTTTACCGCATCCCAAACAAATTGTGTCAACCAGTCGATACATTTCACAAACACCTCTTCCACCAATGGAGGAACGGCGATTCAAACCTATGCATGGACCTTCGGTGACGGATTTACTTCTGTCCTGGAAAATCCTGACCATACCTATACCACACCTGGTCCTAAATCAGTTACCCTTACTGTTACCAATGCCAGCGGCTGTGTTTCTCCGGTACCGGCATCTCAGAGTATTGTAGTAAATCCAAAGCCTACAGCCAATTTCACAACCGATACTCCCTGTCAAGGAAATGAGATGACCTTTACCGATGCCTCTGTACCAAATGCGGGTACTATTGTTTCTTACTTTTGGGAATTTGGGGATTTGACGACTTCGACCAATGCTCCTCCTGTTACACATACCTATAGTGCAGCGGGAAATTACCAAGTGAAATTAACAATTACCACCGATCTGGGGTGTTTTAAAGATACTACCAAAACGGTTGAAGTTTATGGGAAACCCTATGCAGCCTTTACTACTTCAGGGGCAAATTGTGCAATGGATTCTGTCGCTTTTTCAGCCGTAAGTTCCAGCGCTGCACATGGTTATATTACGGAATATAAGTGGCATTTCGATGATGGAAGTGCGGATGTAACCAAGACCACTCCGAATATCAAGCACAAATTTGTAAATGGCGGAACTTACAATGTTAAGCTGACCATTACCACTTCTGATGACTGTACCGCAGAAAAGATCAATCCGGTTGTAGTCAAGGATAAACCATTAGCCGATTTTGAATATCCTACCACCCGGTGTGCTCTGATGTCTGTTCAATTTACCGACATATCGCAATCTGGTGGTTCAACCCTGACTAATTGGACCTGGACTTTTGGTGATCCGGGATCCGGTGTAAATAACACCGCTACCGTGCAAAATCCGATTCATATTTTCTCCACCGGCGGTAATGATACAATACGATTAATTGTTGTTAATGCCAATGGATGCAGTGATACAACGTTCAAAGTCCTTCAGATAAATGATGCTCCGTTTGCAGTGTTTTCTGCAGATACTGCCTGTATGGCAAGTCCAACACAGTTTATCGACGAGTCGACTACCCCGACCGGAACCAATATCGTAACATGGAACTGGGTTTTTGGAGATCCTTCCAGCCCTAATAATACTTCTACTTTGCAAAACCCCTCACATATTTATAATACTCAAGGAACTTTTTATGTTCATTTGCTGGTAACAAATTCTAATCAGTGTGAGAAAGATACCACGATTGCGATCAGTGTGAATCCTAAGCCAACTGCGATGTTCGAATTTAGTTCGGTGTGCGTTAGTGATTCCACTTCATTCACCGATCTCTCTATAGCGCCGGGAAGTCAGATTCAATCATGGTTTTGGGACTTTGGAGATGGAACAGGTACGTCCACCATACAGAATCCTAAGTATTCATATTCTACTGCGGGGACTTACAATGTTAAACTGGTGGTTATGAATCTGTCTAACTGTAAGGATTCTATTATCATCCCTGTGATTGCACGGCCGAAACCCGTGGCAAAATTCTCCTATATCAGTTATTACTGCCCGGCAGGAAAAGTGGATTTCCAGGATAACTCGACGGCAACAGCTGCAACAATTGCGGCAAGATCATGGGATTTTGGAAATGGAAATACATCAAATATTCCAAATCCATCGTTTACTTTCCCGGAAACGAATGTAAAATATCTGGTTCGGTTAATGGTAACCGATACCTATGGCTGTATGGATACGATTAGCGATAGCATATATGTCAAACCAGGATTCAAATTTACCTATACATTCGATACGGTTTGTGAGGGATATCCTACTCACTTTACGCCCATCAACCAGGCTGCTGGGGATTCACTATATTCCTTATACTGGAATTTCGGCGATCCACCATCCGGTCCAGGCAATATATCTCATTCCTATAGCCCACAACATACCTTCAGCAGCCCGGGTACTTATGTTGTTAAAATGCGGGCTAACAACTCAGATAATTGCATCGACAGCGTTTTCCGTGAAGTTTTGGTATATGCGGCTCCTAAACCGTTATTCAGTTACATCTCAACACCTTGCGACAGCACCGTTCATTTTCATGATTCAACAACCAATAACGGTACCGGTTACATCACAAGCTGGAAATGGATATGGGGAGATGGAACGCCTCCGTTGGTTATCAATTCCCCGGGGCCTGGCGATACCTCGCATCTTTATGTGAATGCTGGAATTTATCCTGTAACGTTGATCATGACCAATGTAAATGGGTGTATGGATAGTATCACAAAGAATGTTCAACGATTCCCCTGTATAAAAGCTATTTACTCCTATCAGGATACACTGCTTTGTGCCAGGTATAAGATTACTTTCTCCGATAGTTCTCTGCCCATCAGCCGGATTACTCAATGGCATTGGATCTGGGGGGATGGAAATGATACTACATACACTAACCACACAAATCCGGTTACTCATACTTTTGCAGATTCAGGGAATTATCAGGTAAGCCTAACTATTAACACCCTGATCAATGGTTCTCCCATTACAGATGAAATGATACAAACAATTCGTATTCATCCTACTCCCTATACCTTCTTTTCCAATGTTCCGGTTTGTCTCAATCAATTGTCTCTGTTTAGGG
Organism: Bacteroidales bacterium; assembly: GCA_023231005.1. Taxonomy (GTDB): domain Bacteria; phylum Bacteroidota; class Bacteroidia; order Bacteroidales; family FEN-979; genus CAIVAT01. The sequence goes on along the minus strand of JALNWG010000002.1, from coordinate 4,038 downwards.
ATACTTCAAAAACCTTCGGTGAATTAATTAAATATTGGAAATGGAATTTTACCCCTAAACCAGGTGATACTTCTATCATAAGCAATCCATCGTTCAAATTTGATACGGCTGGCTATTATAAAGTGAAGCTTACTGTGATGAATAAATATGGATGTAAGGATTCCCTGATTAAATCCACCCGTGTTTATCATCTTCCGTTAGCAAAGTATGAAAGTTCGGCTGCCTGTATTGGAGATCCAACCTATTTCACCGATCTTACTGCATTTTCTGATACAACCATTAGTTCATGGAAATGGAGATTTGGAGATGGGACACCGGATCTGACGGTTCTGGCACCAAAAATCGGTGACACAGCACATACTTATACAACTACAGGAAATTTCACTGTAAGGGAAATGGTGAAGGACTTCTTTGGATGTGTCGATACCATTGATTCAACCATTGTGGTTAATGTAACACCAACCAGCGCCTTTACCCTGGCAAACAATTATAATAATAAGCAAGGCCAGGTTAAACTGAATAATCTTACAACGGGAACATCAACTTATAATTGGGAGTTTCCGGGAGGTATTCCAAGTACTTCTACCGAGAAAAACCCTGTGGTAAGATATACGGAAGACAGCCCTGACGGGGAACCTTATATCATCAAATTGATATCGGTCAATGAGTTTAAATGTACAGATACCTCTTTCTATAAATATGAATTGTTATTCAAGGGATTGTATGTTCCAAATGCTTTTTCACCGACAAGCACAACCAGTAACCTGGATGTACTGAAATTCCAACCTAAAGGAGTCAACCTGAGACAATACCATGTTTCGGTATTTGATACCTGGGGAAACCTTATTTGGGAATCCACCAAGCTGGATGAAAAGGGAAGACCCTCCGAATGGTGGGATGGTACCCATAATGGGAACCTGATGCCTCAGGGTAACTATATGTGGAAAATCACAGCCATTTTCAAAGACGGAACCCCCTGGATTGGAAACGATGTGGGACAGGGTGCCTATGGTACAATGGGAAATGTGTTATTAATCCGATAATCGCTAATTATTTTCTCGATGAAAAATCATTATATAATTTCGATCCTTTTGTTTATTTGTTTTGTTGGATTGTATCAGGAGGGTACTGGTCAGGACATGAATTATTCCCAGTATTTTAGTACCCCGATATACTATAACCCAGCCTATACAGGGATCAATACAGGGGTACGGGCACGTTTTTTGTTCAGGGATCAATGGCCCAAATTACCAATACCCTATAAATCGTATTTCTTTTCTGCCGATCTTGGCGACCGGAATTTACCTGGCGCAGGTGGACTGGGAATTATGGTCAACTCCGATAATCCCGGCCATGGGATGATTAATAACCTTTCAGCTGCCCTGACAATTGGAGTACGCATTCCGATCACTGAGTTCATGGTCAGCCAAATTGGGATTAAAGCTGGGATTATGCAACGCAAAGTAAATTGGGATGATTTGCTATTTGCCGATGCTTTGGATGAAAAATACGGGAATATTTATCAAACTTCCTTTATCCCTTCCGATGCCAATAAAGTGGTAGTTCCTGATTTTGGTATCGGTGGTGTATTGCAGTTTATCACTCCTGAAGGAAATGCCAGTGGCAATATCGGTTTTGCCGTTGACCACCTTTTCCGACCGGATGTGAGTTTCTTGTCTACAGGTTCAAGCCCTTACCCACGTAAATTTGTCGGTCAATTTGATATGGTTTTCTCCACGGGAGGTGGAAATTCCTCTTCTACATTCAATAATGGCGCTGGCGATCCCTTGAAAATCAACGTTGGAGCAATTTATCAAAATCAGGCAGATATGAATTCGCTTCAGGTTGGGTTGAATTTATTGAAATTTAACATTTACCTGGGAGCTTGGTACAAATCTACGCTTACTTCACTCCCAAATAGTGCAGTAGCTCTGGTTGCCGGATACCGGTATACTTTTTATGAAAACATGAGCATTAAATTTATCTATAGTTATGATCTTCAGATTTCCGGGGTTCTTAATGGAACCGGTGGCGCTCATGAAATCGGACTGGTATTGGAATTTGATAAACTTCAAATCTTTGGAGGCGGGGGCGGAGGTGGCTTTGTTCCCGGGGGTGGTGGCAACCGTATTCGTGGTGGACCCATGGAATGTCCCAACTTCTATTAGTATAATATAAACAAAAACGGGACGACTAAATAGCCGCCCCGTTTTTGTTTCCAAATTATTGAATTTACCGATTGATCAAAATTTTCCTCAGAAATTTCCCGTTTGCATTGGTTACCGAAATTAGGTATATGCCTGTTATTAAGTGGGATACCGGTACGGTAAATTGACTTTGTTTGTCAGTATTTATCAACAATACTCTTTGCCCGAGATTATTATAGATCTCAACCGACTCAAGAGGAATGTCACTTTTAACAACAATATAATCCTTGGCAGGATTTGGTGTAATCGTTATTGGGTGTTGAGCAGCAGATTGAAAACCAAGCGGAAGATTCACTGAGATCGTATCCAGTCCGGGTGATGCACACAGCATTATGTTGTCATCATCAAAATAAACGGCAGTGATGATATATTTGAATATACCTGAAACAAAGTTTGCCGGTTCCGAATCCTGATAGGTAAGATCATAAATCATTTCATTGGTTAGTAAAGTAAAAGGAGGGTTTCCCGTGGAATCGGTACGATATACGTAATACCCGGGAGAATGAAGGATGTTTGCACAAGCATGATTCCATGAAAGAATGACAGCATTTTTAGTGGTTGAAAAAGTACATTCAATGGGGTCCTTGCAAACAGCCGTAACCACAATATTATCGACTGACCAATTGGTTATATTCGAGCTTAGATCTCCCATTGCTTTAAACCCGATTTTAAAATTCTTTTTCGAAATGGATGGGATTTCTGTTTTCAAATGAGTCCATCCGGTTGATCCTTGATTTTTCAATTCGAGAAGCTGGATCCAGGTGCTGTCGGTGGAGTACTCAGCCGACAGTTTTTCTGTACCGGTAGCCAAAAGATCATCAATTTTATAATCAAAATCAAGATACATCCGGGCACATTCATAATCAATTCCAGCCAATAGGGGGGATTGCATTAATATACTATAATTCGTTACTGATGGTGTTCCACTGAATATGGCTGTTGGAGCAGGATTGCCTTCTGATGTCGATATCCCCCAATTTTCTTGTCCGGATATGAATTTCCAATCATTGTATGCAAATGTTCCATTATCCCAAGATTCACTAAATGGGAGGACCTTGATACAACCTGCTATGGAAAGTGAAAGCGGCCCAGCCGGTTCAGATTGTTCGAAAACACCAGGGAATCCGTAACTCGTAAGATCATAGTTGGCAGTTATCGTGTAAACATAAGAAACAGGATCAGGGCAATCGTAATACATTAAACTGTCGGGATTGCCAACATAATGAATTAATGAACCATCCCGATAGATATAATACCCTACAAGTCCATCGGGAGTTGATCCTCCGGGCAACTGAGGTTTTTGCCAGTATAGGTAAATAGAACATTCTATTTGATTGCCTCCGAAATTCAAGGGAGGATAAAGGGTGTAACTTCCGGAAGAGAGAACCGGTTGGCTCCTGGCTTCACCCGGCGTATTGCTCAACAAAAGCAATCCGGCGAAAAATAAAAGGTAAATAATACGTTTCATAAGGCTGGGTTTATGTGAATGGATGAATAAAGAATGAAAATTGTGGGTTAAAGATAGGGTATAATATTTTAAAATGCAAGAAAAAAATATTTCGGTTTCTGACCCTTCCGTAACACCAGCAATCGTTGCTTATTAGCCATTTCGATTGATGATTTTATTTATGAAATTTCTATCTTTGGGCCTGGAAAGACTACAATTCCAGAATATTTACTTATTTCGTCCAACATGAAGGGGTTACTTTTTTCCTTTTTACGATTCCTCGCTTTTTTCCGTAAGATACGCCTCCGAATGACTGGTAAAACGGAAGAGGGGCTCCATGCCAACCGGGTTGTCAGTGGGAAAGCATGGGAAGAATTTTGTGAT
>JALNWG010000001.1 GCA_023231005.1 Bacteroidales bacterium | reverse complement strand
TTGGACGAACGGCGCTACCTACCCTGTTAAAATATCTGAAACATCAATATTTCATCAGATTTTCAAGGTTGACAGCGCGGACCGTAAAGTACAGTGTATGATGTTCAGGGCAAATGCCTTTATGCCTGATTATGATACGCTGAATGTGGATTCGCTGAAATATATGGATAAGAATTATCCTGGTCAAATCTACGATATAGAAGTGTTTTCCCCCGCGCCAGAAGCCAATGTGATTTACCGCTTGGATACCAGATTTGACTCCACCACAAGTTTGGGGAAAATGAAACACCGGCCTGTTGGTCTTGAATACATGGGTACCGACTTTAAAAGTATCTTGCTTAGCTTTCCGCTCTATTATATAGATTCAAACGATGCACGCAAATTCATTCACTACGTGATGACTGAAAAGTTTATACATTCGCTTGGCATTGCACCGGTTGGTTATTTGGACCCTTATTCTCTTCAGATATACCCTAATCCGGTTTCTGACCATTGTAATGTTACTTTTAATTTAGTTAAACCCGGACGGATAAAACTTTCACTGATGTCGGCACATGGGCAAGTTTTACGAACATGGATTGACGATAAAATTGAACAAGGCACTCATTCATTGTTATTTAACATTAATGCACTATCGCCCGGATCATACTATGTCGTATTACAGGGTGATTCGGGCAGATCTGTCAAAATGGTTGTCAGAATAATGTAACTGCTATTGATAATGGGTCTCTGCTTCGCAAAAGGGAATGACAATTGGAAGACGAGTGATCAAGGTATTCGGCTTTTCCATCAGTATTTTTGATTTTTTTTACTGTGTGAAATTAAAAATGTCATGTATCTTTGTAATAAGCAAAAAAATGAACCCCCAAAATTAACCCTATGAAAAAATTTACCCTTTTCCTGATGGTCCTTTGCATCGGTGCAATGGCCATGGCACAAACCAAATATGCAAAAGTTCCTTTGCGGGCTGTTCCTGTTAAAGCCATCAAAGAACAAATGATGCCTTCTCAATCTGTTAACCCGGTATCTAATTCAAAATCAACGATAGAAGATGTTATCGGAAATTCGGTTTATGATATGCAAACCAATGCATCTATCGACCCCAGGTTGACCATTCATTCGGATGGAACCATGGGCGGTACATGGACAAGAGGTATTTCCGGCAGTGATCGTGGTACTGGTTATAACTATTATGATGGTTCCGCATGGGGGCCTGCTCCTTCATCACGGATTGAGAATGAAAAGACCGGATGGCCATCCTACGCTCCCCTTGGCGCTACTGGCGAAATTGTGGTTGCCCACCTGAATGATGGTTTGAAAATTTCAACCCGGTCAGTAAAAGGACAGGGAACCTGGACTCAGACTACCCTTATGGGCCCTGTCGGAGCTACTGATATCTCTTGGCCGAGAATCATCACCAGTGGTCCCGACCATAACTATATCCACATGATCGTTTCTACCTATTCCGTTTATCAGGGATTAAACCTCGCATTATTATATTATCGTTCGCTTAATGGAGGTGAAACATGGGATAAAAGCGCAGTGATTTTGCCACAAATGACTTCAACCGATTATGACGGATTTAATGGCGATGAATATGCATGGGGAACCCCTCATGGCGATACCATTTATTTCGCAGTTTCTGGTCCCTGGATTGATACTTTTATCATGCAATCAAATGACAATGGCGATACCTGGACAAAAATCCCCATTTTAAGTAATGCCAATAAAAAACTTCCTTCCGGTACTACTGATGTGCCTCCTTTTACCAATTCTGATGGTTCTGTTGCAGTTGAAATGGACCATTCCGGAGTTTTCCATGTGGCTTTCGGAATAGGTGGCGGTTATATGGCAGCCACTACTAAATATATTTATGTTAACCGGAATGGACTTGTTTACTGGAATTCTACCATGCCAATGTTACAAGACAGCCTGGATCTCGATACACTTGATGCTCACGGACAATTACTTGGTTATGTTTCCGATGGTCCCAATCCTGGCGATACCATTGTAGGAGCGCCCAGCTATCGCGTTGGTCTTTCCAGCTTTCCTCAGATCACCATTGATGACTGGAATAATATTTATGCTACCTGGTCGGCTGTTACCCCTGGAAGCCCTTCTCCTGATCCGTTTAACTATCGTCATCTCTGGTATCGGCCAAAATTCTCAAATCATACCACCTGGTCAGATATGGTTGACCTGAACGAGGGTGTCTTCTATATGTTCCAGGAATATGTTTACCCGGCATTGGCCAAACAGATGAAGAATGGTCATTTACATGTTATCTATCAAACATCCTCTCAACCGGGTTCAAACATCGTTGATACATCCATTCCGCAACATGATGTGAATATTGAATATCGGGAAATTGATCCTGCTTTGTATTTCGCTTCAGGTATTGCGAATTCCGTTGAAAAGGGAAACCGGGTAAGTCAAAACTACCCGAATCCGGTAAAAGATATTACCTCTTTCAAGGTGAACCTTGAAAAATCTGCCAATGTAACCTTGGAAGTTTCCAACATCATGGGACAAAAAATTATGACCCTTGACAAAGGCTTTGTAAATGCCGGTCAGCATACTTTTACCCTGGATGGAACCAACCTTATTCCTGGTGTTTATTTTTACACTGTGATTATGAATTCAGAAAAAATAACAAAAAGGATGATCGTAGAATAAACCATTCTTGCTTTCACAACCTAAAAAACCCTGCAACAACCTGCAGGGTTTTTTTATCTTTATAACCGTTTTAACAGAGGAAAATGCTTGGGAAGGAGATACAAATTTTAGTGGGGAAAGAGATTCGATTGGAGTTGAAACAGAAATATGTTATCAATGGAATTCTGCTCTATCTTTTATCGACCATTTTTGTGACCTACCTTGCTTTTGAAAATGCAATAACACCGGAAACCTGGAATTCTTTGTTCTGGATAATTCTGCTTTTCGTTGCCGTTAATGGCATTTCAAAGAGCTTTATCCAGGAAAATTCTGCCCGGTATCTATATTATTATACCATTGTCAGCCCCCAGGCTGTTGTCCTCTCGAAAATCATCTATAACCTGTTCCTGATGGCCATCCTCTCAATGCTGTCTTTCGGCTTTTTTGTGTTGTTGATGGGAAATCTGGTCATTAATATTCCACTATTCCTTTTTGCACTTTTTCTTGGTAGCCTGGGGCTTTCTTCTATACTCACCATGGTAGCGGCTATTGCTTCACGAGCCAGTCATAATTTTTCCCTGATGGCCATCCTTAGTTTCCCGATTGTCCTTCCATTGCTTGCCACTTTGATGAAAATCTCCCGCACCGCGTTATCAACCATGGATTGGTCGGGAACTAATGGTTTTTTGGCGATCCTCCTAACAATCAATATAGCCGTCGTTCTTTTGGCATATTTATTATTTCCTTACCTTTGGAAAGACTGAAAAGTGACAGATGGCACGTAACATTTTTTCAATCAATCAGTCGATGTTCAAACGAGATTGGTGGAAATATTTATCAGGGGTATTGTTATTATATGCCATTTTGGGTGGTTTTATAATAAAAATTCCCGATACGATGATTGGAGAAACAATACGCAATTTGTTTTTCCACGTAGGGATGTGGTTTGGTATGTTTACCATGCTGATCACAGGTTTTATTTTTAGCTTACGTTATCTGCACAAATTTGATGAAAATGAGGATATCGTGGCCGTGGAGGCTGTCAATGTCGGTTTGATGTTTGGATTTCTTGGCATTTTTACCGGAATGATCTGGGCAAATTTTACGTGGGGTGCGCCTTGGGTAAAGGATCCAAAGCTGAACGGTGCCGCAGTCGGGCTTTTTATTTATCTAGCCTATATGATTTTACGTGGTTCCATCGACGATGTTCATAAACGGGCTAAAGTTGGTGCAGTTTATAATATTTTTGCTTTTATTCTTTGGATTGTTTTTGTGTTGATCCTGCCAAAATTATCCGGGGAGAGTATCCACCCGGGGAAAGAATCTACGCCGATACTGCCTGTGCATCTCGATCCGGCCCTAAGATTTGTTTTTTATCCTGCCATGGTGGGATGGATTTTACTTGGGTTCTGGATCATGAATATCAGGGTAAGGATGAGGAAAATAAAATTGAAAATTGACAATTGAAATTATAATTATTCCAATTTCATGGAACAATCGGGAAAATTATTTGTTGTAGTTGCCGTATTAGCAGTGATTCTGGTTGGTGTTTTCGTCTATCTATTTTTTATTGACCGGAAGGTACGTAAAATTGAAAAAGAGTTGAAAGAAAAATTATCTCAACAAAAAAAATGAAAACCAGCCATATTATCCTCATTTTGCTTGTTATGGCGGTTGTTGCAGTGGTTGTCAGTACCGTGACGAATTCAAGTACATATAGTGATTTTACAGAGGCAGCAAAGAAGCCGGGCAAGGAGTTTCAAATTATCGGGAAGCTGAACCGGGCCAAGCCCATCGAATATGATGCACAAACACGTGCCAATGAATTTTCATTTTATTTATTCGATGAAAAAGGAGTTGAAAAAAAAGTTGTTTATCACGATGCCAAGCCACAAGATTTCGAAAAATCCGAAAAGGTGGTAATCGTTGGTGCAATGCAAGGGAATCAATTTATTGCCAAGAGTTTGCTGTTGAAATGTCCTTCAAAATATAACAATAAAAAACCCGAGAAGTTCGGAGAAAAAAAATTCAATGGCGTATAAATCTCTTTTCGATTATATAACTGCGCTCGAATCAGCTGGTGAATTGATTCGGATTCATGAATTTGTTTCCCCAGAACTTGAAATTACTGAGATTGCAGACCGGATGGTAAAACAGGGCGGGAAAGCGCTGTTATTTGAAAATACCGGTACTGCTTTTCCCCTTCTCATCAATTCTTTTGCTTCCGATCGCAGAATCTGTATGGCTCTTGGAGTAACCAAACTGGAGAATGTTGAAAGCGAGATGAGCCGTTTGTTTCAAGGTATGCTGAGTCAAAAAGAATCATTTTTAGAGAAATTAAAAATGTTACCATTGCTTCAGGAAATGGCTTCCTGGATGCCCAAATCCATTTCCCGGAAGGGGAGTTGTCAGGAGGTTGTGATGACGATACCGGACCTGACAAAACTCCCGATACTTAAATGCTGGCCATCTGATGGAGGGCCCTTTATCACGCTTCCCTGTGTTCATACCAAAGATCCTGTCTCCGGAATCCGGAATCTCGGCATGTATCGGATGCAGGTATTTTCTCCCGATCTTACGGGGATGCACTGGCATCTCCATAAAGGTTCAGCACACCATTATCAGCAGTATAAAACATTGGGCCAAAAAATGCCGGTTTCCGTTACGCTGGGCGGTGATCCGGTTTATTCTTATGTAGCAACCGCGCCATTGCCGGAAAACATGGACGAATATTTGTTGGCTGGCTTCCTCCGTAAGAAAAAGGTCCAACTTGTCAAATGCCGGACCAATGATCTGGAAGTTCCTGAGGATGTTGACTTTGTGATTGAAGGATTTGTCGACCCTACGGAGTCGCTTATCCTTGAAGGACCGTTTGGCGATCATACGGGTTTTTATTCCTTAGCCGATTATTTTCCTCGTTTTCACGTCACCTGTATTACCCACCGGAAAAATGCTGTCTATCCTGCCACCATTGTCGGAATACCGCCCCAGGAAGATGGTTGGATCGGGAAAGCGACCGAACAGATTTTTCGCTTTCCGATAAAAATTTCGGTTGTCCCGGAAATTGTTGGTATGCACATGCCTGTTGAGGGAGTTTTTCACAATATCACTTTGGTGAGCATTGAAAAGCAATATCCCGGGCAAGGTGTTAAAGTTATGAGTTCCTTATGGGGTGCCGGGCAAATGATGTTCAATAAAATTATGGCGGTGTTTGATGCCGGGGTAACGCTGACCGATTATCATGAACTTGCCCGTCTCATTTCCGATCGTGTAAATCCTTTAACTGACATCCATTTTCACCGGGGTCCGGTTGATATTCTTGACCATTCCAGCGGGCAGTATGCTTATGGAAGTAAAATGGGATTGGATGTTACCTCCAAATTACCACAGGAAATGGATCATCCTTCGTCAAAGACTGAAGCTATCGTTAACGAAGTAGATATCCGGCAAGCCTTTCCAGAGGTTGAAGTCCTTCGCACCGATCTTCCTCAAAAAGGAATATCCCTGGTTATTGTCTCGCTTAAAAAAAATGTTAAGCAACAAATTCGACATTTATCCACGGTCATTCTCAGGCAAGGTTGGATCAGGAATGTTAAATTCCTTCTTTTTATTGATTCATCTGTTGATACTTCTTCCTTTTCCCAAATGGTTTGGATCTCAGCAAACAATATTGACCCGATGCGCGATTGCTTTTTTGTTGAGGCTGTTTCAGGCGAAAAAATTCCGGTATTGTGTATGGATGGAACAAGGAAAACCCACGAATTAGACAATTTCAACCGTGAATGGCCCAATATTATTGTAATGGATGATGTTACCATTCATAAAATCGATCAACGATGGGATGCTCTTGGACTTGGCCCTTTCCGGTCTTCTCCTTCATTACAATTTAAGGGGTTGGTAATCAATGATGGAGCTATTTCGCAATAGAAAAACATCTGTTTTTTTAAGAAATAAATTACTTTTGTAGGTTCAATAGGTGGCTGGTAAGCATGAAACAAATCGAACATCTTTTCATAATTCTTTTATTCCTTGTTCTTTTACCTTGTTTTGTCAATGCGCAAAACATCGTGATCAAGGGAAAAATAACAGATGAATCAACTTCTGAGCCGCTTCCGTATGTAAATATTGGGGTAAAAGACCAGGCGATCGGAACTTTTTCCGACAGTAATGGGGCCTATCGTTTTGAGCTTCCCAGGGGAGAATATGATCTGATCATTTCCTCGGTAGGATATGAAAAGGAGGAGCGGCATATTCGTCTCGAAGGGAAAAGAGCTTATATCATGGATATTGCCCTTCAGGCATTATCGCAGGAATTGAGTACTGTTGTGGTTTCTGCTTCTAAATATGCACAGAAAATTCAGGAGTCGATTTCATCTATAGAAGTTCTCAAAGCCAGGAGTATTGAAATTAGCAATCTCTCCAGCGTGGATAAGGCCGTTGACCGGATGCCCGGTATTACGGTTGTAGATAATGAACCTCAGATTAGGGGTGGGAGTGGTTTTAGCAGTGGACTTGGCTCACGGGTCATGGTAATGGTTGATGAAATACCCCTGTTACGGGGTGATGCCGGCCGGCCGGATTGGGCTCTACTCCCCATTGATGATCTGGATCAGATAGAGATTGTAAAAGGTGCATCGTCGGTGGTTTATGGCTCTTCTGCAATCAATGGAGCCATCAATGTAAGGACTTCCTGGCCCAAAGCAGATCCGGAAACGAAGATAAACTTTTATACTGGAATGTACAGTAAACCCGATCGCAGGTATGCTACGCCATGGACGGGGATGAATCCCATCAATTATGGTTTGACAATTACTCATTCGCAGCGGTTTGATAATATTGACTTTTCTGGGGGGGCCTCTTATTTAAGTGACCAGAGTTATATCGGAGGAACCCCGGAAAACAAAGCATCGGATACAATTTATAATAACGGGCAATTTGAAAAACGGGTTAAATTATTCTTCAATTCCCGTGTACGGAACAAAAAAGTGGATGGGTTGTCTTATGGGCTGAATGGTACTTTTATGTACAGCGAAGCGGCAGACACTTATTTTTGGTATGATGCGGATACCAATCTATACCGCTCTTTTCCGGGATCTTTATCCCTGGCCAAAACTTTTACTTTCTATCTTGATCCTTTCGTGAAATATTTTGCTAAAAACGGCGATTACCATGCTTTAAAGAATAGAGTGTACTATCTGAACACAGTCGGTTTATTTAATCAATCATCGCTGAGTGTAAGCGTTTATAATGAATACCAATACACCCATAAATTCAAAAATCTGGGCGATATAATGCTGGTTACAGGGGTGATGAATAATTATTCATACGCTTTTGGAAAAGTATTTTCAGGGCAGTTGGCACCGGATGGAACTGTTTCTCTTGGTGCCAATGGCACTTATACTTCTGACAATTTTGCTGTTTATGCTCAATTGGAGAAAAAGTTTTTTAAACGGCTTACGGTTTTGTTTGGAGCACGTTACGAATATTATCAATTGGCAGATATTACAGAGAATAAACCCGTTTTCAGAGCAGGACTGAACATGCAGGCTGCCAAAGGGACTTTTTTAAGGGCATCGGTGGGCCAAGGGTATCGGGTTCCCAGTATTGGCGAGCGGTATATTACCACGACTTCGGGGAACTTCGGCTTTTATCCCAATCCAGGCTTAATCTCAGAACAAAGTGTTTCTTATGAAGTCGGGATCAAGCAACTGTTTAAATTTGGTAAATTTGTCGGAATAGCAGATCTGGCGGGATTTTATGAGGATTATGATAACTATGTGGAGTTTAATTTCGGCAATTGGGGAAAAAGTGTTAATCCCGAAAAAAATGTCGGATTTAAATTCTTTAATACGGGACCAGCCCGGATTTATGGGATTGATTTGACCATTAATGGAGAAGGAAATATTGCGAAAAATGTCAATCTTGGAGCGCTTATCGGTTACACTTATTCCATCCCTCAATCTACGGATCCGAATTATGTGTTTTACCAGAGTAAAAAGAGTGCGTATACCTATCTTAGCACCTCTTCTGATACCAGTGGAAATATTTTGAAATATCGTGTTCAGAGCATTTTCAAAGGAGATATTCAATTAACATATAAACGGTTTTCAACCGGGTTCAGCGGGCGTTATTATGGATTTATGAAGAACATCGACAAATTCTTTTATGATTTTCTGGATGGGCAGATGTTCGGGGTGAAAACCGGAATAAAAAAATACCGGGAAGAGCATAGTACCGGAACTTTCATTTTAGATTTCAGAGTAAGTTATGCTTTAAAAGATTTTAAATTTTCGGTACTCGTGAACAATTTATTCAATACCGAATTTTCCCTTCGTCCTCTTACCATTGAATCACCACGAATGACGCAGGTTCAGGTTACATACAAAATTTAACCATTAAATTAATTAGAAACATAAACAAAACAACTATGAAAAAATTAATGCTACTCCTTGCACTAGCGCTTTTTGTAAGTGCCGGTTATACTCAAACATCAAACATTCCAAATGGTGATCTTGAGTCATGGTATCCTGTTGTTATTCCTGGTACCACTGTAAATTATGAAGATCTCGGTACTGGACCTACCGATTGCTGGCTTACGACAATGAATGCATTGAATGCTGTACCAGCTCCGGTTGGTCCCGGACCTGTTACCGTTTTTAAAACTACGGATAAATATTCGGGAACCTATGCAGCAAAGCTTGTATCAGCAAATTTTGTAATGGATCCTTATGATGTTTTTATTCCTGGAATGTTAGGTACTGCAACCCTCGATATGGGAGGTAGCCGGGCTATATTAGGTCGCGCTTGCGAAGGATGCAAGCCCTTAAAATTCAAGGGGTTTTTTAAATTTGAACCGGTAAATGGCGATTCCTGTGCTTTTGTTGCCCTGGTTTCAAAATGGAATGCAACTACCCTTAAACGTGATACCGTTGGTTATGGAAGACTTTTTATCTATGATACTGTTGCTACGTATGATAAATTTAATGTTTCGTTAGAATATAACTATCCTACCAGTAATTTGGTACCCGATTCCATGACCCTGTTGATTGTTTCCAGTGGCGGTTTCGATGTGATTAAATTTATGTTAAGTCAAGGTCAGGTAGGATCTACGCTATATGTTGATGAACTTTCACTGGAATATGGTGTTGGTATGGAACAGGTGTTAATGCCTGAAGTAGGAGTGAAACTTTATCCCAATCCTGCTTCTGAAACCATTTGTGTTGAACTTTCAAAACAGATTGAAAATGGTTTGTTGGAAGTTTACAGTGCAAATGGCAAGTTGGTGTCGACAATGAATGTATCCGAACAAAAATCAACACTCCCCGTATATTCACTTGCAAATGGTTCCTATTTCTTTAAACTGAAAGCAGGTAAACATCTATTGAATTCGGGGACTTTTATCGTTAAAAAATAAACATTGAAAGGAAAATTATGGTTGAAGTAAAAACCTCTCAAATGGCTATGGACCTCGAAGATAAGTTCGGGGCCCATAACTATCATCCTTTACCTGTTGTACTTACAAAGGCAAAAGGTGTTTTTATGTGGGATGTGGAAGGGAAGCGGTACTATGATTTTTTGTCTGCTTATTCTGCCGTAAATCAGGGACATTGTCATCCGAAAATTGTGGCTGCCCTGATCGAACAAGCCCAAACGCTTGAACTCACCTCCCGTGCTTTTTACAATGATGTACTTGGGGTATACGAGAAGTTTATCACCGAATATTTTGGATATCAACGGTTACTCCCCATGAATTCAGGTGCTGAAGGCGATGAAACTGCCCTCAAACTGACCCGAAAATGGGGATATAAAGTCAAAGGAATTCCCGAAAACCAGGCTAAGATCATTTGTTGCCAAAATAATTTTCACGGACGTACCATTACCGTGATTTCCATGTCAAATGATCCCGATGCCAGAAACGATTTCGGCCCCTTTACTCCCGGGTTTATCCCGATTCCATACAATGATATTCCTGCTTTGGAAAAAGCATTGGAAGATCCGACTGTAGCTGGATTTTTGGTAGAACCCATCCAGGGAGAAGCTGGTGTTTTTGTTCCTGATGATGGATATCTGAAAAAAGCGTATACCTTATGTAAAGCCAAAAATGTTCTGTTTGTTGCCGATGAGGTACAAACCGGAATCGCCCGTACCGGGAAACTTCTGGCTTGCGATTGGGAAGGTGTTCGTCCGGATATATTGATTCTCGGGAAAGCTCTGTCCGGAGGAGTTTGTCCCATCTCGGCCGTGTTGGCTGATGATCCCATTATGCTTACCATTCGCCCGGGGGAACATGGCTCAACCTTCGGAGGAAACCCCATTGCTGCAAAAGTAGCAATAGCCGCTTTGAGCGTTATTCGCGACGAAAAACTCGCCGAAAATGCATTGGCTATGGGAAAGATTTTTAGGGATGAAATCCGTAAAATCAACTCTCCTTATATTGAATTGGTCCGCGGCAAGGGCTTACTCAATGCCACCGTCATCAAACCGGTTAAAGGAAAAACAGCGTGGGATGTTTGTCTTAAAATGCGCGACAACGGACTTCTTGCCAAGCCGACCCATGATCATATCATCCGTTTTGCTCCTCCATTGGTTATTACTGAAGAACAAATCCATGAATCGGTAGAGATCATCCGAAAATCAATTAAAGAACTCGAATAGTTTTTTTTTTCCGAAGGCCGGTACCTTTACAAATACACACTTGAATTTGTAATGATACCGGCCCGGTTTTTTTTGCAATAATGTTCTGATGGGGAATCTTTCTCCATTTCTGGTCCGAGCGAAACCTGGATCATGGAGTAATCGGAAAAGGAATCCCCAGAAAACCATCACATCCGGAATACGGGAAAGAGTGGGAAAGAAAGATGATGGAAAATACGGGTGATAGATTTAAAACTGCGCTACCAATTTCAAATTGAAAAGTCTGGGGGTAAGATAGTTTGGTACAGCATATTCCTGTCCTGTTACATCGGTAATCCATTGATAGGAGATGGTATTACTGATTTGCAACAGATTGAATATTTCCAGAGAGATCCACATTGATTTGAATACGCGGAGCGGATTTTTTGAAGAAAAAGAGGTTTGTTCTCCAATCAGTTGTTTTGATAATCCGACATCTACCCTGCGGTAGGGGGGGATTCTGTAAATCTGGTCTTTCAGCGGAGAGTTTGGGGGCCCAAAGGGGAGTCCTGTTCCATAGATCAGTGTAAGATTGACTTTCCAGGTAGGGAAATTTGGGATATAGTCCTGAAAAAAGATGGCCAGGTTCAGTCGTTGATCGGTAGGTCGGGGAATCCAGGAACCCTGATAATACTGTTCGGTTTTCATGATCGACAAACTGGCCCATGATTCGGCTCCCTTTACAAATTCGCCATTCACACGAAAATCAATGCCGGTTGCATATCCATGGGCATCATTGGTTCCATAATATCTGATTTTCATATTGTCGATCTGGTAAGGAATCAGGTTTTGGATATATTTGTAATAGACTTCAGTAACAAATTTGAATGGTCGTCCCCAGGCTTTGAAATAGAGATCGCTGCCAGCAACAACATGGATGGCGGTTTGTGATTTTAAATCCGGAACAAAATTACCTTGCAGGTCGGTCATTTCACGGAAAGTAGGAGGTTGAGAATAATAACCGGTAGCCAGCCGGAATACCATCTCCTGTTTCCAGTAAGGTTTGAAGGAGAGGTTAATTCTGGGATTGACTGAAATTTTGTTGTTGTAATCGTAATAATAACTTCTTAATCCTGCTGTCAGAGAAAGCTCCCCCGGAGTTGTTTTAAAAAGCCAGGTATCTTGTATGAAAGCCGAATAGAGGTTGGTATTTACCGTACTATTGCTCATGATCACATTGGTGAGGGTCAGGTCAGACTGGATGTAGGGGAGCGAATACCCGGCAGAATCCTGTAACTCCCATTCATTGACGTTATATTTAAAAAAGGAATGTTGGTATTTGACTCCCCAGAGCAAACTTCCGTTGGTGTGTTCCCAGGAGCCCCTGTGCTCCACATTGAAAACCGTTCCATCGAGATAATTACGGGCATGTTGAAGGTAAGCGCCGATTCCCATGATTTCGGTTACCTGTCCGGTTTCACCGCTGGTTTGAAAAGTCTCCAGTTTTCCAAGCCAGTATTCTCCGGAAATGTCATACGTTTCGGCTTCATACGTCTGATAGGCTGAAGAGATCAATTTCAGACGCAAATTTGTAGTGGGTTTCCAGGTCAGGGTCAATCCTGAAAGCCAGTTTTGATACGTGTCTACTTCCTGCCCATCGAAGTAGATTTTGATTTTATAAGCTTCATCTAAGGTGCCGAAGCTGGTCTCACGGGTTTCCGGTATCAGCTTGTATGAGTTATCGATATATGCCCCAAGAAATGAGAGTTCCCATTTGTGATTGATTTCATAGTTAAGAATTCCCTGGATATCCAGAAACCGGGGTTTGTAATTACCTTTTGTGTCAAGGGATTTTAACAGATAGGTTGTAGTTTTATAACGCACCCCAAGGAGGTAAGAAAAGCGCTTTGCGAAGGTTCCTTCTACATGGGCGGAAGCTCCCAACAGGCTGATATCAAATGATCCGGCAAAAGCGGTTGGCTTTTTATATTTGATATCCAGTACCGATGACATTTTATCTCCATATTTTGCATCAAACCCTCCAGCTGAAAATGAGATTCCTGAAACTAAGTCGGGATTTAAAAAACTCTGACCTTCCTGTTGCCCCGATCGTACCAGAAATGGCCGGTATATTTCAATATCGTTAACAAATACAAGGTTTTCGTCATAATTTCCACCGCGTACGGAATATTGGGAACTTAACTCATTTCGTGAGGAAACACCAGGCATTGTCTTGATCAGATCCTCCACGCTGGCATTAATGGTGGGGATATATGTCATCACTTTCGGGTTTAGCCTGGTAAATGTATTGGTTCGCAATTGCTGGTCTCTGATTTCAATGGATTCAAGCTCTGTAGAACTTGGAGCCATGGTGAGCGATATTTTTTTTTCTTCTCCGCTTTGTAATGTTAATGAAACGGAATCAGCAAGGTATCCAACACAAGAGAACAATACGACTACTGGAATTCCGGATGGGACCTTCAATTCAAATCGTCCATTTTTATCGGTCGTTGTTCCGGCTGATGTTCCTTTAATGGCCATATTTACAAAAGGCAATGGGTTGGAAGTCCCGGTTATAGTAATGGTGCCGGTGAGAATTCCGGGAGCAGCCTGTGGAAATACGTTGATTGCAATCAAACAGAACCAAAAGCCAATTATATAGGATGGGTATTTCAATGGGATTTTATTTTAGCCGCTCTTCCTGTGATTTGAATTTGCCCTCTTTCCATGCTTTTATAAATTTTGCCCAGGCAAAGGGATTGAAGATGTTAAAAGGTTGTTGTTGACCAAAATAGTATAATTTACTGGTTTGGTTTTCGATATAGTTATTGTAATTCATACGGGAATCCATGGGATAATCTTCGGCCATGATCCGGATATCGGCGGCAATCAGATTTTTACGAGCTATTTCAAGGTCGTCATCCGGAATTTTTGTTTCTACAAAAGCCCGTTTGAAATCTTCGAGTGTAGGCCAGGGAAAAATATAAGCAGCAGCCAGCGTAAGGGTGTCTGCTGTCATCAATTGGATCAATGAATATCTTTGTTTTGTAATGGTATCGGGGATGATGAAGGAGGTAGGTTTAAATCCCAGAGCAGAAAAAATCACAGTATCCTTTTTATGCGCTACAAAGGAAAAATATCCCAGAATATCACTGGTAGTTCCACGGTGACTGTTTTTGTCAAAGATTTTAGTATAAGGAACAGGATTAAGGCTGTCGGCAGTGATTGTAATTCCGGAAAACTGAACGAGATCATGATCCTTATTGCCATTTTGTATCTGCTGGGAATGGCTGATAAAGGGACAAAAAAACAGAAATAAAATATAGCAAATACATTTATTCATTCAGATCGGTCGCGATGGCATATCTTTAACGATAATGCCTGCAATTTATTGCTTTTTTGAAACGAGCAAAAAAAATGCTGTTATGTGAATAACAGCATTTTTTTTATCCATGAAAAAAATTATTTATTAAGAAACCCTTTTTCTCTTGCTTCCTTGATGCAGGCATAAACGCCCTTTTTATCGATCGTACGCATTGCAGATGCTGTAACTTTCATCTTAATTTCACGATTCTCTTCTGGAACAAAAAAAGTTTTTGTTTGAATATTGGCATTGAACCAACGTTTCGTTTTTTTGTTAGAATGAGAAACGCTGTTGCCTTTCATGGCGCTTTTTCCGGTAAGATCACAAATCCTTGACATGATATTGAGAATTAAGATACAACTTCAAATTGGAGTGCAAAGATACATTTTTTTATTTAAACCACAAATATCGCTGGATAAAAAATCGAGCTTTCTTCGAAAAGTCAAATCCTGGTAAATCATACATTTCAGGTATTATGGATGATTTTAAATAATCAGTTTTGTTCTAAGCATGGCCATTGCCTGGAGAGCGGTTCTTCGGATATTCCGGTCGCGACTGTCGCCAAACAGGAAGTGGGAAGCAACAACCTCATCGGGGGTGGCAATGGCGATCCAGGTTGTACCGACTGGTTTCTCGGGGGTGCCTCCATCGGGACCGGCAATTCCAGAGGTGGCGATTACAAAATCAACGCCGAACTGTGTTTGTAAAGAGATGGCCATTTCCATAACAACTTGTTCACTCACGGCCCCAAATTTATCCAGAGTTTCTAAGGGAACATTCACAAATTTTTTTTTGATTTCGTTGGAATATGCGATAACAGATCCTTTAAAATATCGGGAACTCCCTGGAACGGAAGTGATCAGGTGCGCCAGGTAACCACCGGTGCAACTTTCAACGGTTGCCAGGGTTTGTTTTTTGTTTGTAAGAAGTTTTCCGATGATCTCTTCAAGGGTTTCTTCATCAAATCCGTAAATAAACTCGGGGATGATCACGCCCAGGTCGGAAACTGCCTGGTCTATCTGATGTTTGAGCTTTTGTTCATCCTTTCCTGTCCCTGTTAGCCGCAACCTTACGATTCCAGGCTGAGGAAGGTAAGCCAGTTTGATATTCTCCGGTAAACTGCTTTCCCACGATTCGATTCTGGAAGCCAGAAATGATTCTCCGATTCCTTGAGTAAGCACGGTTTTATGATAAATAAACGAGGTCTTAAAGCATTGTTGAAGGCGGGGTATCACTTCTTCCGTCATTAAGGCTTTCATCTCGAATGGAACACCCGGCATGGATACCACAATTGATTTTGTTTTCCCGGTTTCCTTCTCAAACCACATTCCCCGGGCAGTACCCAGTTTATTTGGAAGTGAAATACAATGTTCCGGGAGCTCTGCCTGTTGCCTGTTCAGTTCAGTAACCGGAAATCCACGCCGGGCAAAAATTGTTTCTATATCCCGATAAGCGGCAGGATCAAATACCAGACGGGTATTAAAAAATTCACACAGGGTTTGTTTTGTAATATCGTCGTTGGTAGGCCCGATCCCTCCGGAAATCAACACTACTTCTGATCGTTTTTCGGCAGCGTACAGAGCTTCCAAAATTTCTTCCCGTGAATCACGGATCACGGTAACCTGTCGGACCACAAACCCGGAAAGATTCAACCGTTCAGCCATCCAGGCTGCATTGGTATTGATTACCTGCCCGATCAATAATTCGTCACCAATATTGATAATTTCTATTGTCATACTTTTTCTTCTTTCAATCGTGTATTTAATTCCCTTACTGCAGTAAGACTTTCCATTAACCCTGGAAGATAATCAGTTGAAGCGATAAAGGTCCAGATATAGGAAACAATGGCATAAATTTTTCCGGTTGAAAATTTATCAACATCTACGGCAATGAACAAAACTACAATAAAAATAACCATCAGCAAAACCAAATAATGGATTGACCATGCCATTTCGTGTGAGGAGTTTGAATAAGATCTATCGCATTCACGTTGGAACCCGGGATGATTGATCCTGGAGAGAAATGACGTGAACCAAATTTTCATACCTTTGTAAAAACAAAAAAACGATGCCCTTACTTGCTGAACCTGATCTGATTGTAAATGCTGATGGAAGCGTTTACCACCTTTGTATGAAACCCCAGGATCTGGCCGATATCGTTATTGTGGTCGGCGATCCGAACCGGGTAAAAGAAATATCTGAACATTTTACCCATATTGATCATCGTGCCGGAAACCGGGAATTTATTTCGGCAACCGGGTATTATCATGGGAAGCGGATTACAGCCTTATCTACCGGGATTGGTACTGATAATTGCGATATTGTGATGCATGAACTGGATGCGTTGGCTAATTTTGATCTTAAAACCAGAGTTCAAAAACCGGCACACCGAACTTTGAGCATCATCCGGATTGGAACATCCGGATCTATTCAACCCGATGTTCCCATTGGCAGTTTCGGATTGTCGACACATGCTGTAGGACTGGATAATCTGCTCCATTTTTACAAAGGATCGGCCGATATTATTGATCAGGAATTAACTGCTGCTTTTGCGGCCCATGCCGATTGGCCGGTAAACCTTTCGAGACCTTATTTTATTAAAGGATCTGATAAACTCGTAGATAAGTTCCGACCTTTTTCCATTCCTGGGATAACAGTTACAGCGCCTGGTTTTTATGGTCCCCAGGGTCGGTTTTTGCGACTTCCTCTTACCGATCCCGACATGATCAGAAAGCTGCAAAGTTTCCGTTATAAAGACCAGCGCATCATTAACTTTGAAATGGAGACCTCTGCTTTATACGGGTTGGGCGCGCTTATGGGGTTTGAAATGGTAACTGTATGTGCCTTGATTGCAAATCGGGCTACCGGTCAATATCTTGCAGATCATAAACAGGTAGTCAGGGGCTTAATCAATTTGGTATTGGAAACCATTGTCCCCGCATGAAAATGCAACCACATAACGAAAATATTGCATTAACGGCCCTGATCAATTTACTGGATGAACCGGATGAAAATGCTTTCCGGTTGATCCGCGAAAAGATCCGTTCATTGGGGATGGAAGCTATTGGACCATTGGAAAATGCCTGGGAAAATAATTTTGATCCCATGGTACAGGACCGTATCCAGGATATTATCCGGCAATTACAACGTGAAAATTTGTATTCGGAGTTTTTGAATTGGGTGAAGCATGACGCATCGGATTTGCTAAAAGGCTTTATTATGGTGACCAAAACACAATATCCTTCTCTGGACGAGCAGGAAATTATAGCCAAAATCGAGCAACTTCGCATTGAAATATGGTTGGAACTTCATGAAAACCTGACAGCTCTCGAAAATATAAAAGTCTTAAATCGCATTCTTTTTGACGTTCATCATTTTGAGGGAAACAATGCCCATATTTCCATTCCGCGTAATTCTTATATCAATACCTTTTTAGAATCCAAGAAAGGGAGCCCGCTTTCGTTGGGTATCCTTTATATGATCTTGGCACGGAAACTTGAATTACCGGTTTATGGAGTAAATCTTCCACAACATTTCATTCTGGCTTATCTTACCGATTTGGGGCTTGAGAATCCATCAGAAGAAGATGTTCTTTTTTATATCAATCCCTATCATCAGGGAGCTGTTTTTACCCGGAGGGAAATAGAATTGTTTATCCGGCAAATGAAGATCAAACCGGAATCGTCTTTTTTTTCTCCCTGTTCCAATCTTGATATCATTCAACGATTGATCAGCAGCCTTGTATTTTCTTACAACCAACTTGGATATCCCGATAAAATTGAAGATCTGGATAACCTTTTAAATGCCTTTTTATGAGAAGAATTCTCAATGCTGTCCCCATGATCTTGATCGGTTTGATATTGTCGAGTTGGGGCTACAAAGGGCATCGAATCATTAGTCAGAATGTTCCGGCTTGCTTTCCAGAAAAAATGGCATTTTTAAACCCAGGTTGGACCAACGTGGTTACGCTTCATGCCTCAGATCCGGATAACCGGAAAAACACGGATCCCAATGAAGCGCCCCGTCATTATATTGACATCGACAACTATCCGGAATTTATAATTACGGGCCGGATTCCACAAACATACGATTCGGTGATTTCGGCTCATCCTGGTAGTTTTGTGATTGATCAGGGAATTCTTCCCTGGGCCACCCTTGTTACATTTGATTCACTAAAGCGTTGCTTTCAGCGAAGAGATTGGAATAAATCGGCACTCTTTGCAGCCGATCTTAGCCATTATGTGGGGGATGGACACATGCCGCTTCATATTACAAAAAATTATGAGGGACAGATGACCGGGCAAAACGGGGTACATTCGCGTTATGAATCAAAAATGATCAGTCAGTTTGAAAATCAACTGGTCTATCCTTCCGATCCGGTAGAATTCATTCCAAATGTCAATTCTTATGTGTTTTCATATTTATATAACAATTATATGTATGTCGACAGTATCCTTCTTGCTGATAATGAAGCTACAATCGAAGCTGGCGGGATTGGTACTTTGGCTTATTACAATGCTTTCTGGGCAAGGACTGGCAATTTTACCCTTGGTTTAATGAGCCATGCTTCATTCTCCCTGGCATCCCTGATTTATACTGCCTGGGTCGAAGCCGGGAGTCCTACTCTTTATCCCAATGCCGTATCGGAAATTGCAGATCTGTCCTGCCCCCGGTTATTACCCAACTTTCCTAACCCATTTGCCAGCCAGACCAACATCGCTTTCGAAATCAGCGTGAACAATACCCCCATCACAATAATGATCTATGATGAAGCCGGAAATCTGAAAGATACGATTGCCAACACAACCTTTTCGGAGGGTTATCATAAAATTTTATGGAATGTAGGTGCCACTACACCCGGTGTTTATATTTGCGTGATGAAATCTGGGAGCTGGAGTGAGACCCGGAAAATGATCATAGGGAATTAAAAATTGTTATTTACTACTTCTTCCTTTTCAGGATTTTTGCGAAAGTTTTGATAAGTATGGCAAAATAATTGCCAGGAGTGGGACAGTTTATAAATTTCATATTCAACTCGATCTTGGCTGGCATTACCACTTCAGTATAGGTTTTTTCGGGATCTGTGGAATTTCCCAGGATTTCGCTTTCGTTGATATATTCGATGGAGGCATAGTCTGTAATTCCTGGTTTGACGGAAAGAACTTTCATTTCCTGAGAATTGTAAAGGGTAACATATTGGCGGATTTCCGGACGGGGGCCAACCAGGCTCATTTCTCCAAATATCACATTGATCAACTGCGGTAATTCGTCCAGTTTGTACTTGCGAAGCCAAAATCCTACACGGGTAATTCGACTGTCGCGTACCCCCACGGTGAGGCTTCCGTTTTTATCGGCATTCACCTGCATGGTGCGAAACTTGATCAGTCTGAAATCCTGGTTGTTTCTCCCAACGCGCCACTGAAAATAAAATACCCCACCCCGGGAGTCGAAGAGTATTAAAAGACTGATCAACAGAAAGAAGGGGAGGAGGAGGATCAGTCCAACCAACGAAAACAGAATGTCAAAAAATCGGATCAAAGGAATTAAATGTTAAAAGAGAAATTGAAAACGACGATATTAAATATAACGCTCAATTACACTATTGACTGATTCAACAACTGCGGAAACGACAGTATCCACCATCTCATCCGTAAGATCATAATAAACGGGCAGGCTGATTTCTCGGGAATAATTATCATAAGAAACCGGATAATCCTGAATATTGTATCCTGCATTGCGGTAATAAGTCATCATGGGCAGGGGAACGAAATGCACATTTACGGCGACTTTCCGGTTGAAAATCTCCTGAATGACCTGGTCACGCTGCTTTTCAGTGATATTCTTGATCCGAAGCTGAAAAACATGATAGGAGGAAGTTCTCCCTGATGTTTCGTAATCGGGCAACTGGGCCCATGAAAATTTAGAAAGGGCTAAAGTATATCGGTCAAATATTTGTTTTCGTCGTACCAGCATATCTGAGTCATATCGTGCTAACTCCACAATCCCCATAGCTGCCTGAATGTCGGTCATGTTGTATTTGTAGCCCGGTTCGATGATGTCATACCGCCAGTTCCCGATCTGTGTCTTGGCCAGGGCATCTTTGGTTTGGCCATGCAATGATTTTGCATTGAGATCGCGATAGATAATCTCATGGTCGAATGGTTCAGGAAGATTTAAACAAACCGCCCCTCCCTCTGCTGTTGTAAGATTTTTTACGGCATGAAATGAGTAAACCGAAATATCTGTCAGACCGCCAACCCTTTTCCCATGGTATTTTCCACCGATCGAATGAGCAGCATCTGCCAGGATCAGGATCCGGTTAAGGTTTTTTTGCTCCGGACTATCGGGACAAAACAGCTTTTGTATTGCGGGTTCTTTTACGAGGGCATTGATGGCATCATAATCACAAGGCCAGCCGGCGAGATCGACAGGCATAATTACTTTGGTTTTGCGGGTAATTGCTTTTCGTATGGCTGCTACGGAAATATCAAAATCTCTATCGATATCCACAAAAACTACCCGGGCACCACAATGGATCACCACATTGGCAGTAGCGGAATAGGTATAAGCAGGTACAATTACTTCGTCGCCTTCCTTTACTCCGAACCATCTGAGCATCAGTTCAAGTCCTGCAGAAGCTGAGCTTACACAAAGGGTAACCCGATGGCCTCCATAAGCAGTCAACATCTTTTCAAACTTTTTCGTCTTTGGTCCGGTCGTGATCCATCCTGAATAGAGGGTATCGACCACGGCATCAACGATTGACCGATCTATTCTGGGGGGGCTGAAATTGATCATAAAAAGAGATTAACATTTGAAAAATTGGAAATTGTCAATGAATGGATTATTTTCTTGTGTTAAGGAAGTTCAAAACATGATCTTCAATTCGTTGGATGATGTTTTGATTTTTGGGTTTGATGAATTTTTCGCCGGTAATTTTTTCGAAAAGTTCGATGTATCTTTCCGAGATCTCGTTGATCCATGAATCGGTCATTTCTGGAACTTTCTGGCCTTCTTTTCCCATAAATCCATTGGCCATGAGCCATTCACGGACAAATTCTTTTGATAGCTGCTTTTGCTGTTCGCCTCTGGCAAAGCGTTCTTGATACCCTTCCAGATAGAAATAGCGGGAAGAATCGGGAGTATGGATTTCGTCGCAGAGATAAATTTTGCCATCCTTCCCTTTTCCGAATTCATATTTTGTATCAACCAGAATCAGTCCTTTGTTTGCTGCCATTTCAGTTCCCCGTTTAAACAAGGTAACTGTGTATTTTTTAAGGATCTCATATTCTTCTTTTGAAATTATTTTCTGGGCAATCAGGTCGTGCTCAGAGATATCTTCGTCATGTCCTTCCCTGGCTTTGGTCGTAGGGGTGATAATTGGTTCGGGGAACCGTTGATGTTCTTTCATCCCATCCGGAATCGGAACGCCGCAGATCTCACGGACTCCTTTTTGATAGGTACGCCATGAACTGCCGGTAAGATAACCACGAATGATCATCTCAATCGGATAGATTTCACAAAAATGTCCGATGGTAACATTGGGATCGGGGGATGCGATTTTCCAATTGGGACAAATGTCGGCTGTGGCATCTAAAAATTTTGCAGCAATTTGATTCAGTACTTGTCCTTTGAAGGGGATCCCCTTAGGTAACACTACATCAAATGCTGAAATCCGGTCAGTAGCGACCATAACCAGAAATTTATCCTGAATGTTATAAACATCACGGACCTTACCTTTATAAACACTTTTTTGTCCGGGAAAATTGAAATTGGATTGTTGAAGAACGTTTGTCATTTGTTTGATTTTTAGCTAAAAACAGGATTATTTTAATGGTTCTGATTATTTATCATGAGCATACGCATTGATGATTCGGCTTACCAGTTTATGTCGGATTATATCAGCGTTGTCGAGATAGATAAACTCAATACCGGGAACGTTTTTCAGAATGGATTGGGAATGAATGAGTCCGCTGATCTGGTTTTTTGGAAGATCGACCTGTGTGATATCGCCTGTGACAAGGAATTTGGATGAAGCCCCCATACGGGTAAGGAACATTTTAAGTTGGGCCGGGGTTGTATTTTGTGCCTCATCGAGGATGGCGAAGGCATTATTCAGTGTTCGGCCTCGCATAAAGGCGAGGGGAGCAATTTCAATGACCCGGTCTTCAATATATTGGAGCAGTTTTTGGGTTGGGAGCATATCTCCCAGGGCATCATATAGTGGTTGTAAATAAGGATCCAGTTTCTCTTTCAGGTCACCAGGGAGGAAGCCAAGATTTTCTCCAGCTTCCACGGCTGGCCGGGTAAGAATGATCCGTTGTACTTCTTTGTTTTTCAGTGCCCGTACAGCTAATGCAACAGCGGTATATGTTTTTCCGGTACCGGCAGGTCCGATGGCAAAAAGCAGGTCATTTTTCTGGCTGCTTTCAACGAGTTTTCGCTGATTGGCTGTCCGTGCCCTGATAAGCATCCCGTTTTTACCATGGACAAGCACATCAGAATTACTATCAGCTTGAGTCAATGTTCCATTTTCCGCGTCATTCTCCGGCGTTTGTTCAAGTAAATAATGGATATCTTGTTTCGTCAGTTTACCAAATTTCTCAAAATGAAGCAGGAGAAGGTGAAATTTCGATTCGAAATCGAGCAATTCGCCTGATTCACCTAAAACCTTCAGGATATTATCGCGGGGGATGATTTTTAATTTTGGGAAAAAATCACGAACTACCTCCAGATTTTGATCATTGGCTCCAAAAATATCAAGCGGATGGAATGATTCGATATTGATTATTTTCTCACTCATGAAAAAAGTGTACTTTTGAATCACAAAAGTACAAATAATTCCATGGCCATTATTACGTTGACCAGCGACTGGGGTTTGAAGGACCATTATGTAGGTGCTGTGAAAGGCGCTATTCTGAAGTTATTGCCAGATGCGAGGATCGTGGATATCTCTCATCAGATTCCGGTATTTGACCTGAACCAGGCTGCTTTCATTATACGCAACTTTTACCCTGGCTTTCCAGATGGAACGATCCACATCCTGGCAATTAACAGTGAAGCTGCTATTGAAACTCCGCATACGGTCGTTCTTCAGCATGGGCAATATTTCATTGGTGCCGATAATGGAATCTTTTCGTTGCTTTTTGATGAAAAACCGGAGAAGATCATTGAGTTGGATATTATCCAGGATTCGGATTATTTTACCTTTCCTGCGCGGGATGTTTTTGTTAAAGCGGCTTGTCATATTGCCAGTGGAAAGCCCATCGAAGAATTGGGTCACCCAAAAGATAAAATTCTGCAGAAGATGCCATTTCAGCCGGTTATTCAGGGTGATTTGATCAAAGGTAAAGTGATCTATGTTGATAATTATGAAAATGTATTTGTAAACATAACGGAAGCTCTTTTCAACCGGGCGACCAAAGGCCGGAAATATGCAGTTACTTTCCGATCTCCGTCATATCGTATTACCGCCATTAGTAAATCCTACAAAGATGTATCACAGGGCGACATGTTGGCCCTTTTTTCCACCAGCGGATATTTGGAAATTGCCATCCGTGAAGGGAAAGCCAGTAGCCTTTTGGGTTTGAAAATGGATCAACTGGTCACGGTAGAATTACTTTAATCTTTCCTTGATGAAAAACGAGAAACAAAAAGTTGCCGGATTTTCGGTGATTGCAGCGGTTTTCTTAACGGGATTTAAGCTTGTTATTGGACTCATCACCGGGAGTTTGGGATTGTTGTCGGAAGCTTTACATTCGGGTTTGGATCTTGTAGCTGCCATTATTACATGGTTTTCGGTCCGGATTTCCGACCGGCCTCCTGATGAAGATCATAATTATGGTCATGGGAAAATTGAAAATTTTTCTGCTCTTGTCGAAACCATTCTATTATTGATTACGTGTGCATGGATCATTTATGAATCTATTACTCGCTTAGCTACCGGAAAAACGCATATTGAGGTTAACATTTTTAGCTATCTTGTAGTGATCATATCCATTGCAATTGACTTTACCCGTTCGCGGGCTCTTAAACGGGTGGCGAAGAAATTCAACAGTCAGGCACTGGAAGCTGATTCCTTGCATTTCGCAACCGATATCTGGAGTTCCATTGTGGTTTTACTGGGGCTTGCCTGTGCACATTTCGGATTTCATTCCGCCGATTCCTTTGCTGCACTTGGGGTAGCATTAATAGTTCTGAGCGTTTCCTACCGGCTTGGAAAAAGGGCTGTTGATGTTCTTCTGGACAAATCTCCCGTGGAGTTGGTGAAAAGAGTGGAATCAGTTTTACAAAATACTGATGAAATAACACGTTTTCATGACTTGAAGGTTCGTAGTTCCGGGGCCGACACATTTGTTGAGGTTAATATTCATGTAACTCCGGGATTGACGATTGAACAAGCACATCATATTTCTCACGAAGTGGAACATCAAGTGAAAGCTGCCATTCAACGCTGTGATATTCATATTCACATTGAACCGGAAGATAATATTTAAACAGACTTTAAATAGGAGACTTTACTTCTCATGATGAGTGTGCAAAGTGATTATTCTGTTTATATTTCCCGAAATGTGTAAGAATAATTGCTAATTTTGCACACTTTTAAAAAATCTACGAATGTATACCCTCTTTAAGAAAGAGATCAATGGGTTTTTAAACTCCTTCATCGGGTATGTTGTGGTTATTGTATTTCTGGTCATGATAGGCCTCTTTTTATGGGTCTTTCCATTGGAGTTCAACATTCCTGATTTTGGTTTTGCCAATCTCGATGGGTTATTTGTTTTAGGTCCGTTTGTTTTTCTTTTTCTGATACCGGCCATTACGATGCGATCTTTTGCCGATGAGAAAAAAAGTGGCACCCTGGAATTACTTATGACACAACCGCTTACGGATTTTCAGGTAATATTGGCCAAATATTTTGCCGGATTGGTTCTGGTAATATTCTCTCTGCTTCCCACTTTGGTTTACTACTTCTCGGTTTATCATCTGGGAATGCCACCGGGAAATCTGGATTCCGGAAGTATCTGGGGTTCCTATATAGGTCTCTTTTTTCTGGGTGCCAGTTTCGTCGCTATCGGAATATTTGCTTCCTCCCTTACCGATAATCAGATCGTTTCTTTTATTCTGGCGGTTTTTATTTGTTTCTTTGTTTATATGGGTTTTGAATTTATTTATACGTTCGTTTTATCCGGTAAGGTGGGACTGATTATCGAATCTCTGGGACTTAATGCCCATTATACCTCGATGAGCAGAGGAGTGATTGATACCCGGGATTTGATCTATTTTATCAGCGTTACAGCAGTTTTTATTTTGTTTACTAAATTGTCGCTTGAGAGTAGAAAATGGTGAGATAGTGAAATGGTGAAGGAGAGAAAAAGAAATACAAAACGGTACAATATTGTTCAGCTAACGCTTGGTATTGCCATCATTGTGTTGATTAATTTCATCGCTTCTTTTATTTTTACGCGGGTTGACTTGACAGCAGAAAAGCGCTATTCATTATCTCCGGCGACGAAAGATGTATTGAAAAAATTGGACGATTTGGTTTTTTTCAAGATCTATCTTTATGGAGATCTTCCTCCGGGATTTCAACGGCTCTCCAATGAAACCAAAGAAATGTTGGATGAATTCAGGGCTTATAGCAGAAATATTCAATACGAATTTGTGGACCCTTCGGAAAATCCGAATGCGAAAGATCGAAACGATGCTTATCGCCTGCTTGTTGAACGGGGATTGCAGCCTACCGATCTAAGAGTCAACAAAAAAGGAGAATCTTCACAACTGATCATTTTTCCTGGGGCAGTTGTTTCCTATCATGGGCGTGAGGTGCCGGTTCAGTTGCTGATGGCTCAATTACAGCAGGATCCGAACCAGGTGTTAAATACTTCGATCCAATCGCTGGAATATAATTTGGCCCGCGCCATTAAAAGCCTGACCACAGCAATCAAACCTCGCGTAGCCATTATTGAGGGACAAGGGGAGTTAACCCAACTTCAAACCATCGACTTGCAAAATTCATTATCGGAATATTATAATGTCGACAGGGTTACCATCAACCATAAAATCAACAGCCTGGCTGTACGCATTAAAACGGATTCAACGCACGATGCGTTGCTCAATAAATACAGAGCTATTATTATTGCCAAACCGACCAAACCCTTTGATGAAAAAGATAAATTTTTGATCGACCAGTTCGTGATGCGTGGAGGGAAAGTGCTTTGGCTTATTGATCCTGTATTTGCAAGCATGGATAGCTTACAGAAATACAACTCCACCATTGGGATCACAAACGATATTAATCTGGAGGACATGCTTTTCAACTATGGAGTCCGGTTAAACCTGGATCTGGTTCAGGATATGAATGCGCTTCAGATACCTGTTAAAACGGGTCAGATCGGGAATCAACCTCAATTTGATTATTTCAAATGGTACTTTTTCCCGGTTTTATTACCCACTATCAAACATCCTATTGTGAATGGGTTAAATGCAATAAAAACGGAGTTTATCAGCAGTCTTGATACTGTTTCTGCTCCTGGTGTAAAAAAGACTTACCTGTTGACAACGTCAGCATACTCTCGTACTGTGAATGCCCCAGCGCTGATTGATCTGGAAATACTTAAACATCAACCGGATGAACGAATGTTCAACAAGGGGCCACAACCTGTTGCCCTTTTGCTTGAAGGTGTTTTCCCTTCTGCCTTTTTATTCCGCATTCCTCCTGAACTTTCAGGAAATTCTTCTCTCGGAATCCGCTCCAAAAGCAAAGAGACTAAAATGATCGTGATAACCGATGGCGATCTCGTTAAAAATGATTTTTCCTTTAAAGAAGGTTATCCTTTACCCATGGGTTACGATCAATACTCCCGTCAGACTTTTGGGAACAAAGATCTGGTACTCAATGCCATTAACTATTTATGCGATGATTCCGGGCTTATTTCGGTTCGTTCACGGGAGCTGAAACTGCGGATGCTTGATACTGCGAAAATTGCAAAACAACGGATTTTCTGGCAAATCCTTAATCTGACCCTCCCTGTATTGCTGGTTTTGGGTTTTGGTTTAGTCAAATACCGGATACGTAAGTTTTCTTATGCGGGTCCTCTCCAAAAGAAACAGTCATGAAAAATAAAAATATTTTCCTTCTTGTCATCGTATTAAGTTTGATTGCCATTGTACTTTGGCTTACACAATCGAACTCCACCTTCAAACGTGAACTGAGTAATTTTGCGCTGGACGACACCTCCAATGTGACCATGATATTTTTGTCGGATAAGAATAATAATTCGGTGAAACTTACCAAGAAGGCTCCCGGAAAATGGATGGTAAACGATAAATATTCGGCGCAAAAATTATCGGTCGAAGGGTTGCTCAAGACCATGATGGAACTACAGGTAAGCCAGCCGGTTGCCAATGCAGCACAAGATAATATAATCAAAGAGATGGCTGTTAATGCCGTTAAAGTAGAAATATATCAGTGGGTTTACCGTGTCCATTTGTTCGGTATAATCCATTGGTTTCCTCATGAAAAATTGACCAAGGTTTTCTATGTCGGTGGCGCTACCCAAAATAATTTGGGCAGTTTCATGCTGATGGAAAATTCTTCCCGTGCATTTATTACATTCGTCCCGGGATTCAGGGGGTTCGTATCACCCCGTTTTAGTCCGATAGAAAAATATTGGCGGGATTATAGTGTATTCAAAAAAGCGATTCCTGAAATTGCCCGCGTCCGGGTTGAAATTCCGCAAACTCCTGAATTATCCTACGAAATACGTAATAATGGGAAGAATGTATTTAGCTTCCTTTCACTTGTTGATAATCGTGAGTTACCTGAATATGACACCCTGAAAGTCCTTAATTTCCTATCGGGATTCCGGAACCTGAGTTTCGAAACCTTGATTAATGATATGGATCCGGTTCGCAAAGACTCCATCCTCGCTTCTCAGCCTTTTATCATCATTACCCTGACCGATACATCAGGAATAAGCAAAACCATTAAAACTTATCACAAACAAGGCCCTGAAGGTCAGACTGATCCTGAAGGACATTCCTTACCATACGATCTTGACCGGTTATATGCTTTGGTGAATGATGGTAAAGATTTTACCCTGATTCAGTATTTTTCTTTTGATAAGGTCCTTCGCCCTAAAACCTATTTTCTAAAGGAGATGCCGGGTAAAAAGTAGTGTCATACTTTACCTGGCATCGGTTATCATGAAAAAAAATGTAATTCAATACTTGGCTGGCAGGCTCATTCCTGCTATTGTGACCGTATCCCTTATTGTTTTGGCGATCCATTATTTTGGTCCGGTTTCGTATGGCCGACTTACGCTATTGTATTATACGGCATTGATTTGCATAACCCTGAGCTTCCATTGGGTGCAAGTAAGTATTGTGGGATTTTTACGTGGGATACAGAAAACGTCGGAAATTATTATCAGTCGCTTCTTTTTTCTTACCATACTAAGTGCTTTGGCATCGGGGCTCCTAATGGGAGCAGTTGGTCATTTTTATTTTCACCTTAGCTGGTTTTTGTTAGCACTTCTCGTTCTGTATACTTTTCTAAGTCATTTTTATCTGTTTCATCTTGCTATTTTTCAATCGTTTCATTGTACAACACGGGTTGCAATATTAGAAGGGAGTACTCAGATATTGGTCATTCTGGTATTTGTGGCGGGGATATTTATTTTTCATTGGCAATTGTCTGCCTTGTTTTTCGGTTCTTTTATTGTAGGATATGTCGGTATGTTGATCTTGCGATGGCTGATCCGGATAGATCGGTTATATGAGATTGATTTGAAGCATTTTTATTGGGATTCGCGTTTTACCAGCAAAGCACTAAAATTTAGTTTTTCAGTTACTTTATGGTTGCTGTTTTCGTACATTCTGATTTCAGCCGACCGTTTTATTCTGGCAAAATATTTAGGGTTTCATGAAATGGGGAAATATGCAGCATTCAAAGATCTGGTTTATCAAGCCATCTTTTTTGTGGGATTTCCACTCTATGTTTCCTATCAAACTAAGATTGTTGATCTATGGAATGCCAAAAGAAAAGAAGAAGCCTGGATAGCAATTAAGGAGGCTTTGAGTTTCGAAATCCTGATCTTCATTGTTGTCTTTATTATTTTCATGGTTTTTAAATCGTATTTTTTTACCGAGATTTTGAAAATTCCTGAAATAAAATCGTGGATTATTTATTTACCTCTTTTATTGGCTGCATTTTTATGGCAATCGACTTTGTTGTTACAGCGCTTTCTGGAATTGTTTTACCGTCCGTCATACCTGGCAATTGCTCTTTTAGCAACTATTATTGTCAATATTTCACTCAACCTTATTTTTGTTCCAATCTATGGCATTATGGCCTCTTCGGTGATCATGCTGATTTCAACAATCATCTATATATCTGTTATTTTAGTTATAGCCATCAGGGAAAGGAAAAGATTATTTTAACTTTGGATTTTCATAATTGCTGAAAGGAATGCGATACCGGATCCATGATCAGATATTTTGGGGATGTAGTATGGGCTTGGCCTTTCTGCTTCCGGTTTGGGGGAAACTGGTTCCTCCTGTCATTGCGCTGATGATGCTCAACTGGCTATCAGATCCGCGTTCATATTCGGCTTTCAGGCGGATATTCAAAGAAAAACAACGGCTTAGGGTGATGGGATTCGGCCTTATCTATTTGGTTTATTTGATTGGATTGACCTATACCTCTAATTTTGAATATGGAAAATTCGATTTGGAGGTTAAGCTGTCTTTGTTACTCTTTCCATTGATTTTTTCAACTGCCCAGTTTCCTGTTTTTCCGGGAAACCGTTTACGTTGGATTTTGAATTTTTATACGGCCGGATGTTTTACAGGGGGTGTAATACTGCTTTTTCATGCATGGTTTAATGCCTCTTTTTATCAGGTTCAGGGATCATTTTATTATGGAAACCTCTCCTGGTACTTTCACTCCACCTACCTTTCAATGTATTACAATTTCGCCATTGCCTGTGTAATCTATATCGGGTACACGAAAAAGAAAATGAACCGGTTATTGATTGGGTTTTATGCTTTGTTGGTCTTGTTTTTTATCGCCCTGATTTTTTTATTGGCATCTAAAGCTGGGTTATTTATTTTGCTTCTGCTTTTCATTCTCTCGGCAATATTTATTGGATGGGAATTGAAAAATATTGGTTGGACTGTTTTTATTGGAGGATTTGCGCTATTCGTTTTTGTGTTGGGATATTGGCTTGTTCCAATCAATGTAACACGATTTAACCGTGCTGCAACAGCATTTACCGATCATCCGGAAGCCGGGGTAGTGAATACCGAAAGCACAGCAGAACGGCTGGCAATTTGGTCGGTTGCTGGTGATATCATCCGAAGTAATTTTTTCTTTGGGGTTGGAACCGGAGATGTAAAAGATGAACTTTTGGCTGGTTACAAAGAAAAAAACAATCTGGCGGCTTTTCAAAAAAAACTAAACACACACAATCAATATTTACAGACTTTTATAACGCTGGGAGTGATTGGGTTTATTGTATTGGCCGGGATGATACTGTTTCCTGCAGTTCGTGCCGCAAGGGATCGCGATTTTTTATACTTTATTTTTTTATTGATTTTTGCCTTGAACCTTGTATTGGAATCCATGCTTGAAATTCAAGCCGGCGTTGTATTTTATGCTTTTTTCAATACCCTTCTTTTTACGACCAAAAGAAACGGGGACCCAGTTTCCCGGATCCCCGCCTGAATTAACATGGGTAGGTTAGTCTTATACAAGTCCCTGAGCCAACATGGCATCAGCAACTTTTACAAAGCCGCCAATGTTAGCTCCTTTAACATAGTTGATAAATCCATCAGGTTCGGTACCCCATTTGACACAATTCTTATGGATGTTGACCATGATGGTATGTAACCGCTGTTCAACTTCTTCGCTGGACCAGGATAGTCTCATGGAATTCTGCGACATTTCAAGTCCTGAAGTGGCAACGCCACCTGCATTGGCAGCTTTACCCGGGCCATACAGGATTTTCTTTTCGATATAGAGGTTGATGGCATCCGGAGTGGAAGGCATATTGGCGCCTTCGGAAACGCAGAAACAACCATTGTTAATAAGGTTCTTTGCATCATTTCCGTCGATTTCATTCTGGGTTGCGCAGGGTAATGCAATATCGCACTTGATTTCCCATGGACGTTTGCCAAGTACGAAAGTAGCCTGAGGATATTTTTCACAATATTCTTTGATACGTCCGCGCTTCACATTCTTCAGGTGCATAATGAAAGCCAATTTATCTGCATCGATACCCTTGGGATCATGAATGTAACCTTCACTATCGGAAAGGGTTACCACTTTACCGCCCAGGTGGGTTGCTTTTTCGGTTGCATACTGAGCTACGTTGCCTGAACCGGATATGGCGACGATTTTTCCTTTGAAATCCAAACCACGGGTCTTCAGCATCTCTTCGCAAAAATAAACGGCTCCATAACCAGTAGCTTCAGGACGGATTAATGAACCACCCCATTCGAGACCTTTTCCTGTAAGAACGCCGGTGAATTCATTCCGAAGGCGTTTGTACTGGCCGAACATGAAACCGATTTCGCGGCCACCTACACCTATATCACCAGCAGGAACGTCGGTGTCGGGACCGATGTGACGTTGCAATTCGGTCATGAGGCTCTGGCAGAAACGCATGACTTCATTGTCACTCTTTCCTTTTGGGTCAAAATCACTACCACCCTTGCCACCACCCATGGGCAATGTAGTCAGACTGTTTTTAAGTACTTGCTCGAATGCAAGAAATTTCAGGATGCCAAGGTTAACCGTAGGATGGAAACGCATACCCCCTTTGTAAGGGCCGATGGCACTGTTCATTTCGATACGGAAACCACGGTTGATCCGGATTTCACCCTTATCATCCAGCCAAGGGATACGGAAAATAATGGTACGTTCGGCTTCTGCCATACGTTCCAGAATCTTGGCCTGTTTGTACTTGGGATTTTCTTCAATGAAAGGAATCAAGGATTCTGCTACTTCCATTACTGCCTGGTGAAACTCTTTTTCACCTGGATTCTTCGCGATGACTTTTGCCATGAATTCGTCGAGAAGTTTTTTTTTCGTTTCGTTGTTCATATTTGAAAGTTTAAATTAAAACTAAGTAGGCTAAAAATTCATTTATTCTTTTGCCGACAATATTAAATAAAATTAGTTTCGATGAATAAAAAAAATGAAAATATTTTCAAGATAAATTATTTAATATCAATAAGATAAGAAAATTACTTATGCAAATTAAGTGCATTACTTAGCCATCGATACGTAAATTCCGAAACTTTGATATAATGTCTAAACTAATTTACAAATTGATGAAATAATTATTCTAATTTTGAAGTGACCATCCCCTTAAAACCCATGTCAACTGTTAATGATAAAACCACTTCAGGACCCCATCCCGCAGATTCAAATAATCTGGAAAAACTGGTTTACGAAAATCGCGAACGGTTAAAGGAGTTAGCAGCCATCAACGACACTATTTCTATTTTAAAAGTAGGTAAGTCTATTCCGGAGGCGCTATTTGATATTTGTCAGATATTACCCCGGGCTTGGCAATTTGCCGACAGCGCCGTGGCTCGCATCCGATTTGATGAAATGGAGTTCACCAGTCCCGGTTTTCTGGAAACACAATGGAGACAGGAGCAGAAATTCGAAACCATTGATACGCTTGTCGGATCGATAGAAATATTTTATTTAAAAGAATTTCCGCTCAGTGATGAGGGCCCTTTTTTGCTTGAGGAACGTAACCTGCTGGTTAGTTTAACCAGTTTGATCGAGGGATTTGTCAATGGGGTGAAAGGGCGTGAGGGAAGATATATCACCGGCGAACGATTGAAAGAACTTGCAGCAATAAATCAAACCACTGCTATTCTCCATTCCGGAAAGCCACCGGAAGAAGCGTTACACCAACTGTGCATGATTCTGCCAAAGGCATGGCAATATCCTGAGTATACCGTCTGCCGGATTAAATATGGCAATATTGACTCGAAGGGTACCGGTTTCAGAGAAACTCAGTGGTCACAAAAACAACAGTTTGAAACCATCGATAATCTGGAAGGCTTTATTGAGATATGCTATCTGAGGAACTTTCCGGCATTATTTGAAGGCCCCTTTCTGGAAGAGGAACGTCACCTTATAATCAACCTGGCAAATCTGATCACGGGATACCTGAACTCACTGAAGGGGAAGGCCATCCTGAAAAAAAATGTTCAAAAAGAAGGAATCTCGCCCTCCCCGGAACTTTCGGAACCCGTGAAGTACAGCCGTCAACTGCTTCAAACTTTTCTTAACCGGAACAATTGCAACCGTGACCTGTATCATGACCTGATGCCGTTCAAAGTAAAGGAAATATTGTTGGTCGCCAACTTGTATGATGCTTATAGCATTGAAAAAGAAGGCCGGTTTTCGGAACATGTCCTGGGCGAATTTTATTCTCTCAGTTTAAGTACAATGCCAAGAATTACCGGGGTTTCTACCATCGAGGAAGTGATGGAACAACTCGATTCAAAACACTATGACCTGATCATTATCATGATTGGTACGGATAAAAAATTTCCGGTTGAACTCAGTAAAACAGTTAAAGATAAATTTCAATATATACCGGTGTTTCTATTGCTAAACAGCAATACGGATATTGCAAGATATGAAGAAGAACCGGAACAATTGACCTGGATTGACAGGGTTTTTGTATGGAATGGCGACAGCAAAATTTTCTTCGCCATGATCAATTATCTGGAAGATAAGATCAATGTAGAGAACGATACAACCATCGGGATGACCCGTGTGATTTTACTTGTGGAAGATGCCTCGAAATACTATTCTCTATATCTCCCAATGTTATATAATATTGTGTTAGAGCAAACCAAGAACATCATTGAAGATGTAACTACCGATGAGCTTTACCGCATCCTTCGCCTGAAAGCACGTCCCAAAATATTGTTGGCATCCACTTACGAAGAGGCGATTTACATTTTCAATAAGTATAA
The DNA here is from genome assembly GCA_023231005.1 of Bacteroidales bacterium. Lineage (GTDB taxonomy): Bacteria > Bacteroidota > Bacteroidia > Bacteroidales > FEN-979 > CAIVAT01. The sequence goes on along the minus strand of JALNWG010000001.1, from coordinate 167,664 downwards.
AGACTTTATTCTGTGCCTGATCTCCGATGTGAAGTTTAAAAAAGATGGGAAACTGAATGAACAGGCTGGTTTTAGTCTTGTAAAACAAACCCGGAAAGAAATCCGTGACTTGCCAATTGTATTGCAGTCTTCAGATGAAAAAAATGCCCTGATTGCGTATGAATTAAAAGCATCCTTCATCAACAAAAACTCCGAGACCCTGTTGCTCGATTTCCAGAGTTTTATTACCCATTATCTGGGATTTGGTAGTTTTATATACCGCGACAAAGAGGGTACACAGATTGCAGTTGCCCGTTCACTCAAGGAGTTCGAGGATTTGTTAAAGACGATCCCAGAGGAGTCGTTGTTGTATCATGCCCGAAAAAATCATTTTTCGATGTGGCTTATGGCACGCGGGGAGATACAGGTTGCTAAAATTCTGAACCCAGCAAAGGTGACCGACTTCAAAAATCCTACTGCCTTGCGTGAATATCTTATTGATGTAATCCAGCATTTTCGCAATGAACAAAATACCGGGAAGGTCATCCCGTTCGAAGAATCGGCCATTACCGACGAGCGGAATATCCTTACTCTTACCGAAGGTTCATTGGGCGGGAAGGGACGTGGCTTGGCTTTTATCAATACCCTGATTTACAATTATGATTTTTCGCAACATGTCCCCAATATCAGGATTAGGACTCCAAAAACCTCCATCATTGGTACAGATGAATTTGAATATTTTTTAGACCGGAACAAACTAAGGGAAACAGCCGTTTATGAAACAGACTACGACCAAATAAAGCGTTGGTTTTTAGAAGGAAAATTGACAGAAACCTTGATTCGTAAGTTAAAACTGATCATCAAACAAATCAACAAACCCCTGGCTGTACGTTCTTCAGGACTTTTTGAAGATTCTTTGAACCAGCCCTTTGCCGGAATTTTTGAAACTTACCTTATCCCAAATAATCATCCTGATCCGAAAATCAGGTTGGATCAGTTGATGGATGCCATCAAATTAGTCTATGCTTCGGTCTATTCTCCCATTGCAAAAGGATATATTGAAGCGGTTAATTATCGAATCGATCAGGAAAAAATGGCTGTGGTTATTCAGGAAGTTGTTGGAAATCAGTATGACGATGTTTTTTATCCGCACATCAGCGGGGTAGCTCAATCGTACAATTATTATCCCTTTGCCCACATGAAACCTGAAGAAGGTTTTTCTGTTGTAGCACTGGGTTTGGGACGGTATGTGGTAGAAGGGGAAAAAGCATTCCGTTTTGCTCCGGTCTATCCCAACTTAGAAATCAACTCTGCAAAAGATCAGTTCAAAGGATCACAGGTTCATTTTTATGCGGTGGATCTTCAAAAAAAAGAGGTTAATTTGTTGGATGGGGAAGATGCCGGTTTACGGAAACTGGATATTTATGATGCAGAAAGGCATGGCACTCTGAAACATTGCGCTTCCGTTTATTCAATTGAAAATGACAGAATATCGGCTGGTTTACGCGATGCAGGTCCCCGGGTGGTGAATTTTGCCGACATCCTGAAATATAACTATATCCCAATGGCTAAAACCATTGAGGTTGTGTTGGATGTGGTAAAAGAGGCGCTGGGTTCACCGGTGGAAATAGAATTCGCCATTGACCTGAACAAGGATGAAGAATATAAAGCTTCCTTCTATCTCCTTCAAATCAAACCGTTGATCGGAAATTCTACCGATTTTAATATAGATATGGAAAAAATCAACCAGGAGGATATCATATTATATTCGGAAAAGGAGATGGGCAATGGATTGATCGATACTATTGATGAAGTAGTGTTCGTAGATCCCGAAGCTTTTGATAAAAGCAAAACGATAGAAATGGCCGTGGAGATCGATAAAATCAATGCGGAAATGGTTCAACTCGGGAAAAAATATATACTGATTGGCCCCGGACGTTGGGGTACCCGTGACCGGTGGATTGGAATTCCAGTAGCCTGGCCGCAGATCAGCAATGCCAAAGTCATTGTTGAAACAAGTCTGGAAGGCTTCCCACTGGATGCCTCTTCAGGATCACATTTCTTTCACAATGTCACCTCCATGAATGTGGGCTATTTTTGTATTCAACCTGAATTGTCGGGGAGCTTCATCCGGTACGATATATTAAAAAAACAACAAAATCTCAGAAAAACTGAGTATTTCACCATTGTAAAATTTGAAAAACCACTGACCATCCGGATGGATGGGAAGAAACGGATTTCGGTAATTACGATGGAAAAGGGAATGACAAATGATAAAATTTTAATAACAGAATAATTCAAAATAACTATTATGCGCGTTGCTCGGATTAATACTAAGGAGAATGAAAATCTGGATGATGGGCTGGATCTCAGCCTGCTTGATCCCATCATTGCAAAACACAAGGGAAAGAAAGGAAGTCTTATCCCAATACTCCAGGGTACTCAGGAGTTGTTTGGTTATATCTCACGGAGCGCTTTTGAAAAACTCTCCATGGAAACGGGCATTCCCTTGAGTGATATTTATGGGGTTGCCACATTTTATGCCCAATTCCGCTTACATCCGGTTGGGAAGCATGTTATCAAAGTATGTCATGGAACAGCATGCCATGTTCAGAATTCTTTGGAAATAACAGAAGCTTTGGAAGAGACCCTGAAGGTAAAAGATGGTGAAACCACCAAAGACCGTTTTTATACCCTCGAATCCGTTGCCTGTCTGGGCTGCTGTTCCCTTGCCCCGGTGATGATGATCAGCAACCAGACCTATGGCAAACTCACCGGGAATGAAGCCGTCAAGATTGTTAAAAACATCAAGTTGGCAGAAAATAATTGACAAATTACCATAAAAAGTAAGGAACATTTGCCTGATTTCATTAACAAATTTAAATTTTCATTATTAATTCATTTTTAATTATTCATTAACTATGGTCACTACCGTCACTGTTGGACTTGGAAGCTGCGGAATTGCTGCAGGAGCGAAAAAGACCTATGAGAAAATCAAGACCTTGCAAGAAGAAAGCGCACTTGATTTCAAACTAAAAAAAACCAGTTGTGTTGGAATGTGTTATCGTGAACCGCTGGTAGAGATCACGGATGATACCGGCACGTATCTTTATGGGGAAGTAGATGCAGACCGTGCAGTGGAAGTAATTGAGAAGCATGTCGTTCAGCACAACCCAATCCGGGATTATATCGTATATACCGATCTTTTTGAAGCTCCGGAGAATAATTTCATGAATTCGCAAGTGAAAATCGTTTTACGTAATTGTGGGTTTATGGATCCAGAATCGATTGACGAATATGAAAATCGTAATGGTTATCAGTCGATTAAGAAAATATTGTCGGAAAAAATAAGCTGTGAAACGGTCATTGATACCATTCTGAAATCGGGATTACGGGGAAGGGGTGGCGGTGGTTTCCCAACCGGAATGAAGTGGAAGTTTGCCAATGCCAATAAATCGGCAGACAAATATGTTATCTGTAATGCGGATGAGGGAGATCCGGGAGCTTTTATGGACCGTTCGGTACTGGAGGGTGATCCACATTCGGTTTTAGAGGGAATGATCATTGCTGCATACGCCATTGAAGCCACCCATGGAGTGATCTATTGCCGGGCAGAATATCCCTTAGCCATCAAACGTCTCAATATTGCAATCCGTCAGGCTCAGGAGCGGGGTTATCTGGGACAGAACATTTTTGGATTTGAAGGATTCAATTTCGATATATATATCAAAGAGGGTGCCGGTGCTTTTGTTTGTGGAGAGGAAACTGCGCTGATCGCTTCCATTGAAGGAGAACGCGGAATGCCACGGAAACGTCCGCCTTTTCCAGCTGTTTCCGGATTATGGAAAAAGCCGACCAACATCAATAATGTTGAAACATTAGCCAATATACCATGGATTATATTGAATGGCGCTGAAGCCTATGCCAGGTATGGAACTGAAAAAAGCAAGGGGACCAAAGTCTTTGCCCTGGCAGGGAAAGTTCGTCATTCGGGTTTGGTAGAAGTCCCCATGGGAATGACCATTCGCGATGTGATCTTTAAATTGGGTGGAGGCATTAAAAAGGACAAGAAATTTAAAGCGGTTCAGATGGGCGGCCCTTCGGGCGGCTGTATCCCTGAATATTTATCCGATACAATTGTAGACTACGATTCGGTGAATGCAACCGGAGCCATCATGGGCTCCGGCGGAATGGTCGTAATGGATGAAACCACTTGTATGGTGGATGTCGCCAAATTTTTCCTCGATTTTACCTGCAAGGAAAGCTGTGGTAAATGTACTTTTTGCCGTATGGGAACCCGCAGGATGCTCGAAATTTTGCATCGTATTTCCGATGGCCAGGGAAAAGAAGGAGATCTGGAAAAGCTCGAAGAAATGGCTATTCAGATTAAAAACAATTCTCTTTGCGGATTAGGGCAAACCGCACCGAACCCTGTCCTTACAACCATCCGGTATTTCCGTGATGAATATGAGGCTCATATCAAACATAAAAAATGTCCGGCTAAAGTATGCCGTCCTTTACTCACGTATCAGATAATGGAAGATAAATGTACTGGTTGCATGGTTTGTATGAAAAATTGTCCGGTCAAAGCCATCTCTGGTGAACGGAAACAACCTCATCATATAAACGAGGAGATTTGTACCAAATGCGGACTTTGCTTTTCCAAATGCAAATTCGAAGCCATCATGATTTCCTAATCCATCTTCTTAATCGCTTAATAATTAACAATTAATCACTTAACCACTTTTTCCCAATGTTATCAGAAAATCTAAATATAATCCTGAACGGTAAAAATGTAAAAGGCATCCCGGGCGAAACCATCCTTGAATTGGCAAGGCGGCATGGGATTCATATTCCTACGCTATGTAACGACGACCGTCTTGAACCTTTCTCAGCATGTTATCTCTGTGTTGTTGAAGTGGAAGGAATGCGGGGCCATCAGCCTTCATGTTCTACAAAAATAACTGAAGGGATGAAAATCATCACCGACAATGAAGGGATCCGGAAATCCCGGAAAATGGCCCTGGAACTGATGCTTAGTAATCATTATGCCGATTGTATTGGCCCTTGTCAACAAACCTGTCCTGCCGGGGTTGATGTTCAGGGGTATGTTTCCCTAATCGACAAAGGAGAATACCGGGAAGCCATTGCGCTGGTAAAAGAGGCAAATCCACTCCCTGCAATTTGCGGCCGCGTTTGTGTACGACCTTGTGAAGCTGAATGTCGCCGGAATCTCCTTGACGAAGGGGCCCCGGTTGGTGTTGATTATATGAAACGCTTTATCGCAGATTGGGACCTTTCATCATCCGATAAATTCGTTCCAAAAGTAAAACCTGCTACCGGGAAAAAGGTGGCAGTTATTGGAGCTGGACCTGGCGGGTTATCGGTAGCTCATTTTCTGCGAATTGAGGGACATCAAGTAGATATTTATGAAGCAGCGCCCAAATCGGGTGGTTGGCTTCGTTATGGAATACCGGAATATCGTCTCCCGAATGATATTCTCGATCAGGAGGTCAAAAACATTACCGATCTGGGGGTGAATATCTATTACAACCGGCGGTTGGGGAATAATCTGAGTTATGAAGAAGTTCAACAAAAGTATGATGCTACGGTACTTGCCATTGGTTCTCAGAAAGGAACTGGTGTTGGATGCGAAGGAGATGATGCTGGCAATGTTTTTTCTGGAATTGATTTTCTGAAGAACATGGAAATGACCGGGCAACGTCATAATTTCAAAGGAAAAACCATTGCTGTAGTGGGAGGTGGAAATACCGCGATGGATTGCTGTAGAACTGCCATTCGCTGTCATGCCGATAAAGTTTATGTGATTTATCGACGGACCGAAAAGGAGATGCCGGCCAATCCGATTGAGATCCATGAATCGAAATTGGAGGGGGTGGAATATATGTTTCTCACCTTGCCGAAAATGATCAATAAAAATAGCGAAGGGGAGTTGGAATCGATAACCTGTATCCGGATGAAACTCGGAGAGCCGGATGCATCCGGCCGGTGTCGTCCGGTTCCGGTTGAAGGGTCCGATTTCAACTTAAAGGTTGATTACATTCTCGCTGCCATAGGGCAGAAGACCGATGTTAATTTTATCAATGATATCAATAAAACTTCGAAAAACGGGGAATTAAAGATCAATAAAGGAGGTAATCTGGATACCAATGAGATGACATTGCAAACTGGTATTCCATCCGTTTTTGCTGCCGGAGATGGAGTTACCGGCCCAGCTACCATCATACAGGCCATTGCCCAGGCCAGGATAGCAGCTACCAGCGCTCATCAGTTTTTGATGGGATTACCGGTTGTACCAGTGAAGAAACCTTTCACCAGCAGGCGAGATAATTTTAAAAAACAGGTAAAGGAAGAGTATGTTGGACGATACGCCAAACAAATCAGGGAAGAGATGCCGACACTGCCTGCTTCCAACCGGGTGAATTTCAAGGAAGTGGAGTTGGGATATACTTCTGAGGAAGTGGCTCATCATGAATCGCAACGGTGCCTTGAATGTGGTTGTGTAGCCTTCTTTAACTGTGATCTCCAGAAATATTCTTCGGAATATGATGCCCAGCAAAAAACCTTTGAGGGAACATTCAAAGAATATCGTGTCGACTTTCGTCATCCTTTCATCGAAATCGATAACAACAAATGCATCTTATGTTCCCGCTGTGTACGGATCTGCCGCGAAGTAGTAGGAGCCAACGCGCTGGGGTTGATTAACCGCGGATTCTATACTTATGTAGCTCCCAGTATGGGTAATGCCTTGCAGGACACCCGATGCGAATCGTGCGGGATGTGCATCTCTGCTTGTCCCACAGGCGCTATTACGGAAAATGTGATGTTTAAACCAGGCCCGGTGAAGACCGACCCTGCTAATACTATTTGTAACTATTGTTCAGTGGGGTGTTCAATTACCCTCCATCATAAAAACAATTTTATCTTCAAAGTTACTGGTGCAAAAGGTCTGATCAATCGTGATGGAAACCTCTGTAAATTTCCTAAGTTCGGATACGTCTGGCTCAACCGTACCGATCGAATTACCAAACCAATGCTCAAAGTCCGCGGAAAATTTGAAGCGATCTCTTTTGACCAGGCGTTCCGGATCATCGCAGATAAAATAAAATCAGTCAAACCGGATGAAAACGCTTTTTTTGGCGGAGCCCGTTTATCCAACGAAGAGCTTTACCTGATCCACAAACTGGCTCGTGGCGCTGCAAAGACCAATAATATAGGCAGTTTCCATTACCTTGGAAGGGGAGAAGGCTATCGATACAATTGTGATCAGAATGCCTTGTTAGCTGAAATAGAGGATGCCAGCGCCATCTATCTGGTTGGTACCGAAATCAACCAGGATCATGCGGTTGCCGGTTTTATGGTCCAGAATGCTCATTTCAGAAAGAAAACGCCCGTCATATTAGTCACCGAAAAATCAACTAATTCGATGGCCTATAAATCAGATCAGCAACTGATTGTGAAGTCGTACTATCATTTCGTCAAAGCCGTAAACCATTATCTCCTCTCAAAAGGGTTGGAAAACGGACTCTTTTTACGTGACCGGGTGGATGGATTTGAAGATTATAAGAATCAACTGCTTGCTGAGGATTTTATGATGCTGGTTTCCAAATCGGGACTCACAGATATTCAGATTGCGAATTTTGCCGAAGCTTATAATCATGAGATCAATGCGATCCTGATCTTCTCGGAAAAGGAGATTTCAGGAAATACCTCGCAAGAGCTCTTTAACCTGGCCCGGATAACCGGAAAACTTGGAAAGACAGCCAATGGATTGATCGCTCTAAAAGAAAAGAATAACAGTCAGGGACTGTTTGACATGGGAGTTAGTAATCGTTATGGTATTGGAGGACAAGCATTTGATGATCCCGATTACCAGCAACGGGTCAAAAGTGAATGGAAAGTAGCTGAACTCCCGGGAAATGATTCATCCTGTCTCCATACCCAATTACAGGATGGAACGATCAAAAATCTTTTTATTTTCGGTGAAGATCCGATAGGATGTGCTATTGACCGGTCGGAGATAGAGAAAATTTTTGCCCAGGCAAAATTTAAAGTGGTCCAGGATTATTTCCTGACAGATTCAGCGCTCGCTTCCGATCTGGTGCTTCCGGCTTCCTATCCGGCAGAGATCGGAGGTACATTTACCAATGCACAAAAAGTGATCCAGGAATTCGGAAACGAGTTGAGTTCCAAAGTGTCAATTAATTCGATCAATCAACTACAACGAATTTTACAGGAATTTGGTTTAGTTACACCAGAAAATCCACGGGAAATATTGCTGGAGATCATTGGACTGTTGCCCCAGAAGAAATCATGTTGCAAATTACACTTACAACCAACCCAAGAGGATAATAACAAGCGGAAGTTTAATTATGGATGTGATGGACTGGAGAAACAGATGAAATTTGATTTGGTTTAATACCCTGATATGATTCAGTCGAGAAACGCTCTCAACCCTAAGAAGTATTATTTCATTGATACTTCATTTAATTTATTGATGAAACGGCGGATCTATCAGATCCTGCTGATTTCCAGCACGTATGATGCTTTTATGTTAGAGGAAGATGGTCGAATTGATGAGGCCATTTTCATGGAATATGTTTCACTCAACTTACGCTATCCGCCCCAATTTCTGAAGGTGACTTCGGAGGAGGAGGCTTTTGAAGTATTGGAAGACAAACGGGTGGAATTGGTGATTTCCATGCTGAACATCGAAAAAACCGACACCTTTGACCTGGCCATCCGCATCAAGGCTAAATATCCTAAGATACCGATTGTCGTGCTGACTCCTTTTTCTAGGGAGGTAAATCTCAAACTGGTCGAAAAAAATCTAAGTGCCATTGACTATGTGTTTAGCTGGCTGGGTAATGCTGATATTTTGCTTGCCATTATTAAACTGATTGAAGACCGCATGAACATTGACCAGGATGCCCTCCAGGGTGTTCAGGCCATATTGCTGGTGGAAGATTCCATCCGTTTTTACTCCTCTTATCTGCCCAACATTTATAAGATGTTGCTCAAACAATCCAAAACATTTATGACTGAAGGATTGAATGAGCACCAGAAAATGCTTAGGATGCGTGGCCGTACAAAGATCCTGTTGGCCACCAACTATGAAGAAGCTGTTAAAATGTGGGAAAGTTACAAGAATAACCTGCTTGGGATCATTACCGATATAAGTTTCATGCGGGAGGGAAAAACCGATAAAACAGCCGGAATAAAATTTGTGGAGAAGATACGGGCGGAGGATCAGTATATGCCAATCCTGTTTCAATCGAGCGATACGGAATATGAGACTGTTGCTCAGGATCTCAAAGTGGGTTTTTTAAATAAGCTTTCCAAAACCTTATCCATTGAACTACGCAATTATGTAAATGAACATTTTTCTTTTGGAGATTTTGTTTTCATCGATCCGAAAAATGGCCGGGAAATTACCCGGGCTGTTGATTTGAAATCTTTACAGGATAAAATATTCGAAATCCCGGATGATTCCCTATTGTACCACATGCAACGGAACCATTTTTCAAAATGGTTGAATGCCAGGGCGCTTTTTCCGATTGCTGAAATGTTCAAGGAAGTTTCGGTGACTCAGTTTGCCGACGATATGGATGAAGCTAAGCGTTATATTTTCGATTCCATTACGGCTTTTCGCATCAATAAGGCAAAAGGGGTGATAGCCGATTTTGACAGAGACCGGTACGATGAATACCTTCAATTTGCCCGCATTGGAGAGGGGTCTATCGGTGGGAAGGCCCGTGGACTGGCTTTTCTCGATTCACTTATCAAGCGGAACCGGCTTACCGACCGATATGAAAATGTAGTGATTTCCATTCCCCGTACGGTGGTATTGGGAACAGATATTTTTGATGAATTTATGGAGGAGAATAACCTCTATGAGATCGCTCTTTCTGATCGCAGTGATAAGGATATATTAGCTCGTTTTGTGAAAGCCAGATTGCCTTTCCGGATACATGAAGATCTCTACCGATTTATCTCGTGTTTGAACAATCCAATCGCCATTCGTTCCTCAAGTTTACTCGAAGATTCGCATTATCAGCCATTTGCCGGAATCTATTCCACCTATATGATTCCCAATATTAAATTCAACGATCGGATCATGATCGATAAACTATCGGAAGCTATTAAAAGTGTTTATGCTTCTGCTTTTTTCAAGGATAGTAAATCATATATGGCAGCGACTCTGAACATGATCGATGAAGAAAAAATGGGGATTGTATTGCAGGAGGTTACCGGTCGTCAATATGGGAATCGTTTTTATCCTGCAGTTTCCGGTGTTGCCCGATCGATAAACTTCTATCCCATTGCACCTGAAAAATCCGAAGATGGTGTTGCCAACATCGCGTTCGGTTTAGGAAAATATATTGTGGATGGCGGGATTGGAATCCGGTTTTCACCAAAATATCCCAAAAAGATTTTACAGCTTTCTACGCCGGATATGGCGCTAAGTGAAACTCAAAAAATGTTTTTTGCCCTTGACCTTCGTCCTGAAAATTTCACTCCGAATACCGATGATACCATTAATCTCATGAAATTAAAAATCAAGGATGGCGAAGAGGACAGTGCCCTGAAATTAGTAGCTTCGACTTTTGATTATGAGAGTCATCAGCTCCGAGAGGGGACCATCTATGAAGGAAAACGATTGGTCACTTTTTCTCAGTTGTTGAATCACAATACCATACCCCTGGCTGAAATTCTGCAGCAGGTATTGGAAATCGGACAGCGGGAGATGAATAAGCCGATTGAAATTGAATTTGCCATCAACCTCGATATGCCGAAAGGTCAACCAAAGACTTTCAGCTTGCTTCAGATCCGTCCAATTGCCGGACGGGATGAGACGATCTATCTCAAACCGGAAGAGATCCGGAACGAGGATGCGCTGCTTATTTCAAATACTGCACTGGGAAACGGAATCATTAAGGGAATTCATGATTTTGTGTATGTGAAACCCCAATCATTTGATGCCGCAAAGAGTCAGGAAATAGTTTCCTTGTTGGCCCTGCTCAATGAAAAATTTGTGAGTGAAAGACAAAATTATATCTTGGTTGGACCTGGTAGGTGGGGCTCCAGCGACCCCTGGCTGGGAATTCCGGTTAAATGGCCGCAGATCAGCGGGGCCCGACTGATTGTGGAATCGGGATTAGAAAATTACCGTATTGATCCCAGTCAGGGAACCCATTTTTTTCAAAACCTGACTTCTTTCAGAGTAGGCTATTTTACGGTGAACCCTTATATCAATGATGGCTTTTATGACCTGGATTTTTTGTCCCTGCAGCCCGCTGCTTATGAAGACGAATTTATCCGCCATATCCATTTCGAAAAACCCATGCGTATTGAAATTGATGGTAAGAAAAACTTTGGGGTGGTGTTCAAACCCACCTGATCCTAAGAATTTTCTTAATGAATTACGACCACTTTTTTTATCACCGGGGATCCCTGAGCTGTTATCCTGATAAAATAAAAACCTGAAGGCACATCCGAAAGGTTGAGAACAACCGATTTTTGGCTATTTGACAGGGTCAACTTTTTGATACAATTACTATGACTGGTCATTAACTCAAGGGTTGTGTTCACCGGCATGTATTCATTTCCAAAATCAATATTCACCTGGTCTGAAGATGGATTTGGATAAATGTTTATCACCGATGTTGAGGATGAATGTTGAGCATTGATGCCATAAATTGGATCACCGTTCGGGAGTTTATTGTTGACAAACGACTTATTGATCTGATCAACCATCAATCTTAGCTTATCCACTGAAGCGAGCGGACCCGGATTCACATAATCTCTTGCCCAGGTAAAGGCAATATCAATTTCCTGTACATCGCCGGGTTTAAAGGTAAAAGGTCCGGTAACTCCAACACCACGACGGTCCTCCGGGTTATTACCTGCGGTCGTTTCTGTCCAGTTCACCGGTCCATTTGGCGGAGCGCAACCCACTCCCCAATTTAGGGTATCCGATTCGCCCGGGAACATAAAATTGCAAGCAGGCCCGTATCCACCAAATGTGGGATGGCCATTTCCGCCATAAATTAAAGAGGTTCCGTCTTGCCATTTTCCACTTAACAACCGGTAATAGTCATCTGCATAAGTAGGATATGGATTTACATTAAAAAACATATTGGTTATTGACCAAAACCGCTGTAAACCGAAACGTTCATTGTCCACGATCGAATCGCCGAAATTCAAACCATTTACGCTGAAATCACATAATTGATTCCCATTAAGGTCATATCGGGGATTATCAAGATAATCAGGATCCATATAAGGTCCACCAAGGATGATCACTGATTGGGCGGGTGGATTTTCGCCATAGGCGTAAGATTGACCGCTGCCATCAACAGGTGTTCCATTGTAACCGAAATACATATTTCGTTCCACATCACAACCTAAGTAGTCGTCGTTGGCATATCCAAGATCAATATCTGAGAAGACACCCAGTAAGGTGCTGTCGTAAGTGTTTTGAGAACGATTGTAAAGTTTGTATTGCAGAAAAATGGTATTCTTAAAAGCAGAATCATTTGGAAGGTCGAATCCATAAGCCATTCCATGAATTTCAACCCCAAGTTTTTTTCCGGTAGATTCTGAATGATATAACTTGTCGTCATTGAAAATAAAAAACAGTGCCTGATCTCCTCTGATCTCCGGATAGTCTCCGTCGTAGGGATCATAGATGCCATCGGCATTCCGGTCTGAAAATGGGGCCAGTTTGTGAGCTTGTCCCAGCGCAGTATCTCCATTTCCCGGCCAGGTTAAAATATCATGTATCGGAGTATATCCAGCTTCCCAAAAATGAGCCCGATGATAGTCGATTTCACTCTTTTTCAAATTCCAGATGTAATCCCAAACCGTATCACGGAGATTCTCGTATTTCAGGGAATCCATTTTAGGCCCTGGAAAGTAATCATGTTTGATATGGGAACTACTCTGAGTCCCCTGTCCATACTTTTCTCCTGCAAAATGAAGCTGATGTTGTTCGTCCTTTCCTCCGATCCAGAGTGAATTTGAAAAAAGAGAGGTTTTTCCGCTACCTTTTGGGACTTCATAATCGGCGTTTTCAAAAGAGAAATGCAATCCTGAAGCATTGAATCTGGCTCTCACATTATTGATGTCGAGATAACTGGTACTTTGGTCATGAATCCGGAACAAGATGGGTGCGCTCAACGTGTTGCCAGATTTCAGGTGTATCTTGTATGTCCCATTCACCTCAGACTGGCAGCCAAATGCATATAAATAAAAAGTGGTGGTAAAATTTGTATCTGTCTTGCCGTAAATATATGGACTCCCATATCCTTGGATAAACGAAATTGTATCCCCGGCAGGAAGAGTGTCATTTGCCAGGAGATTAAAGACTATGGGTAAGAGAGGATAAAGATCGATTGTGTCGGCTACGGCTTTGAAAGAGTTCTGGGCAGAAGCCGGATTGTAAAAAGTAACTAGAAAACATAATATAGTCAAAACACGACGAAGAATGTAATGCGTTTTCATGATATATGAATTTGGTTTACAGAAAATTAACAGATATAGATAATGGTTTTCAATATTCAATTCATTACAAATATATTGAATGGTTTTCGATTAACCTAATTTAATTCTTACTTTTTATTGTAATATTTTCCTGGATAATCTTAAAATTACAACTTTATAAATTATTAGATAGCTAATAATTAGTACTTTTGATAAAGATATTGAAAAATCTTTTGATCAGATATATTTCCAGAATAAGCATAGCTCTTCTTTCATGCCTTTTATTGAGTGGAGGGGAGGTCTTAGGTCAACGTTACCTGACCCGGACGTATAGTGAAGCCGACGGCCTTGCGAACTCCACCATATATAGTGTAGCCCAGGATTCTTCAGGGGTGATATGGATTGGCCGTCGTGGGGGAATATCATGTTATGATGGTACTCATTTCACAAACTTTAGTTCAATTGATGGAACTCAGTTGATTAGTTATACTATCCTTCTTATCGATGAAAAGGAACAACTTTGGGCTGTGCCTGAAAGCGGTCCCCTTACTGTTTTACGATATAATGGGAAAAAGTGGGAAAAGATCCCTACCTACAAACAGGTTCCTGTTGATTTTCAGGCGACTTACAATTCTCTGGATGTATATTACGATAAGGGAGACCTTGTTATCCTGGTCGGCACCGTCGATAATGGATTTTTCCGATATTCCAAAAAACAATGGAAGCATTTTACCAATTTAAGTGGAATACCGGATAGAAGTATCAATAGTGTGAGGGGGTTTGAAGGAAATATCTTCATCGCTTCTGAAAAGGGGTTGATGGTGCTCCACGACGATATTCACCCTCCCGTTCAGGTTCTATCTTCACCCTTGCTTTCCGGGGATATTTATGCAATAGAGCGTAAGGGCAATTGCCTTTGGGCGCTCGGTAGTAACTGGATTGGTCATCTTTCTGGCGGGAATTTTAAATCAATTGCGACCAACTTTCAACGCTTTAATGAAGGATTTGGCCGACCCTGTTTTTTGCATATAGGACGTAATGGAAAACTATTATTTGGTAATTTATATAAGGTGAACTATTACGACCAGGCTTCAAATTCAATGGAGGTTCTGGATCATGAAAAAGGTTTGATTTCAGAAGGGGGAACATCGGCGTTGGTTGACCGGGAGATGAATATTTGGATCACGGGCTATCGTGGGATTACAAAAATTTCGGCAGAGCGGTTTGTGAGTTTCTTTGAAAGAGATGGACTTTATAGCAATGAAGTGTCTGCTGCTATTGAGGCTTCCCCTGGCAGTTATGTTTTTGGACATGATGGTGGACTGACTTTTTACAATGGCAAGAAGATGTTGCGCTATTCCTTGGATCCATTACAGCAAAAACCAAAATTTCAGGCAAGAGTTCTTGATATTCAAAAAGATATTCATGGCAACCTTTGGTTGGCTGCAAATTCACTTGGATTGGCTCGTTTGGATAAGTCCAGAAATATAACCTGGTATGGTGAAAAGCAAGGTTTGATGGGTTTCCCTTATTCTGTAGCCTTCACTCCATCAAATGAACTCTATGTCGGAACCACATCTGGATTCTTTAAGTTCGACAAAGACAGATTTATAAAGATTGATCTGGGAAAAACCTATAACAACAGGATTCGGAAAGTATTTATAACTCCCAATGGCTCGATCTATATTGCAACCATCGGTTTCGGTCTTGTCAAGATGAATGAAAGCAAATTTACCGGTTTTATATCTCCTGATAACAAATTAGCAAACAATGTATTTGCCTTTATTATTGATTCGAAAAAGAGGCAATTGGTGGGCACTGCAGCCGGGTTATTTGAATTGAAAAATCATGATTTGATGCGCGTGAATCGTGGTGGATTTATGATTGACAAACCCGTTTACCTGATTTTTGAAGACCATCAGACGAACCTCTGGTTTGGAACTGATAATGGGATATATCGTTGGAATGGTAAAAAAATGGACCATTTTACGATGACCGATGGATTAGCGGGACAGGAAATAAACAGGGCTGCAGGGTTTATCGACAGCAAAAACCATCTCTGGTTTGGCACCAGCAATGGACTCACTCAATTCCGTCCCGAATTCGATTATAAATCCGGTGAGATCCCTCCTCCAAAGGTCCAACTTCTCTCGGCCGGGGTTGATAAAGATTCAGTAGATCCGTATCGAAATATGAAATTTCCTTATGGTAAGAATGATCTTATTTTTCAAACCAGAGTGATCTCCTTGATTAATGAACAACAGATCTTTGTTAAATATTTTCTGGAAGGATATGATACAGGATGGTCGAATGAGCAACTCTATACAAAAAGCAATTTTATCTTTAATAACCTTAGGCCGGGTTCCTATAGATTTTATTTGAAAGCAAGAAATAGTGTCGGTATCTGGAGTGATCCTGTAATCTCTGCCACCTTTGTAATCCGTCCGCCTTTCTGGGCCAGTTTGTGGGTCCTTTCCTTTGCATTACTCCTTTTTTCCTGCATCATTTTTCTTACGGCGAGATTCATTATCGTAAACCGGTATAAAAACCGGCTTCAGGAGCAAGTTAATCTGAGAACAATAGAATTAAAAAAATCAGAACAGCAATTGAAAGAAAGCAATGCAGCGAAAGACAGTTTTTTCTCCATCATTGCACACGATCTGAGAAGCCCATTTAATGTGATTCTGGGTTACCTTGATCTTCTTACAAGTGAAGAATCGGATTATACGGAAACCGAACAAAAGCAGATGTTACTAAAACTGAAATCGGCATCTGTGCGAACTATTGATCTTCTCGATAATCTTTTGACCTGGGCTCGTACTCAACGTGGTGCTCTTCCATTTGAACCGGAAATGTTTTCACTTACAGAAGTCATCGCAGATAATATCGGCTTGTTTGACATGTCGGTTCATAGTAAAAAAATCACACTGACAGCCAAAAGTAGTAGCGACTTACAGGTTTTTGCCGATCGGAATATGATCGATACGGTGATAAGAAATCTGATCTCAAATGCAATTAAATTTACTTTTCCTGGTGGTAAAATTATTATCGGCATGGAATTGCAGGATCTGGGAAATGTTCTCGTTTTTGTGAAAGATGATGGAATGGGTATTCCTGCCTGGTTGATGGAAAAATTGTTTAAAATTGAGCAACGAACGGTAGTGAAAGGCACGGCCAATGAAACTGGTACCGGTCTCGGGTTGATTTTGTGCAAAGAGTTCATCGAAAAAAACAATGGCCGGATCTGGGTTGAAAGCAAAGAGGGAAATGGCTCAACCTTCTTCTTTGTTCTGCCTGGTGGTAAATCAATCCCTGGAAAACTTCCGGTCCTTTAGCAAACTATTTCGGAAATCCTGACACCTTAATGAAAATCAGGGTCCCCTTTAACATGGCTTCCGACTCAGTCTTTTCACACTTAAAAATCCAAATTGTATTGAATCGCCATTTCCATACTATTCAATTCCAGCGCTACAAGATTGCCAAATCCGTCTTTTCCTTGTAAATACGGACCGTTATCAAGATCAATGAATTTATATCCCCGGCTTTTAACCAACATTGAGATCAACTCCATATTTACAGGCACGTGCCCGTGGATAAGACGGCGTTTGCCAATCTTTTCAGCGTTGATTTCATAATCGCGGAGCCAGAGCATGGCCCGCTGATCTTCAAAGGGATCCTCATTTTTAAAATTCAATCCGGCGTGAACAAGAATGAAATCATCAAGGGAAACATAAAGGGGAAGATGGCGCATCCATTCAATATAATCTGTTGGAATATCTGTAATATTTTGTGCATCAAAACATTGTAATGTTGGTTTCCCGCCGATTTCAGCCCACGAATTGTATTTTTTATTGCCGAATTTATACCACCATGCTGATTTTGCATGATGCATACCATCATAAAGTTCGATCATGAAATCTTCATGATTTCCCTTCAATGCTACCAAATTGTATTTTTCCTGTTCAAGTCTCCGGATAAAATCAATTACCCCTTTTGAATCAGGCCCACGGTCAACATAATCACCCAGAAAATAGAGTTCATCCGAACGCATGGGCTTAATCAGATCGTTGATCAGCGCCTGTAAGGTTTTAGCACAACCATGAATGTCGGGAATTACCCATCGTTTTGGCATCGTTACGAATTATTTTTTCTTACCTTGGTTAGCCACCTCTTCCATTAGCTTTTTAATTACTTCAGGATCTCCCAAAAAATAATCTTTCAGTAAGTTCATCTTTTCATCGAATTCAAATACATAAGGGACACCCGTTGGGAGGTTAATGCCGACAATATCCTGGTCGGATATTTTTTTCAGATGTTTCACAATTCCCCGGAGACTATTACCATGAGCGGATACAATAACCTGGTGATATTTGGACACAGCTGGTTCAATGACCTCTTTCCAATAGGGCACAATCCGGTTGACGGTATCTTGGAGCGCTTCTGTACCGGGAATGTTCTTGGGTTCAAGGTCCCGGTAACGGGGATCAAAGCGGGGGTGACGCGGATCATCCAGATCAAGGGAGGGAGGACGGACATCGTAGCTTCTTCTCCAGATCAAAACCTGTTCATCACCGTATTTTTCGGCCATTTCCGATTTGTTCAACCCTTGAAGTACGCCATAATGTTTTTCATTCAGGCGCCAGGTTTTATATGCCGGGATCCATAATAAATCCATTTGTTCCAATATCAGCCATAATGTCCGAATGGCCCGTGTGAGATAGGAAGTATAGGAGATTTTAAATTCAAAACCTTCTTCCTTTAGCAGTTTTCCGGCTTCCATGGCCTCTTTGATGCCACGTTCCGACAGATCGACATCCGTCCATCCGGTGAACCGGTTTTCTTTATTCCAGGTACTTTCCCCATGGCGTATCAATACAAGTTTGTTCATGTGATCTTGATTTTGTTACCGGCACAAAAATACAAAAATGGTTCTATTTTTCCTACCTTTGCGGGGTGTCAAAGCCAGCCTCTATGAAGATCTATAAAAAAGTCAACAACTGGTTAGGGTGGATTGTATTTACCATCGCATCTACAGTTTATATCCTGACTTCAGAACCTACTATGAGTTTTTGGGATTGTGGGGAATATATAGCCACTGCCTTTAAATTGGAGGTCGGTCATCCTCCGGGAGCGCCGTTATTCCAATTGATTGGTCGTTTTTTCTCCCTCTTTGCATTTGGCGATGTGACCCTGGTTGCCCGGATGGTCAATACCATGTCGGCCCTGGCGAGCGGTTTTACCATTCTTTTTCTGTTCTGGACCATAACCATAATTGCTAAAAAAATCGCTTTGCGAAATGGTGAAATGACCAACCAGAAAATGAGAATGATCATGATTGCCGGATTAACAGGAGCCCTGGCTTATACTTTCACCGATTCTTTTTGGTTTTCAGCCGTAGAGGGTGAAGTTTATGCAATGTCATCCTTTTTTACTGCGATTGTTGTTTGGGCGATATTTAAATGGGAAGAACATGCCGAAGAAAAACATGCCTTTCGCTGGCTTATCTTAATCGCTTACCTCGTTGGTCTTTCTATTGGGGTCCATCTTCTCAATCTTCTCGCAATTCCTGCGATCACCTTTGTTTACTATTTTAAGAAAAAAGCCAACCCAACCTGGAAGGGAATTGTTCTTACAACCATTCTTTCCATTTTGATCCTGGCTTTCGTCATGTATCTTATTATCCCCTGGGTCATCAAACTGGCAGGGCTATTCGAGCTTTTCTTTGTAAACAGTCTCAACCTGCCATTCAATACAGGAACAATCATCTATTTTGTCCTGTTGATTGGCCTTATTATCTGGGGATTGTATTATACCAGAAAAAAAGGGAAACCCATCTGGAATTCCATCATTCTGGGTTTTACCTTTATCATTATCGGCTATTCTTCTTTCATGATGTTGGTTATCCGTAGTAATGCCGATACCCCGATTGATGAAAATAATCCGGAAAACGCCATGTACCTCCTTGCGTATCTCAATAGGGAGCAATATGGTGATTGGCCGTTACTGAAAGGGCAATATTACAATGCCCCTGTGATTGACCGAATCAATGGGAATCCGGTATATACCAAGGATACAAAATCGGGAAAATACATTATTACAGATAAACGGGAGAAGGTCATCCCGGTTTTTGATCCGCGTTTTACGACCCTGTTCCCACGTATGTGGGATCAATCGGAACCCCGGTTTGAAGCTGAATATATCCGTTGGGGAAAGGTAAAGGGAAATCCGATACAGATTCAGAATGGTGAACAGTCGGAGACCCGCAATGTGCCTACTTTTGCGGAAAACCTTACCTTCTTCTGGAATTATCAGTTGACCCACATGTACTATCGTTATTTTATGTGGAATTTTGTTGGAAAACAAAATGATATTCAGGGGATGGGTAATAAACTCGATGGAAATTGGAAAAGCGGGGTGACTTTTATTGACACGATGCGTCTTGGTCCTCCTAAAATCGCTGATGGCCCGAAAAACAAAGGAGATAACAGTTTCTATTTTCTACCGCTCCTCCTTGGATTGATTGGGATTTATTTTACACTTCGAAGAGATAAGCAAAGTGCCTGGGTGATCTTTTTGTTGTTTTTTATGACCGGAATAGCCATTGTGTTGTATCTTAATTCTCACTCTCCGCAGCCTCGCGAAAGGGACTATTCCTTTGCCGGTTCTTTCTACGCCTTTGCCATCTGGATCGGCCTGGGGATAATTCAAGTGAATGATTGGCTGGGTCGATGGATGAAACATAATTTTTCTCAAATCTTATCCCTGATTCTCGGGATGGGTGTTGTCACTTTGATGGCACAGCAGGGATGGGACGACCATGATCGGTCGAACCGATACACATCCCTTGCTATTGCAGAGAATTACTTGAATTCATGTGCCCCCAATGCAATTCTTTTTGCCAATGGCGACAACGATACCTTCCCACTCTGGTATGCACAGGAAGTTGAGGGAATCCGTACGGATGTAAGGGTTGTCAATCTTAGTTTGTTGAATACCGAGTGGTACATCGATCAGATGAAACGCAAGGCCTATAATTCAGATCCGGTTCCATTCTCCCTTACCAAAGATAAGTATCGGCAGGGAAATCATGATGTTACATACGTGTTCGAGGATTCCGGATTGAAAGATACCTATGTCGATTTAAAGGATATTTTCGGAATTCTTGTCCAGGATGACAGTAAATTAAAAATGAACACCGCTCAGATTGGAATGATTGACTATTTCCCGACAAAAAAATTCATGGTGACGGTTAATCTTCCGGATATTTTGAAAAACGGACATCTTTCGGAGAATATGACAAGAAGGTTGGATACCTTGCGGTGGGAATTTAAAGGGCAGGCGATTGAAAAGAATAACCTGATGGTACTTGATCTTCTTGCTACCAATAACTGGAAACGTCCCATCTATTTTGTCATGACCACCAGCCCGGATACATACATCGGCCTTGAGAAATATTTTCATCTCGAAGGAATGGCATACCGGCTTTTGCCTGTCCGCGCTAAAAATCCTGAAGGCCAGATTGGCGAAGTGAATACACCGGTGATGTACGATAATGTAATGAACAAATTTAAATGGGGAAATGCCAACAAGCCTGGTGTCTATATTGACGACAACAACGTCAAAATGTTCATGAACATGCGAAACTTGTTTGGCCGGCTATCGGATGCGTTGATACAGGAAGGGAAGAAAGATTCGGCCCGCCGGGTACTTGATCGGTGTATGGAGGTTTTCCCGGACCGGGCTGTGAAATATGATTTTTTCACTGTTCCATTGGTTGAAGGTTATTACCAAATCGGAGAAATGTCAAAAGCCAATCAAATTGCAGAGAAGTTGTTGAAGTATTCTACAGATGATTTGGCCTATTACTTTTCTTTTCCGGACGAAGATTTGAAAGCCATGGATTACAGCATTCAGGAGTCATTGTATACCCTCCAAAGGCTGAGTGTAATCACACGGGAAGCCAAGCAGGACAAACTGGCTGATCCCGCGGAAAAAGCCTTGAAGAAATACTATGACCGCTATGTTGAAAAAGTTTATCAACACTGATTCTGATGAAAACTGTCCGGTCACCTTTTTTTTTCCGGTGGTTCAATTCCGATTATCTGGTTTGTGATTTTCCAAAGAAGGAAAAGGTTATCTATCTGACTTTTGATGATGGTCCCGTTCCGGAAGTTACTCCGATAACCCTTGAGATTTTAAGGAAGTATGAAGCCAAAGCTACGTTTTTTCTGGTGGGGGACAATGTTAGAAAATACCCACAGTTATTCGATAACTTAATCGCGGAAGGTCATTCAATCGGAAATCATACTTTCCATCATCTCAATGGTTGGCAAACCCCACCGGGAGCATACTTGGAGGATGTAACCCATTGTGATGAGTTCTTTTCTACCCATTTGTTTCGTCCACCTTATGGACGATTTACACCCACCCAGTATTTACTGCTCAGGAAAAAATTCCGGTTTGTCTTATGGTCGGTACTTACCAATGATTTTAACAGAAATACAAGTCCTGAAGAATGTCTGGACCTGACTATCCGGAATACAAAAAGTGGTTCTATTGTTGTATTCCACGACAGCCTGAAAGCTTTGGAAAAAATGAGGTATGCGCTTCCCCGGTTTCTAGAACATTTTTATGAGCTGGGGTACTCTTTTACTACTATTCCCGATTAAAGGGTTCCATCGTCTGCAAAGCTGTAATATCCATCTTCCCCTACAATGATGTGGTCGATTACGGCAACGTCCAACATTCTTCCGGCGGCTGAAATCTTTTTAGTAATAATTGAGTCGGCTTCGCTGGGTTGGATTGTACCGGAAGGGTGATTGTGTCCCAGAATGATCGAAGAAGCATGGTTATCGAGTGCAATTTTAAAAATCTTTTTCGGATCAACCACCGTTCCTGAAATTCCTCCCTCAGAGATGTTGCATTTCTGCAGGATTCGGTTAGCACGATTAAGCAGAATGATCCAGAATGCTTCATAGGGACAATCACCGATGGTGTTTTTAAAAATTTCGAACGCTTCTTTACTCGAATGAATCACTTCACGGGTTAGGGAGGTAGCTTCATTCCTCCGGCGACCCAGTTCAAGAGCTGCTAAAATGATAATGGCCCGGGCTTTTCCGATTCCCCGAATCCGAGTCAGATCATTAAAACTCATTTTGGCAAGTTCTGTAAGATTTTCCTGAGCCCGCTGAAAAATGCTTTTTGCCAGATCCAGGGCGGATTCATTACGGATCCCTGAACCGATTAAAATAGCCAGGAGCTCGGCATCACTTAATGAGTGCCGGCCTTTCAGGAGTAGTTTTTCGCGGGGGCGGTCGTCTTCAGCCCAATGTCGGATCGGGGTGTGGTTAGAATATGTTTCCATGGTTTTCTCACTTAATCGGAAAAACAGGAAAAAGGTAATACAAGGGGGATCACTTTTTTAAAATTAATTGAAAACCGCACTAAATAGGGGACTTTGCCGTTTAATTAAAAAACACTTGGAATGATTGGTAAGAGAATTTTCGAAATTACCCGCATTGACTCGACCAATACCTATGCCCAACAGATTGACGCGAAACAACCATTGGAAGATGGCACTGTGATCTGGGCCAGAGAACAATATGCAGGCCGGGGACAACAAGATCATGTTTGGCAAAGCGAGCCCGGGAAAAACCTAACCTTTACCGTTGTCTTGAAGCCTCACTTTCTGGAACCCCAATGTCAGTTTTTATTAAATAAAGCGATATCGTTGGGAATCCTTGATTTTATCCAGGCTTCTATTTCCCCGGAATGCAATCCCCGGTTGGTTCCCGGAAATCAAACTGCCAACCTCAAATGTAAAATCAAATGGCCCAACGATATCTTATACGGTGATTTAAAAATGGCCGGTATTCTTATTGAGACAAAGGTTATGGGTTTGGTTTTCGACACTGCTTTCATCGGAATCGGTATCAATATTAACCAGACCCATTTTGTTCACAATCTTTCCAACGCAATCTCCCTGATTCAGGTCATGCGCCGGGAAATAGGGCTGAAGGAAGCCCTTGTTAAAGTATGCCAATATATGGATTTGCGATATATGTCGCTTAAAAACCTGAAGATCGAACAATTAAACGACGATTACCATCACCATCTTTTAGGTGTGGAGGAATGGAGGGATTATACCAGGGAGAAGAAAACAATAAAAGGGATGATTACTGGTGTAGATGATTTTGGCCGATTGATGGTCAAGCATCCTCAAGGAGACACTATTTCGTATCATCACAAAGAAATCGAATATATTCTCTGAAGTCCCTAATAATTATTATATCGCTTGCCAAACATAACGCTCACGTAAAGAGTCAGAAAAAAATTCTGTTTCGGAGCATACGCCATAATGGGAATCGGAATAGGAGAAAAATCGAGGATTCCGCCAATTTCCAGAGAACTAATCCGCTTATTTTTAACTCCAAACTCGAAATCAAACCCGGTTTTCACATAAGCGCCTGGATAAAATCCAAGGTTTAGAATCCCAGTTAAAAAAGATCCTCTTCCATAAATGTTATCCACAAAATGGATCTCCGGGTCATAGCGTTCCTCTTTTACTTCATAATCGCTATATCCACTTTTGAAATGAATGATATAGAGGTAAACAGGTTTGGTTAGACCCAAAGAAAAACCACCATAATACAACCAACTCACTTGAACTCCTCCCCAATATGGTTTACGGTTCAAAATGTGTTGTTGACCAACTCCACCACGCAAAAAATAGAGATAATTCAGTTTCCCATAAATATAAGAACGAGAATCGGAAAAATAGGGGTTGATTGTCTTTACTTCTTTGGTCGATTTGTAAGTGGAAAATTCGATTTCCCACATAAATTGACGTAACGCTGTGATGTTATGTCCACTGTGAAATTTTAATCCCCATCCGTTGGTGTGAATCATCGCTCCCAAACTCCATTGTTTTTCCAACAATACATTATCCGGAGTGGTATCTGTTTCAGCTTCCAATTGAGCTTGAACAGTAAAACCCCCTGCAGTCAGTAAAAGTAAAATCAGACTCAGGAAAATCCTTCGCATTGGAAAAAATTCTACAAAAACAAAATTACGAAAGAAAAAATAAATGGATGGAATTTCAATGACGTTCTATTTGGTATCTTTGCTTTTCACCATAAGCTGCACATCGCTGATTAGAAGCACAAGAAGTGATGATACCCAGAACGATGACAGTGAGGACGAGATAAATGATCTTTTTCATGTTGAATGATTCCAGATTTTAATACAAATTTGTTACAAAGATACTGTTTCTCAAATTGAGAACTAAAAAAATCTCGTTTTATTGTGTAAAGTTATCAACGAGAGAAAGTTTATAACTGTTATGGAGAAAATAGTCCCTGTAATTGAAGAAAGCTGGCTACATGCGCTTCAGGAAGAATTTGATAAACCATATTTTTCCGATCTGAAAAAGTTTTTGATAGAAGAAAGAAAAAAATACCGTGTTTTTCCTCCCGGAAGTTTGATTTTCAATGCATTTAACAGAACTCCTTTTCAACGTGTCAAGGTGGTGCTGTTAGGGCAAGATCCTTACCATGGATTTTCTCAGGCTCACGGACTCTGCTTTTCTGTTCCGCGGGGGGTAGCTAAACCACCATCCCTGATCAACATATTTAAGGAATTAGAAAATGACCTTGGAATCCCGATTTCCAAACATGGGGACCTGACTTCCTGGGCAGATCAGGGAGTGTTGCTGTTAAACGCAACCCTAACCGTACGCGAAAATCAGGCAGGTTCTCATCAAAACCGTGGATGGGAAACTTTTACCGATGTGGCCATACGCAAATTATCGGACCAACGGAAAGGATTGATTTTTGTCCTTTGGGGAAATTACGCTCAGGCAAAACGAAATCTGATTGATACGGGGAAACATACTGTTCTTACAACCGTTCATCCTTCCCCTTTATCTGCCAATCGAGGTTTTTTTGGATGTAAGCATTTTTCCAAAATCAATCAATTATTGAAACAACAAGGAGAAAGCGAGATCAACTGGAATATAGTGTGATAATATTTTTAAAAAATAGGGCTGGTCGGATCATGTTAGGGATACTCCTGATATTTCTGATTTCTTGTAAAAAAGGGGAGAACGCTTCTGAATTACCCATTGCTACTCCCTACACCATCCATGTCCCCAGGTATTTTCCAACGGATCTGCATATCCCATCCGATAATCTAATGACGGTGGAAGGAATCACCCTGGGTCGCTTTCTTTTTTACGATGGAAGATTGTCGGGACGAACGATCCAGGATTCCATGATGAGTTGTGCAACATGTCATTTACAATCTCGTTCCTTTGAGTGTGGAATTGACCATCCGCGATTTTCAGGAGGACATCCGTTTGGGTTGACCGGTATTTATACTCCGCATTTTATGCTTCCTATGATCAATCTGGTTTGGAGTACCCATGGTTACCTGTGGAATGGGAAAGTATCCATTGAAAATCCGGATAAACGGTTCCAACTTCTGGAAGATCTTACATGGATGTCGATCATGGCTCCTCATGAGATGAAGGGAGACACCAACCGCGTGAAGGCTTTATTCCAAAATATTCCGGGATATCCGGAGCTTTTTCAAAGAGCATTTGGAACTAAGGTTGTGACTATGAAAAATATGGGAAGGGCCATTGCCCAGTTTGTTCGTACCCTGATCTCCGCCAATTCAAAATTCGACCGCTATCTTAGGGGCGAAATCTCTTTGACCAATTCGGAACGAAAGGGATATGTGCTGTTTATGACAGAACAGGGAGGCGATTGTTTCCACTGTCATGGGGGAGAAGCGAATCCCCTGTTTACCACCAACCTTTTTTATAACAACGGATTGGATTCGGTATTTTCCGATCCCAACGACCGGAGTTCTATTACCGGCAATTTGCAGGATATCGGGGCTTATAAGGCTCCAACTTTACGGAACTTAGTTTTTACTGCTCCTTATATGCACGACGGAAGGTTTACTTCCCTCGACCAGGTTCTTGATTTTTACAATACCGGACTGGTCGGGTCCCCATACATCAGTCCCCTGATGCACCATATAGGGACCCATGGAATCCGATTAACCCCTTTTCAAATTGCAGATCTGAAGGCTTTCTTGCTTTCTCTTACAGATAGCAGTTTTACAACAAACCCTGCTTTTTCAAAACCCGATAAATTTCCCGACGAAAAATGATCTGTTTTCCCAATGCAAAAATTAACCTGGGACTCCAGGTCATCGCCAAAAGAGCAGATGGTTACCACAACATAAATACTGTTTTTTACCCGATTCCATTGTGCGACATCCTTGAGATCATCCCTGCTTCCGACGGTATTACGGTGTTTTCTTCAACTGGACTCAATATTCCGGGTGATCCTGCTTCAAACCTATGCCGAAAAGCCTATCAACTGTTATCCGATTCATTCCTCACTCCCGATTCCATACTCCAGTCTGCAAAGTTACTTCCTCCCGTGAAAATCCATCTTCACAAGGTTATTCCCATGGGAGCTGGATTGGGAGGTGGATCTTCCGATGGGGCACATACTTTGTTACTTCTGAATGACCTGTTTGAATTGGGACTTTCCCATGAAGCATTACAAGACCTGGCTCGTCGGCTGGGAAGTGATTGCCCGTTTTTTATCGATAATAAACCGGTCTTTGCTTTTGAAAAAGGAGATCGGTTTCAATCGATCAAGCTAAACCTTGAAGGATATTCGCTGGTTGTTGTAGCTCCCGATATTCATTGTGATACAACTGCCGCATATACCGGAATCGACCCCCGCGAACCGGAAATTCAACTTACTGAAATTGTTGGCAGATCGGTGGAACAATGGAACACTGTTTTGGTGAATGATTTTGAAAAAACCATCTTTAAAAAATTTCCAGCAATTGAAGACATTAAAAAGCAATTATATGAACTTGGGGCAGTGTATGTTTCCATGTCGGGCAGTGGTGCTGCACTGTATGGTTTCTTCAAAGTGACCCCCTCGCTGAAGGGGCTTTTTCCTGGATGTTTTGTGTGGGAGTCTTCCGCTATTTAGGAGCCATCCGGATCAGGAGGATGGCAATAATACCGAAAATAATATTTGGAATCCAAACAGCCAGAAGCGGTGGAAAATTTCCGAAGGTTGCCAGTACGGTAAAGATCTGTGAAAATAGGATGTAGATAAAAGTCAAGGCGAGTCCAAATCCAAGATGGAATCCGATCCCGCCACGGACTTTCCGACTGGAAACGGAAACGCCGATCAGGGTAAGAATTAGTGTGGCAAATGGGAGTGCAATCCGTTCATATTTTTTGACCTTGTATTTGATGATGTCAGGATCTCCACGTAATTCTTTCTTTTTGATATGTTCCTGTAGCACAAAGTAATTCATGACTTTAACTTCTTCAAAATCTTCTGTAAAATCTACCGGTTTAAAAGGAAGAATGGTGTCAAGAAGGGCCCCTTTTTGAATGGATTCTTCCATTCCTTTGATGTCCCTTACAAAGTAGTTTGAAATTTTCCAGCGTTCCCGAATACTGTCCCATTCAATACGCTCTGCTTTCAGTTTATAAGTC
This sequence comes from Bacteroidales bacterium, assembly GCA_023231005.1. GTDB lineage: Bacteria > Bacteroidota > Bacteroidia > Bacteroidales > FEN-979 > CAIVAT01. Next base: position 139,637 of record JALNWG010000001.1, on the reverse strand, counting down.
ATCTCTAACCCGTCGAATTTCTCAAGAGAAAATTTCCAGCCTGCCTTGGTGTGCAAATCATAATTTTCAAGATAAACGAAAGTACCCGGACTAACCTGGCGATGGATGTTCATGTCATTAAACTGCTTGGGATCTTTGAGATACCGCTGTTCAAAAGCGTACATTCCCCGGTTGGTAAAGGGAATAATAAAATTGGCTAACATAAATGAAAGAACTCCCAATGCGAGCGCTGAAATGAAGTAAGGAAAAAGAAATCGTTTGAAACTTATCCCACTACTTAGAATGGCAATGATTTCAGAATTGGAAGCCATCCGCGATGTGAAGAAAATTACCGCAATGAAGGTTAGCAGGTAGCTGAAAAGGTTCATGAAATAAGGGACAAAATTGAGATAGTAATCGAAAATGATGCTACGTAGCGGGGCTTCGTACTTTAAAAAATCGTCGAGTTTTTCGGAAATATCAAAAACGATTACAATAAAAACCAATAGAATCAGGGTGAAAAAGAAGGTCCCCAGAAACTTTTTAATGATATACCAATCAATCGTCCGCATTAGTAAATTTCCATTTTCTGATAATTCTGATTTCTCCCTGACATCATCCACCCGGTCTGAATGGATACCCAAAAGTAATACTTTCCGGGTTTATCGGGTGTTTTGATGGTTATTAATGTATCGGCACTGCCCCCCGGAATAATCATGTGTGAAATATCGGCGGCTCTTTGTTCGTATACTGCGAATTTGTCCTTAAAATGAATATGATAGACCAGATATGAAGGCTGCCCGGGATCCAGGTCGAACCGTAAGGTGTCACGATCCGGGTTAAAAATCCTGACTGGGATAACAACGTTGGAAGAAGCAGGAAAACGCAATGTGGCAACCGGTGTTTCAAGTGAAATATGATAAGTTGACCTGAAATTTTTGGCAATTCCCCAGTAGGTAGTGACCCCATTCTGCCCTGTATATTTTTGTTTTTCAGGGATATACATCCATTCTGTATATCCGGCAACCAGAACCTCTTTTCCCTGAAGATTCTTTTCCAGATCACTCCAGTAATAATACTGAGTACGGTGTCCGTCAAAGCCATCCACTGAGTGAGCTGTTTTACCAGTATAGAAAGTATATTTTGATGCCCGCTGGTAGGATCCGAGAAATAATACGGGTCGTCCGTTGGCCCGTTTCTCCATATCATGAGCCCATTCTTTCCAATAATACAGCTCCGACAAATTTACTACCGACCGTGGAAGGTGAAGAAAATCATGGATCAGGTAAACACGGAAAAACAGGATAATTACCGTACCGATAATCGCAAGGAGATAGATCAACCGATGTAGGTTAAGTTTGCCGGACAGCCCCTTATATGTCAGAATCAACATGGGGATAAATGCTGGAATGGTCCAATTGGGTTCGACTTTTCCATGAAAGGTATAGAGAATAAAAAACAGCGGAATTCCCATGCCAGAGAATTTCAAAGCCTGCTCGTATTGATCGGTTGGCTTGAATGTAAAGGTGAACCAGATGTAAAAGACGAATAAAAATGGCCCATAGATTCCAAATTGTCCGAGAATGAATGAGAAGAAATATTCGAAATAGTTGTATTGTTCGAAATTGCGTTCAATCAAATGGTAATAAATGGTGGGATTGCTATTTTGAATCGACCATATTATGTGAGGAATAAAACAAAGAATGGCTGTGAAGGCAGATACGTAAAATGATTTTTTCTTCAGCAGCTTCAAGTTGGAAAGAATGGTGAAGAAAACAACCAGAATCCCATTATATTTGCTGTAAATCATTGCAGCAATCACAATACCCCAGACGATGGAAAGGGGGATGGTGTCGTTTTTCAGTAACTCACGGTAGATGTAAAAAAACAGGGCAATAAATAAAACCAATGGGACATCGGGAGCTGCAATGAATCCACCGGTCTGAATGATAATTGTTGGAAAACACAGGGCAGCAAAAAGAAGGTAGTTTTTAACATCGGCCAATTTCATTAGAAGGAAAACAGTAAGGGTTGAGCTGATGATGAAAAATAATCGAACCCCCAGCTCATTATGGAATATCGTATATCCCATCTTGATTAGTAATCCCACCATGGGCGGATGCTCGTAAAATCCCCAGTTCAGGCGCTGTCCATACATCCAGAAAAAGGCTTCATCATCAAACAAACCAGTAAAAATCGATTGGAGGACATTAATCAGAAACCAGAGCCCCAGGATTAACAAGATGGGAGAAAGGGGCTTGCGCTGGGTGTGTTTTTCTAAGGTGAGATCGGAATTCATAAGGTTAGGATGAGAAGTTAATTGTTAGAGTCGTTGCATCAATTTTACGACCATTACCGATTTCCATTCACTGAATGTTCCCTGTGCGATTTGTTTCCGGGCCTCCTTCATCAACCAGATATAAAAACCAAGATTATGAACGGTAGCGATCATCGAAGCCAGGATCTCCCTTGAAATGAACAGATGACGGAGAAAGGCTTTGTGATATTGGAGGTCGGTGAACACCTCGCCTTCAGGATCCAGCGGAGTAAAGTTATCTTTCCATTTTTCGTTTTTAATATTGATAATTCCCTGGCGTGTGAACAACATCCCGTTCCGTCCGTTTCGTGTGGGAATCACACAATCGAACATGTCGATCCCAAGGGCAATACATTCCAGGATATTGGCTGGAGTACCAACGCCCATAAGATACCTGGGTTTATCGTCGGGCAGAATTTCGCAAACCTGCTCCGTGATATCATACATCATGGAAGCGGGCTCCCCAACAGATAGTCCTCCGATGGCATTACCTGGCGCTCCTGCGTCAGCAATAAATTTGGCAGATTCGGCACGTAAAGCAGGAAAAACGCTTCCCTGTACTATGGGAAACAGGCTTTGTGAATAACCATGTGGACATTCTGTTTGAGCAAATCGTTTCAAACATCCTTGTAACCAATGATGGGTGCGGTGCATCGATTTTTTAGCATATATCAGATCACAGGGATACGGGGTACATTCGTCAAACGCCATGATAATGTCGGCCCCCAATGCACGTTGCACATCAACTGCTATTTCCGGGGTAAAGACATGTTTTGACCCGTCGATATGAGATTGGAAAACCACCCCATCGTCGGTGAATTTACGAATGTCACCGAGGGAATAAATCTGATATCCGCCGCTATCGGTCAGAACGGGTTTATCCCAGCCATTGAAACGATGAATTCCACCTGCTTTGGAGATGATATCCACCCCCGGCCGTAAATAGAGATGGTAGGTGTTGGAAAGCATGATCTGTGCCTGGATATCGTTTCGCAGTTGTTCTATATGTAAAGCTTTTACTGCGCCTGCCGTACCAACCGGCATGAAAAATGGAGATTCCACCTGACCATGATCAGTAGTTAACAAACCCGACCGTGCATTGGACCCTTTATCGCGATGAAGTATTTCGAAATTCAAATAGGAATGGATTAATAATTATACTGGCAAAGGTAAGGCTTCTTTCAAATTATCCACAAACCTGATTTTTATTCGCGCAGAATGAATAACTTTGCCCATCGTCCGATAAAATTTATTAGATGGTTGATTTATTGATAGATACCCGATTTCTCTCTCTTGCTCTTTTAGCCCTTCTTACCTTGATGTGGGCTATTCAATTGATTTTTTATTGGGGCTTTTTCTGGCGTCTTGCCCACTATCGTACTAAGTCGGTACCAGATTCACAATCCGGGGTATCGGTTGTGATTTGTGCACACAATGAGTATTATCATTTAAAAGAAAACCTTCCTTTTATTCTGGATCAGGATTATTCGGAATATGAAGTATTGGTGGTCAATCATGCTTCTGACGATGATACCCGTTTCCTGTTACAAGGATTTGAAGAACAGTTTCCTCACTTAAAAACCATAACCATAGAGGAAGATCTCAACTTTTTTTCAGGTAAAAAATTCCCATTATCCATTGGAATCAAATCGGCTCGCTATGATAAAATATTACTCACCGATGCCGATTGCAAACCCGCTTCCAGAGAGTGGATTAAAAAAATGGCTTCCGGTTTCAAACCCGGGGTGGAAGTGGTACTTGGTTATGGCCCTTATAACCGCCACAAAGGATTCCTGAATAAGTTGATTCGTTATGATACAGTACACATCGCAATTCAGTATCTTTCTTATGCCTTAGCTGGGATACCTTACATGGGAGTGGGCAGGAACCTTTCCTATCTTAAACCGGTATTTTATAGGAATAAAGGGTTTATTTCCCATTATCAGATCCGTTCGGGCGATGATGATCTGTTTGTCAATCGGGTTGCAAATCGGTCGAATACTGCCATCATGCTTCATCCTGGAAGTTTTACGTATTCTGATCCAAAATTTCATTTTGGGAAATGGATCACCCAGAAAAAAAGACATCTTTCTACCAGCAATCATTATAAATTCAAACATAAGATCCTGCTTGGCGCTTATTCCCTGAGCTTGCTGCTGTTTTATGCGCTGACCATCGGATTGCTTATTGGAAAAGTATCGGTCATTCCTGTTCTGGGATTGTTTTTGCTTCGCCTTTTCTCGCAATATTTCGTAGGGTCCAGAGCGATGAAGCAGTTGGGTGAACGGGATTTGATTCCCTGGAGTCCGTTCTATGAAATTGTCCTTCTGATATTGAATACTTCTGTTTTGGTTTCTAATATTTTTCATAAATCCAGAAAATGGAAGTAATTGACCATCTTACTGAAAAAGCCCGTCGTGATTATTTTTTGGTACAACGGGCGCTCCATCAGGGAGATCAGAAAGCCTATGCCGAGTTGCTTAATAACTATCGTGATTCGCTCTATTTTATGATGCTGAAAATGACCAATCATACCACCGATGCCGAAGACCTAACGATTGAAGCATTCGGGAAGGCATTTAAAAACCTGCAACAATATACCCCTGATTTTGCCTTTAGCACATGGTTATTTAAAATAGCGGCCAATAATTGTATTGATTTTTTACGGAAAAACCAAAGAATTCAATTCACCGACGGGATTTTCGGGGATGAGGAAGAGGAAGGGCCCAACCATCCCTCAAATCTTCCATCGGATACGCCCGATCCGGAAGAAAAGATTATCGAAAAGCAAAAGATCGCCTTGATGCATGAAGTGGTGGAGAAGTTGAAACCTCATTACCGACAACTGATCGAGCTTCGTTATTTCAAGGAATGGACCTATGAGGAAATAGCCACGGAGCTTGATTTGCCCATGGGAACTGTCAAAGCACAACTTTTCAGAGCACGGGATTTACTTTATCAGATTCTTCATCTGTCGCAGGAGAAAATCTGACCAAAATAGGATACTATGGAAACTGAATTATTTAAACAAATGGTAAAGATGGGAATCCCGGAAATTTTACCGGATCCCACTCCCCGCGATCCCTCGGTGAGCCACGCCCCGGTGAGGAAAGATATCCTTACTCCAGAGGAAAAAAAGTTGGCACTTAAAAATGCCCTTCGCTATTTCGAACCCAGGCACCATTCGGTTTTGTCAAAAGAATTTGCTGAAGAACTAAACAAATATGGCCGGATTTATATGTATCGCTTGCGTCCGTCCTATCGAATGTTCGCGCGCAATATCTCTGAATATCCGCATCGATCGCTGCAAGCTGCGGCCATCATGCTCATGATTCAGAATAATCTGGATCCGGCTGTTGCCCAGCATCCTCATGAATTGATTATCTACGGCGGAAATGGAGCTATATTCCAGAATTGGGCTCAGTATCTGCTTACCATGAAATACTTGTCGGAAATGACCGATGAACAGACTCTGGTAATGTATTCGGGTCATCCCATGGGGCTCTTTCCTTCCCATAAAGAAGCACCCCGCGTGGTGGTCACCAATGGGATGATGATTCCCAATTATTCAAAACCCGACGACTGGGAAAGGTTCAATGCCTTAGGGGTAACCCAGTATGGACAAATGACTGCCGGATCTTATATGTATATCGGCCCTCAGGGGATCGTACATGGAACAACCATTACCATTTTGAATGCCGACCGGATGAAAAGTTCTGATGGAATAGGAGGAAAGGTGTTTGTCTCATCTGGACTGGGTGGAATGTCGGGAGCACAAGCCAAAGCCTCGGTTATTGCCGGCGCAGTTGGAGTGATTGCTGAAATCAATCCCAAAGCGGTGAAAAAGCGCTATGAACAGGGATGGGTGGATGAGGTTTTTACTTCATTGGAAGAGTTGGCACACAGAATAAAGCAAGCTGCTGTTAAAAAAGAAGCGGTTTCGCTTGCATATCAGGGCAATGTTGTTGATTTGTGGGAATATTTAGCCGAACATGATGTTAAGGTGGAACTCGGTTCCGATCAAACCTCTTTACACAATCCCTGGTCAGGTGGTTATTATCCGGCAGGATTGACTTTTGAAGAATCCAATACCCTGATGGTGGAAAACCCTGAAAAATTTAAAGAAGCGGTACAACAATCGCTTCGCCGTCAGATTGTTGCCATCAACAAGCTCGCTCATCAGGGAATGTATTTCTGGGATTATGGAAATGCTTTTTTATTGGAAGCGAGCCGGGCTGGTGCTGCGGTAATGAAGCCGGATGGTACTTTCATTTATCCATCTTATGTGCAGGATATCATGGGACCGATGTTTTTCGACTATGGATTTGGTCCTTTCCGTTGGGTTTGTACTTCAGGCAAACCCGAGGATCTGGCACTTTCTGATCAAATTGCTGCCCATGTTCTTTCTGAAATTGCTGCCCATGCCCCACATGAAATCGAAATGCAGATGCGCGATAATATTCACTGGATCCGGGAAGCAGGTAAAAACAAGCTGGTTGTGGGCTCACAGGCAAGGATCTTGTATGCCGACTGTGAAGGCAGAACAAAGATTGCAGCAGCTTTTAACGAAGCCATCAAAAAGGGTGATCTATCTGCACCCATTGTGTTGGGTCGTGACCACCATGATGTTTCGGGCACAGACTCCCCATATCGTGAAACCTCCAATATTTATGATGGTTCCAGTTTCACTGCCGATATGGCTATCCAAAATGTAATTGGCGACGGTTTCCGCGGCGCTACCTGGGTTTCCATCCACAATGGCGGTGGAGTTGGATGGGGTGAGGTCATCAATGGAGGATTCGGAATGTTGTTAGACGGAACAGCAGAAACTGCACGGAGGTTAAAACTGATGCTTCACTGGGATGTTAATAATGGAATTGCCCGTCGTGCATGGGCCCGAAACAAAGAAGCAGGATTTGCTATCCGGCGTGCCATGAAAGAAGAACCCCGACTTCAGGTTACCCTGCCGAATTTTGTTGATGATAGGCTGCTGAATGATCTTGATTGAAGGATTTAATTCACGTTAAGATTCAAAAAAAGAATATTCGTATTTCAGAAAATAGTGTCGGGAAAAACTTTCTCCCCGGCCATCCATCCATACCCGGGTCTCTAAGGCTCTGTCTTCTTCGTCATAAATACGTTCGATGGTTGAGAGTATCTCTTCCCGATCGTTCACTTCTACTTCTTTAATAACCATGCCTTTCTCGTTGCGGGTGATCCGGGTATTCTTCATATCAACAGGACGGTCTTCCCATAGGGATAAGGACTCTCCGGAGTCATCAAAAATTTCTTCCCGGATCAGTTTCCCTTCCTCCCAGGTAAATTTTTCAACCTGTTCGATTTCCCCATCCTCATTATGTGTCGTCTTTTTTATCAATTGACCTGCTCCATCGTATTCATAATCAATCGTGTCGACGGAATTATCCAGGTAATGTTTGAATGCATGTATTAGCTGTCCTGAACCATCGTATTCGAAGGTCTTTTTTTCCGCGGCTTCATTTTCTTCAGGATAATAGGTTTCGCAGATTAGATGCCCCGTTCCGTCATATTCATAAGTGATCATCTCTTCAAAATTTCCACGGCGGTCATATTTAACCTCCTTCAAGGGATGCCCTTCGGGATCATATTCGCTGTAATGATTTGGATGTCCTTGAATATCCACTTCTTCGTCGGTCACGTTCCGGATGATATAGTCGAATTGAGTAATTGTTATGGATTTTATTTTTTTTTTCATGAAAAGATCCCTTTAATTGATTTTATCCATTTAATGCCATAAATTTACTGCAAAAATCGGCTTCATAACCCGAAATATCAGTTTATTCAAAATAAAAAAAAGGCCTATGAAAAAAAAATACTTTTTCTTCATTCTTACCTTATTTATTGTTATGAATGGTTGTAAACAAAGAATAATGGTCAAGTATCCCGTTACTAAAACAGTAGATACGGTGGATACTTATTTTGGAACTAAGGTAGCTGATCCATACCGATGGCTCGAAAATGACACCTCAAAAGAAACAGAAGCCTGGGTTGAAGCTGAAAATGCTGTTACCAACCAGTATCTTTCACAGATCCCATTCCGCGATAAAATAAAAGAACGGTTAACCAAGATGTGGAATTATCCAAGGTATGGAATACCTTTTCGTCAGGGACCCTATTATTTTTATTTTAAAAATGACGGATTGCAAAATCAATCAGTTTTCTATGTACTAAAAGGGCTGAAAGGAAATGCCAGGGTTTTACTGGATCCCAATAAGTTTTCTTCCGATGGCACTGTTGCCCTTACACAGACCGCTGTTTCACACGATGGGAAATATCTTGCATACAGTATCGCCAAGAGTGGTTCCGATTGGAACGAGATCCATGTCATGGAGATTGAATCGGGTAAAATGCTTCCCGATACCCTTCGTTGGGTCAAGTTTTCAGGAATGTCATGGCAGGCTGATGGATTTTATTACAGTCGGTATGATGAACCCAAAAAAGGAATGGAATTATCCAAGAAAAACGAAAATCATAAGGTCTATTTCCATAAAGTTGGCACTTCACAAAAAGAGGATCAACTGATTTATCGGAACTCCAAATTTCCCTTACGAAATTATGGGGCTGATGTAACGGAAGATGAACGTTTTTTAATTCTTTATGAATCAGAATCTACGAGCGGAACGATGCTTTATTATAGAGATCTGACAAAAAAGAATATGCCTTTCAAGCAATTGACGGAAGGTTTCGATTTCGAATATAATGTGGTGGATAATGTTGGTGAAAAATTGTTGGTGGTTACAAATTATAAAGCGCCGAAAAAGAAACTGGTTCTTATGGATCCACAAACCCCGGAGCCTCGCAAATGGAAAACGATTATTCCGGAACGGGACGATGTGCTTGAATCGGTTACTCTTGCGGGAGAAATGTTGATATCGGAATATATGCAGAATGCCACATCAAAAGCATTTATTTATAATCTGCAGGGAAAGTTTATCGATGAGATGAAACTTCCGGGTATTGGTACTCTGGCAGGCTTCAAAGGGAAAAAAGGAGATAATATTGCTTTTTATGGATATACGTCCTTCACTTTTCCAATGACGGTTTTCAAATTTAATGTGCAGAAGAATTATTCTGAGGTTTATACCCGACCAGAGATTGGCTTCAATCCTGATCTATATGAAGTCAGTCAGGTTTTTTATGCAAGTAAGGATAAAACCACCATCCCCATGTTCCTGATTTATAAAAAAGGGCTGTTGCTGAATGGAAAGAATCCTACCTTGTTATATGGATATGGAGGGTTTAATATCAGTTTAACGCCCAGTTTCAGTCTCAGCCGGATGATCTTTCTGGAAAATGGCGGGGTTTATGCTATTGCCAACATCCGTGGAGGTGGCGAATACGGTGAGGACTGGCACAAAGCAGGTACCAAGAGCCTCAAGCAAAATGTATTTGATGATTTTATTGCCGGAGCCGAATACCTCATTTCAGAGAAATATTCCTCCCCTGAATTGCTTGCGATCATGGGAGGTTCCAATGGCGGATTGCTGATAGGTGCCTGCATGACCCAGCGTCCTGACCTTTTCAAGGTAGCAATTCCTCAGGTAGGCGTTATGGATATGTTACGATATCATAAATTTACTATCGGATGGGCCTGGGCCAGCGATTATGGAACCAGCGATACCAAAGAAGGATTCGACTATCTGATCAAATATTCGCCATTACATAATCTGAAAGATGGAGTACAATACCCGGCTACCCTCGCTTTTACTGCCGACCATGATGACCGGGTTGTTCCGGCCCATACTTTCAAATTTATCGCGACCCTTCAGGCAAAACAGAAAGGAAACAACCCGGTACTTGTACGCATCGAAACCAAGGCTGGCCACGGGGCAGGGATGCCTATCACCAAACAAATAGCGGAGACCACCGACCTGTGGTCATTTGTTTTCTTTAACCTGGGGATGAAGTTCAAGGAATAGCAATCCTCTGTTTAGAATTTTAAAAAAAAGCCGCCTATACAGACGGCTTTTTTTTATTTTGACGCAACTAAACATAACGTTCCCCTGTCATATTAATTATCTCTATTTCTGTTTAAAAAAAAATTATGAACAATCATATTACCTTTTTTACTTTTCTATGATTAAGCTATATCAACTCGTTTTATTATGGCACTTCACTATTCTGATTTTGCTCTTATTCAAGGGCTGAAACAAAACAAAAGCGGCATTATCCAATATTTTTATAAAGAATTTTTGCCAGTAATTCGCTCCCTGGTAGAACGAAATTCGGGAACCCGGCAGGATGTTGAAGACGTTTTTCAAGATGCCATCTTCGTTCTTTATAAGCGTAGCTGTGATGGTTCGATTCAATTGGCCTGTAGCTTAAAGACCTATTTTTATGCCATCAGTAAAAATATCTGGTTACAACGACTTGAACGTAAATACCGTTTGTTGTATCAAGCCAGTTTTGAAGTTCAGGAAGAAAAGGGACATTATATAACAGAGGATTCTGATATCAATGAATTTCAAATTGAAAAAATGCGATTGTTGCAAAAACATTTTTATTTATTGCCTCCCGACTGTCAACGAATACTCCGCCTCTTTTTTACTAAAACATCTTTGAAGGAGATTACTATCATCATGAATTATAAAAATGTGACCTATGCAAAAGAACGAAAATATTTATGTAAGAATATGCTTCGAAAAAAAATCATGAATGATCCAAACTGTCATCAATTTATCCAATATGAATAAACCGGAAATTTCCAGCGATTGGATTGATCGCTATGTTGCGAATGAGTTAAACGAAACGGAGAAGGAGCTTTTTCAGAAAAGCCTTCAGGTGAACTCATTACTGCGGGCTGAACTATCCGTAGATCAAGCGCTGAATGAACTTCTCTCAGATAAGGAAGCCATGGATTTTTATGAAAAATTGCAAACATTCAAACATGTTGAACCCCGAACCCGGAAGATCAATCCATTGCTCCTGATTGCTGCATCTGTCATTGCACTTTTTTCTATCGGGTTGGTGTTTTTCCTGGAAAAAAGCCATGATCATCCTTTTGCTCAGGTTGAAAAAGCCAAGACCAATCTCGAAACATCAAATCCATCGACCAGCTTGTCAAATTACTGGCCTGCGTATTCTCCACTACATGGAGAGATTGCACTGGATGGCCGGAAAAATTTATTATATCGGTCGCTCCTGGCTGAAAATTGTTCGCCATTGCCGGAGTTTGAATCCTTGATAGGTCAGTCGATCCGATCATTCCCGCTGAAACTGATCTCACCACAGGTTAACATACGAATGCATCATGGAGAAAAAATTGTTTTTCTATGGGAAAAGAATTTTAACGAACCGGAAATCATCATTACGATTATGGATAATGAAGGTCGGGAAATACATGAGATTCAGATTGTTCACGATAATCAATACAAGTTTTCAACGGATGATCTTCGAATCGGACTCTATTATTGGAAGATAACCATTGAGGATAATTTTGTAATGATGGGGAAGATATTGCTTTTTTGATTGTAGTATGTTGCAAGGAATGAGGTTTTGTGCATTAATAATAGCTATGATTGCAGCCATCTTATTGGTGAGCGCCCCGAATGGGTTGAATGCCCAAACCGATACCACCGGAAATCATCTGAAACAGATTCAGGAAAAACTAAAATCTGACGAAATATTATTGGAATATTATCTTTCCGATTCAACTTTAATATTGACCGCTGTTACAAATGATGTAATCTATTCTTCCTGTCAGTCGGTTGACCTCTGGTTTTTAACCATTGTGAAAAGATTTAGTAGATCATTGAAAACGGCGGGTTATTATAACTTTTATGTTTCAGGTCAAACATTATATGCTTTTCTTGTAGCTCCAATTGAAGATCTTTTATTGGGAAAGAAAAGAATGATCATTATTCCGGGAGAGGAATTAAATGGTTTGCCTTTTGAAGCGTTTATTCGGTGTCATAATTATTCGGAACCCTTTACGCCAAAAAATTCACATTATCTGGTGCAGGATTTTGAGATCATTTATCACTGGTCATTACGAAAATGGGAGGAACCTTTCAATTGCAACCCTGAACCGGAACTCCTTTTTATAGGATTTTCACCGGTAATTAAAACCAAATCTGCCATTTCCACTATCCCTTTTTCTTTAAAAGAGACTACGGAAATTGGCCGGTTGTTCAAAAAGAAAGGCTATCCGGACCAGCAAATTTTCATTCAATTTTCCGGAGAAGAAAGCTTTGTAAAAAATGTTACCCGTGGAAAAATAATTCACCTGGCAACTCATTGTATATCTGGCAAATATGACGATCATCCAGGCGGATTTATTTTCACCGGATTCCAGCCGGAAGAAAAAGCGGCACACCCTTCACCGGGACTTTTAACGTCTGAAGAAATTCGCGATCTTCATCTGAATGCTGATTTACTGGTACTGAATTCCTGTAGTTCGTATCGGGGATTCATGAGTGCCGGGATGAACAGTGTGTATTTCTCAAGAAATTTTATGATAGCCGGAGTACATAACATTCTTTCTACTTTATGGAATGTAACGGATGAGTATGCGCATCACTTCATGATCGATTTTTACCGAAGATGGCTATCAGGGAAGACCTATAGCGAAGCATTGCGAGAAGTCAAATTGCAGATGATCAGCAATCCGAAAACTGCTCTTCCGCTCGTTTGGGCTCCCTATATCCTGATGGGTCAGTGAGCTGCGATCGTTTCAATCTCGACCAGTGATCCCATGGGAAGTTTAACCACTCCAAAAGCTGCCCGGGCGGGCGGGTTTTCCGGATAAAACTTTCCATATACGGCATTCATGGCTGCAAAATTATCCATGTTGCTCAACAAACAGGTCGTTTTTACTACATCCTTAAAGGTATAACCAGCTTCTTTCAAAATGGCCGCGATGTTTTTCATTACCTGTTCAGTCTGTTCGGCTATTCCGCCTTCTACCATTTTTCCAGTAGCCGGATTCAAAGGTATCTGCCCGGAAATAAATAATATGCCATTTACATCAATCGCCTGGCTGTATGGTCCGATCGCTTTCGGAGCATGAGTCGTTTCAATTACTTTTTTCATATCATATAATTTTTATTTTGCAATTTCGCCATTTATCAATTGCCATAGTCTCTGAAATCACGTTTTTTATTCAATTTCAAATCCTGCAGGATGGAGGCTTTGACATTGATGGAGAAATTCCAGCTTTGTTGCCCTCCTTTTGGGATCCATCCAAACCTCATTTCCCAGCAATGAAGATCACGATAAACATCAATAGAGGTATACGAAAGTTGTCCGTTTACAAAATCCCAGCCTGTTGTCAACGTTATTTTCCACTTTGGGGTTATATTTAATCCCCCATTGAAATTCAGCGTTTGGACAATGTTCGAAACACGTGTCTGAACTGCATTGGCCCAGGTTTTGGTGTAGCGGAAACTGTAGTTTACCGAAAAATTCCACGGAATATCGAAATCTACATAATAGTCATAGTAATCGACGATATCTTGACGTTCCTGAGGAGTGCCTTTGGTTGTTGTTTTTTTTCCTTTGACTTTTTCGGAATTGAGGGAGTATGACAAACCCACATCCCAGGAAGTATTATCAAGTCGGATCAGGCGGTGGTTAAGTTCCCATTCGGTAGTATTGATCCGTTGTCCCTGTGCATTACGGGCATACATATCCCACTGCCAGGCATATTGTACAGTAAGACCATTGATGATGGTACTTCGCCCAGTTACGGTGATGGGTGCCCAATTCACAGAATCCCTGGCCAGGTCGTATGAAGTCCGGATTGTCAGATCATCAATCAATGGAATTTTTTTGAATCCGTTGATGGTGTCTTTTCGGTTTCTTACCTTCATTTCAAGGTTATTGCTGATGGCAAAACTAATGAGCCCAGACTTTATTCCCGGGGGGCCGCCATAGATTCCCTGTTCAAAGATAGAATAACGTCCGGAAATGACATTGGGGTCGTTGGCTACATCCTGCCAGTAACCCAGTCCGGAAGCGCCCCAGTTGGGTGTATAGGTAAACGCTACAGTTGGGGTTACCATGTGCCTGATCGCGCGGATCAACCCTTTTCCCTTGAATTGATACATTCCATATATTCGGGTGTTAATAGAAGAGGTGAGGTTAAGGTCAAATGCGTTGGCAAATCCTGAAACATAGCTGGTTTGAAGTTCGCGATCGATGGTGGTTGAATCGGACGATAAAAAAACGGTATCGATGTATTGTTTTCGAATGGTTTTCAAATACATACGGTCGTTTATGGAAATGGAATTGGTCCAGTTGAAAAATTTCAAAACCCGGAAGGAAGCGCTGATGGGAATACTATGTCGCATCCCATTTTGAAGAGAATCAAGCCATTTTCCTTTTAAAAAGTTTGAATCAACCGTATTGTACCGGTTTTCCATATCCAGATTGTACTTTAAACAGATTTGTTCATACCATTTTAATTTTCCTACGGGGTTTTGACGACGGAAAGGATAGAACTGGTTTACAGAGAAAGAAACCTGGGGCAGGGTGATATTGATGGTTTTACTGATGGTATTTTGACTGTGATTAAAATTGAGGTTCAGATAGTATTTTCCGGCGAAGTTGGTAGAATAGTTAATACTTGACTGAAAGGTATTGGAAAGGTATGACTCGGGACTGGAAGCGAGATTGTATTTATTATAGGTGTTGCTTACAATGTTTACATTCGCCGAGAAACTGCTATGTGGCCGTGCTTTAGCATCTTGGTTATGGACCCATCGCACCTGGAAGTCTTTCGATTTCTGAAAATCGGGCGAATCGGCAGCGCCTAATAAATTGACGGCATAACTGAAATTAAAGGAACCATTGTAATGATATCGTTTGTTATACCGGAAGGTTGGTTTGATGGCCCAACTTCCATGAGTGTATATGTCGGCTTGAATCGTGAGGTCCATGTATGGGTTCATCGCCCAATAGTAGCCGAAGTTTTCGAAATAAAACCCCCGGTTGGCTGATTCCCCGTAAGTAGGTAAGAGGATACCCGAACGTTGCCCTGCCCGGTTGGGGAAGTAACCGAAGGGAATAAACAACGGAGTTGCCACGTTGGCAATATCCATGTAAGCAGGGCCGGTGATAACCCGTTTGCCAGGAATTACTTTTCCTTTGCTGAATTTAAAACTGAAGTGGGGATTTTCTTCCAGATCGCAGGTGGTATAAGAACCAGATTTGATGTAGGTGACATCATTTTCCATCTTTTTTACCACAGTGCCATGAAGGTACCCTTCGTCTTGTTTGGTGAAAACTGTATTGATGAATCCCCGTTTTGTAGTATAGTTATAATTGATCTCCTTTGATTTAAAAGTTTGTCCTCCCTCGATAAATTCGGGATTTTCCTGATTTTTTCCCGTAGAATCAGGAATTCCGGTGGCATAAACCTTGTTTTTTGGAAAATCAATCCTCATATAGCCTGCTTTCAGATTGATATCCTGGTATTTAATATCGGCTTCCTTGTACAAAAATACTTTTTGATCTTTGATTTCAAACCGCAAGGAATCCTTAGCATGGTAATCGACCTTGTTTTCTAAGGAGTTCCTATGGATGGCTTTATTGGTCAGGGTATCTTTATGAACAGAATCGATTCGTATCGAATCAATTTTTAACCGCCTGATCGAATCCTGGGCGATCACATGCGTGATGGGCAGGAAGAAGAGGAGTAAAAAGAGAGAGAGCAGGGAAGACCTTGTTAATAATTTCGTTAACAACTTCTTTTCTGAATTCCGGGGTTAATGTCCTATCTTTGTTTTTGTAAACAGATTCAGCATAAAATGGCTCATTTGCCGTTATTCTGCGGGTTTCAAAACTAATCAAAATTATTGAACCACGACCTTTTTTTAAGATACTTTAACAATCATATTCCACGGATGCAGTTATTTTTTAAGCATTTGCTGATATATTTCATAGCGCTTTTTTTCTTTCTACCCGCTCAGGCACAGAGAAAAAACACAATACATACGGTGGTTATTGATGCCGGTCACGGAGGATTTGATCCCGGTGCTCTGGGGAAAATCGCCAAGGAAAAGAGTGTCAACCTTTCGATCGCGCTTAAACTGGGTAATATGATCCAGCGTAATATGCAAGGGGTCAGGGTAATTTATACCCGCGACCGGGACAACTTTGTGGAATTGTACCGCCGTGCTGAGATTGCCAACGAGAACAAAGCGGATCTCTTCATCTCCATCCATTGTAATGCCAACAATTCTCATACTCTCAAAGGGGCGGAAACCTATATTATGGGGTTACATAAATCGGAAGCCAATCTCAATACAGCGAAATTAGAGAATGCTTCAATTTTGTTAGAGTCGGATTATCAGGCAACTTACAATGGTTTTGATCCAAATTCCGATGAGTCGTATATTATTTTTTCACTAAACCAGAATTCGAATCTTGATCAAAGTACAGATTTTGCAGCCGATATACAAACTCAGATGGAAGAGCGGGTGGGCCTGAACAATCGGGGAGTAAGACAGGCCGGATTTATGGTATTGTACAAAACAACTATGCCAAGCGTACTGGTAGAAACCGGCTATCTTAGCAATCCCGTGGAAGAGAAATTCCTTGTATCCGATAAAGGACAAGAATATATTGCCTCAGCAATCTACCGGGCATTCAAATATTACCGGGAAAAACTTGAAAATCCGGTTAAAAATATGGAGTCGACTGGACGAAATGAGATCCTGAAAAAAGAAAGTACACAGGTGGTACGTCCCCGATATGATTCTACCCCATTAATGGTTGCAAAAACCAGTCCGTCGTCGCTTTCTTTCAGAATCCAAATCGGGGTTTCTACCACTGATATCGGGGTTCATTCATCGAAGTTTGCATCCTTCCCTGCAGTAAAAATGTATAAGCACGGGGGGATGTTCAAATATACTGTTGGAGATGAATCTACACTCGAAGGGGCCAAACGGTTGTTGATCGAAGTGAAACAAAAAGGGGTGAGGGATGCTTTTATCGTGATTTTTAAAAATAATCAGCGGATATCACAGGAAGAGTCAAGCCGTATCCTGGGAAAATAATGACAATAATTTGTATGTTTGCACAAAAATGATAAAGTGAAGATCACTAAAGAAATAAAAGTCGGGGTGATGTTTGTCATAGCTACTGCTATCCTGATATGGGGTCTTATGTTCCTTAAAGGGCTTGAATTATTTAAAACCAGCAGGACTTTTTACGCGGTATATGACCATGTGAATGGGTTGGTGGCTGCCAATCCTATCTCCATCAAAGGACTTCAGGTTGGTCAGGTGAAAAAGTTGTATTTTGATAAGAGAAATCCCCAAAGAATCATTGTAGAGCTATATATACTGGGCGATTATCCTATTCCACGGAATTCTGCTGCACGAATTTACAGTTCAACATTGCTTGGCTCCCGAGAGATAGAAATCATTCCCGGGGACAGTCCGATCATAGCAAAAGATGGAGATACTTTGATTGCACTTACCGAAGCTACCCTTAGCGATCAGGTAAATCAACAATTACTTCCCTTAAAGAAAAAAGCGGAGAATCTGATCAGTTCCATCGATACGGTTGCCGTTATTATTCAGCAGGTGCTAAATAAAAACACCCGCGAAAATCTGGTCATGGCTATTGAGCATGTGAAACAAACTCTGGAAAATATTGCCCATACTACCTATAACCTCGATACCTTAATGGGCACACAGCGGAATAACCTCGCTGCCATTATCATCAACGTGGAATCCATCAGCCGGAACCTGAAACAGAATAACGATAAAATCACCAATGTCATTAACAATTTTTCAAATATCAGCGACTCATTAGCCAAAGCCCGGATTCCATATACCATTGCCCAGGTCAATAAAGCAGTCATCGACCTTGATTCGGTATTGCAAAAGATTAATAATGGCAAAGGAACTGTGGGGCAATTGCTTACCAATGATCAGCTATACAAAGAAGTGGAAAAGGCCGCGCGTGACCTCAATTTATTATTAGAGGATATTAAGGCCAATCCTAAGAAGTACGTTAAAGTATCGGTGTTTTAAAATGACCGTTTCGCTTTGATCCGGAATTGGGTTACCAGATAAAAATATCAGATTTTTTTGTTGGACGGCGTTCTTCAAGCCATTTGAAGTTTTTCAACTTTCGTTCCTGGATGGGTAGCATTTTTTCAGGATATAAATGGGCATCCGGATTGGTGATGTAAGTAATGCTTTTTATCTCGTTTTTTTCAAGAAAGATCAACATATCACTCGATACTGCTGTGTTGATCCCGATTAGATTTTTGTCCTCTTCGCGTACATAATAAATAGTCTCAGCATTACCCTGGACCAAAACCTTGTATATATCATTGTCACGGAATTTGGCTAATACATTTCTCCCTTTGATTTGATTGAACCGGACAGAGTCGTCTTTTAAGATGATGAACGCCGAGTTATATAATTTCAACGAATCGGCATGCCCGTTTCTAAAACTCATCTGGATTGAATCAGAAGTTAGCTGGTTTTTACCCGACCAGATAACTGGTTCCTTGTACATCAAGAGTACCGAGTCGGCAGCATGATATACCAGCGAATCGCTCATCCCTTGTAAATCACCGCGAAAAAATTTGACTTTGTTATAAAAAAACAGGTTTTTAATGTTTTGTGCCGTGTCAAAGGTTGATCGAACTGTATCGGAATGAATGAAAAGGGAGTCTTTTTTATCAACCATTATAGAAACTGCACTATCGGTCATATAGGCAAAGCCTTTACTACGCCACATTTCACCGTAGTTGCCTAAAAGCAGAATGTTTTGTATCGTATCGATCAGCATAGCATGACGAAACACCTGTCCATATCCCATCTTCCGTTCATAGTAGAGGCTGTCGCCAGTGAGATAGGAGGATTCGTGATAGATCTTTGCCCGATCATGAAAGCGGGCAATATCATTTCGTGTATTATACCAACCATTTTCACAATAAATCGAATCCTCTTTATTTTTACTGATGATGTGAGAAGGTCCATAAAAATAAGCGATCTCTGTAACGGTGTTGTACTTCAGGGTATCCGAGAACATGGAGTAATCGGGATTGATCATGATGACTTTATCCTTGAAGAAAAATTCTTTTTTATCGGTATAATAATAACCATGATGACTGACCAGTACGTTTTTCGCATTGACGGTCTTCCCCCAATAATCATACTGGGCAATCTGAGTTTTTCGGTCATATACCAGGGTGTCGGTGGTAAGTATGGTTTGGTTGTCGACCAGCCTGACATTACTATGTGCACGGGCTATTTTGGTATTTCCGTCATAATGTAAGGAGTCGCTGTAAAGATTGAGGGTGTCACTCAACTTTATCCGGCAATTTCCGTAAGCAGTAACTTTATTTTCTGCTTCATTCATATAAGCGGAATCACAAAACAGGAAGGCGCTGTCGTGGTTCATGACCACATTCCCAATGATCCGCTGAACACCTTGACCAATCTCCTTATTGAATCGCAGAGAATTGCCAGAGTATTGAATTTTAGTCGTTTCCTGTGATACGGCAGCGAATTGAAAAAAAATGGTCAGAAAAAAGAAAGCGCTGAAAAGACGGATCATAAATGTTTATTCACGGAGCAAAGATAACAAACTCAAGGTTACCAAAAGTAATGAACAATTCCTGAAAGATATCCTCAAAAATCACTAATTTTGTGAGCTCGTTAACTCTATGTTTGTTAAACAATGAAACAATCCTTTGATCCTAAGCGCAACTATGCTGAGACGCAGCAAAAGATAGGATATATCCCGCGCAAAAAAGCCACCCAGGCCGATTATAACCGAATCGGATTCATGTCGGGACTTGAGGTGCACCAGCAACTTAAAACCAAAGAAAAGCTTTTCTGTCACTGTCCCGCAGGAATTTTTCAAAAATCTGATGACTATGACGCTGAGTTGATCCGTCACATGCGTCCCACCCTAAGTGAGCTTGGAGAATATGATGGCACCGCTTTGATGGAATTCAGGACTCGTAAGAATATTATCTACCGGATTAAGAATCAGTCTGCCTGTACCTATGATGTAGACGATACACCTCCATTTCCCCTCAACCGGGAGGCCTTAGCTTACGCTGTTGAAATTTCTCTGCTGTCGAAATTAAAAATAGTCGGTGAAGTTCATATCACCCGGAAACAGTATCTCGACGGATCGATCCCAACCGGATTCCAGCGTACTGCCATCATCGGGATTGAAGGGGAAATCCAGATGAAAAACAAAAAAGTCCGCCTGATTCAACTCAGCCTGGAAGAAGATGCCTGTCGTGAGGTTTCAGATATCGGACATGTAAGAGTTTACCGTACCGACCGGCTGGGGATGCCCTTGATTGAAACAGTTACCTATCCTGATTTCAAAAACCCGACCGAAGTAAAAGAAGGCGCTGATTATATCCGTTTCCTGAATCGCAGCACAGGCAAAGCAAGAACCGGTATTGGTTCTACCCGGGCCGATGTGAATGTGAGTTGTAAAGGAGGTACCCGTGTTGAGATCAAAGGCGTAGCCCATACCAATTGGATGCCGGAACTTACTCACAATGAGGTTTTCAGGCAATGGGCCTTACTGGCAATAAAAGAAGAATTGGTTCACCGGATCAAAGATGTCAATAGTTGGAAGATTTCCTATAAAGAGGTCAAAGCCAAAGATTTTAAATTGGAAAATTTTGGGGTTCCGAAAAATTCCCCCTTTAAAGTATATATTGTAAACCTTCCTGATTTTAAAGGGATTTTATCTCACTTTACCCAACCTGGAAAAATGTTTGCCGATGATTTTTCGGATCGTCTGAAAGTCATTGCCTGTATCGAAAAGCCGAATATGATCCACTCCGAAATGTTTGATGATGTGGTTGGAGAAAAGGCCTGGACAAAAGTAAGATCAATGTTGGGCAGCAAGGAAGAAGATGGCCAGCTTATTTTCTGGGGCCCGGAAGATGATATCAAAACCGCCTTGGAAACCATTGAAGAACGGTGTAAATTAGCTTTTACCGGTGTTCCTAAGGAGACCCGCAAATCGTTTGAAGGTGGAACCACGATTTTTGAACGGGTGTTACCCGGTGCCGATCGTATGTATCCCGATACCGACTCAGCTCCCATCCCTCTGGATGATGACATTATTAATGAAATCGCATGCCATCTCCCGACTTTAGTAGCCGACCGTATCGACCAGCTAATGGATTGGAAGGTGCCCGAAGATACCCATACATACCTGCTGAAGCATAACTTGATGCCATTACTTGAGAAAATTCAGAATGAACTGAATATTCCGGCCCGGTTTACTTCCTCATTACTGGCTCATACACTGAAGCATATTCAGGGCCAATATCCTGCATTACCCGATTTTACCTACGATAAAGTTTTTGATTTGTTGAAATACTTGGTTGACGCTCATCTTGATCTGGCGCTGGCAAAACAAATACTCATTCACCTTTACCAACATCCTAAAATGGATTTTGAGTCGATTTTAACAACCCTGGACTTCAAAAAAGTATCTAAAGAGGAAATACTTGGGAAACTTCCCTTCCTGGTCAAGAAATACAAGGAGATCCGGACTTCATCTGATGAAACTGCTGCCTCCCGCTGGATTATGGGAAACCTTAATAAACTCGCAACCGGGAACATTTCTTTGAGGGAACTCCACGATGCAATCATGTAATAAGATAACAAGTTTACGTAATACCTGAACAATTAACATTTTTTCATCACTTCATCATTTCACCATTTCACCATTTGACTATGAGCGAAGATATTTTTCAAGGTTATAAAGGCCGCGCACTCGAAGTACTACAAAAGTTCAATGCCAGGGTATGGGCAAAAGTAAGAGTCGATTCCACCCGCGGGACATTTGAAGGCACCATCCTTCCTCGTGCTGAGAACACCGACGACAAACATATCGTTTTAAAAATTTTTACCGGTTATAATATTGGAGTTGCTATCGACGGTATCACCCTCATTACCGAATTGGGTTACAAAAAGGCAGTCTATAAAATTCCGGAAAAGGAATTTCCTTATTCCAAAGACAAACCCAATGTTAAATTGTTTGGTACCGGTGGTACCATTGCTTCCCGGCTTGATTATCGTACCGGTGCAGTGATTCCTGCCTTTTCACCAGGTGAGTTGTATGGGTCAGTTCCTGAATTGGCCGATATCTGCAATCTTACTACGGAGAAAATATTTGCTGTGTTCAGTGAAAACATGGGACCTGAACAATATATGAAATTGGCGATTGCTATTGGTAAGGAAATTGAAAATGGGATTGACGGAATCATTATTGGACATGGTACTGATACCCTCCATTATACTTCTGCGGCGCTGAATTTTATGGTACAGAACTCGCCGATTCCCATTGTGTTGGTAGGTTCTCAACGATCGTCCGACCGCCCCAGCTCCGATGCAGCTCTGAATCTGATGCATGCTGCTACCGCCGCTGCTCATGGCGACATTGCCGAAGTGATGGTGTGTATGTTCGGGCCTACTTCTGACGAATATGGCTTTTTGCATCGGGGAACCCGTGTCAGGAAGATGCACTCTTCCTATCGTTCCACCTTTCGTACCATCGGTGATACACCACTGGCTACCGTAACCCGACAAGGGGTTGTCCCCATTAAACAGGATTACCATCACCGGCGCAAAGATCGGAATGTAACCATCATGCCCTATTATGAAGAAAAGGTGACCATGATTTATTACTATACGAATATGAAACCCGATGTAATTGATGCTTTGGTGGATGCTGGTTACAAAGGGATCATCATCATCGGTACTGGCCTGGGGCATGTAAATAAACCAATCTATCCTGCCATCGAACGGGCCATTGCCAAAGGAGTTGCTATATACATGACCGTACAAACCCTGTGGGGATATGTTCACATGTTTGTATATGATACCGGTCGTGACCTGATGGCCAAAGGGATTATTCCTGCCGAAAATATGCTCCCTGAAGTGGCATTCATCAAACTTAGCTGGGCATTGGGACAAACCAGTGACCTTGCCAAAGTGAAAGAAATTATGCTTACCCCTATCAATGGCGAAATCACCCCCCGCGAACCTTATAATGGATACCTGATTTACCAAGGTGGTGTACCGGAAGTAGAGGATTTCATCAGAAGGTTTCACAAATAGATCCTGCCTTTAATTCTTTAATCAGGAGGACTTCTCGTTTTTACGGTTAATTAACCAATCTTTCCAGCATCAACGAATTGCACTTTTATCTATATTTGCAATTCTAAATTTTTATTTTAACCCTATTTGTTTTTTCAACCCCATAAATTTTTTCCAATGAAGAAAACAACATTGCATTTTGCTTTGATTTCGTTACTTCTGATTTTTACTGTAAGTACATTTGCGCAAAAATCATACAAGTACGACACTGTTCCGGGCGATCCGATGAAAGTAAGGATCTATACCCTGGCCAACGGATTAAAAGTTTACCTTACAGTTTATAAGGATGCACCCCGCATTCAGACGGCCATCGCTGTCAGAACCGGCAGTAAAAATGATCCATCCGATAACACAGGTTTGTCGCATTATCTCGAACACATGATGTTTAAAGGCAGCGACGAATTCGGAACCAAAGACTTCAGCAAGGAAAAAGTATTGCTCGATCAGATCGAATACAAATTTGAAATATACAAAAAAACGACCGATACTTTACAACGGAAAAAAATCTATCATGAAATCGATAGTATTTCCGGCCTGGCTGCAACTTATGCCATTGCCAACGAATATGATAAATTGTTATCGGTGATTGGTGCAAAGGGAACCAATGCCTTTACATCCTTTGAAGAAACCGTGTATATCAATGATATTCCTTCAAACAAGATCGGCCAATGGCTTGATATTGAAAAAGAGCGGTTCCAGGATCCCATCTTCCGCCTGTTTCACACTGAATTGGAAACGGTGTATGAAGAAAAAAACATAAGCCTCGATAACGATGAAGACAAAGTTTTCGAAGATCTTTTTTCCGGATTATTTCGGAAAAACACCTATGGAACTCAAACTACGATCGGAGAAGTTGAGCATCTGAAAAATCCTTCTCTGAAATCTTTACGCAGCTATTTTGCTTCCCGCTACGTCCCCAACAATATGGCCCTCATTTTATCCGGTGACTTTAACCCGGATTTGGTAATTGAAGAGATTGATGCAACATTCGGTCAATTGATTTCAAAACCGGTTCCCCGTTATGTTCCTGGCATCGAAGACCCGATCACCAAACCGATCATCAAAGAAGTGGTTGGACCGGATGCTGAATCGGTAACCATTGGCTACCGTTTGGGTGGAGCAGCTACCAAAGATGCTGACCTGGTAACAATATTCAACATGGTTTTAAGCAACAGTACAGCCGGATTAATGGACTTGAACCTAAATCAAGCACAAAAAGTGTTGGAAGCCAATGCGTTTTCGTACATTCTGAAAGATTATTCTGTTAATATTTTTTCTGGTAAGGCAAAGGAAGGTCAATCATTGGAAGAGGTAAAAAATCTGATAATGGAACAAATTGATCTGGTGAAAAAAGGCGCTTTTCCCGATTGGCTCATCCCTGCCATCATCAACGATATCAAACTGAGTGAAATTAAAAACTCTGAATCAAATAGCAGCCGCGTAATGGGCTTGATGGATGAATTTATCAAAGAGATACCCCATGTTGAAACCGTTAAAAATGTAGAACGTTTATCAAAAATTACCAAACAGGATATTATCAACTTTGCCAGGAATAATTATGGCGATAATTATGTATTGGTGTATAAACGCAATGGAACTGCTCCGGAAACAAAAAAAATAGTGAAACCCCAGATCACTCCGGTGGCCATGAATCGTGATGATGAATCGGCTTTCCTGAAAAAAATTGTAGCAGAACCTACTCAACCTATTGAACCGGTATTTATCAATTATGATCAGGATATAAAAAAGTTTAATCTGAAAAATAATATTCCGGTTTTATACAAAGTCAATGCTGAAAACCAGACTTTTTCACTCTACTATTACTTTGAGATGGGGACCAATACCAATCGTGAGTTGGGAATTGCCCTTGATTATCTGAAGTATTTGGGTACTTCAAAATACACACCCAAACAGATCCAGGAAGAGTTTTACAAACTGGGATGTTCCTTGAATGTGAACAGTTCCGATGTGGAAGTATGGGTTTCACTGAGCGGTTTAAGTGAAAATATGACCAAGGCACTAACTCTATTTGAGTCGTTACTTTCTGACCCTCAGGTCAACAAACCTGCCCTTGATAACCTGGTGGCTGACATAAAAAAACGTCGTACTGATGACAAATTATCAAAGCAAACCATTTTATGGCAAGCCTTGTATAATTATGGTGTTTATGGAGAAAAATCACCCTATACCAACATCCTTTCCACTTCCGAACTGGATGCGTTAAAAGCTGAAGAGCTGGTTACGCTGATCAAAGGATTGAATTCCTATAAACACAAAGTGCTCTATTATGGACCTACTACTCCGGCCAACCTGACCTTAATCCTAAATAAAGAGCACAAAGTACCAGCCATCTTGAAACCTGTTCCCGCAGGTAAAAAGTTTGAACAAAAGGCTACAGATGTATCTAAAGTCTATGCCGTTGATTATAATATGAAACAAGTTGAGATTATCATGCTTTCAAAATCGGTTTCCTATGATAAAAAATTGGTTCCGGTAGTACGGTTATTCAACGAATATTTCGGAGGAAGCATGAATTCTATCGTCTTCCAGGAAATCCGTGAGTCGAAGGGGCTGGCATACAGCGCTTATGCTGGATACAGAGGACCGTCCCAACCGTATCAGAATTATTATCTCTTTTCTTATTTAGGAACGCAAATCGATAAACTACCGGAAGCCATGAAAGCCATGACCGGCATCTTCAATAATATGCCCGAAAGCGAAAAGGCTTTTAATTCCGCAAAAGAAGCGATTATCAACAAAATCAGAACAGAACGGATCACCAAGGCTCAGGTGTTGTTCAACTATTTATCAGCTCAAAAATTCGGCCTTACAACCGATATACGTAAAGATGTTTTTGAAAAAGTTCCTGGGATGACCTTTGCCGATCTGAAGGCATTTCAACAACAATATATCAAAGACAAGAACTTTAACATCATGGTTTTAGGCAAAAAATCCGAATTGGATGTCAAAACCCTGTCGAGCTATGGCCAGGTGAATTACCTGGATTTAAAAGATGTTTTTGGATATTAATCAGCCCACATTCCCAGCCCTTCCCTCATCCGGGGGAAGGGAGATAAGGGAATTTTGAATACTAATCGGAGGATATTTTCCGGAGCATTACACGATATTGTGAGAAAACATTAGCTCTGGAAATAAATCCAAGATATTTTCCATCTTTTAAAACCGGAAGGTTATATCGGTCGCTCTGCTGAAAAAGTTGAATCACGGTGTCCATTGAGTCATCGGGATCAATTGAATATTCAGGTATGAACATCAAGTCCTTGACAAAAGTTTCTTCGTACAACGACTGATCAAACATGATTTGACGTATGGTATCAAGCATTACGATCCCATAATACTTTCCGGTTTCATCTACGACGGGAAACACATTACGGGAAGCCTGGGCAACTATTTTAACCAATTCTCCTAAGGTTGCTTCTGGGGAAACTCGGGCAAAATTTGTCTCAATCATTTGTTTTGGAATCAAGAACGAAAGAACCGCTTTGTCTTTATCGTGTGTGATAAGCTCTTTACGTGCCGCTAATTGCCGCGTATAAATGGAATGACTTTCAAAAATATGGGAAGTGAGATAGCCAATAGCCGACACGATGATGAGTGGGGTTAGTAACTGGTATCCCCCGGTTATCTCCGCGATGAGAAAAATAGCTGTGAGTGGAGCGTGCATCACTCCGGCCATTACCCCGGCCATTCCCACAAGGGCAAAATTGGAGGAAGAAATATTGAATCCGAAAAGGTTATTGAACAAGGTGGCAAAGAAATATCCACAGATCCCGCCGACAAAGATGGAAGGAGCAAAGGTCCCGCCAATTCCGCCACTTCCCTGAGTAACAGCCATGGCTACGACTTTCAAAAGAATCAGTCCGAAAATGATGAATAAAAACGACCAATGACTTTGTTTTAAGTCGCCAAATAATAGCGGATTTCCAATCACTTCACCATGACCACTGATCACGGATTTCAACACCGTATATCCTTCGCCGAAAAGTGATGGATAGGCGAAAATAAGGGCAGCCAAAGATAATCCGGCGATGGTCACCCTACCGGTTACCGACACTTTATGGAGAAGGTTTTCAATTCCAATGCTTCCACGGATAAAATAAACAGAAACCAGTCCGGTAAAGCCCCCTAATAAAAGATAAAATGGAATTTGGCGAAGCATGAAAGGGCTGGTAAGGGTGAAGGAAAAAAGCACCTCATTCCCCATGAGGAAAAAAGAGACCAGGGAGGCTGTTACCGCTGCAATCAGAAGGGGAATCATGGTTGTAATGGTAAGGTCCAACATTAGGATCTCCAGAACAAAAACGGTTCCGGCAATGGGCGCTTCAAAAATACCGGCAATAGCGCCGGCAGCGCCACATCCGATAAGGAGGGTCGTAGTTTTGTAATCAAGCCGAAACAATCGGGCAAGATTGGACCCGATGGCCGAACCCGATAATACAATGGGTGCTTCAGGTCCTACGGAACCGCCAAATCCCAACGTCAGAGTACAGGCAACCAAGGAAGAAAAAATGTTGTGTGGACGAATGTGACTGTTGCCTTTTGAGATGGAATAGAGCACTTTACTCACTCCATGACTGATGTTGTCTTTAACAATGTATTTAATAAAAATGATGGTCAGGATGATTCCGATGACTGGGAATGCGAGATAGATAGAATAGATCCCATGATAACTAAAGCCATTGGTAAGAAAGTAATTGGTATAGTATAACGTGTTTTTCAGTAAAACCGCAGCCAAACCGCTACCAATGCCAACTATGAAACTCAATATCAATATGAATTGCTGTTGTTTGATATGTTTTAACCGCCATACAAAGAGTCTTCCGGTGAAGGATTTTGGATGCATATCCTGCAAATGTAATATTTCTTCGAAACTTATCAAGAGAATCAGACCCTTTACACACAGCGGAAGGAGCCTGGGAATCAGGTCTTATTTTGCCTATGGTAAAGAGATACTATAGAGAAAATCAAAGCCCCATCCTTCGGTATCGGGGAAATAGATACTTCTTATTCCCATTTCAATGGGCGATACAAAACGTAGTAAGTGGAAATCAAATGTTAGTTCGGCACCGGTCGATTGGTAGGTATTGTACTCCTCTTTATTTCTTCCTCGGGTCCAATCATAGAAGAGGTTCATTTTGATCCGCTTCAGGTAAATCACGGAACCTGCGCTGAAATCTGGATAAATAATAGGAAATTTATAGTTGAATTGCAGACTTAACAATTCAGGGTCGTAAATGTCGGAATAACCTCGTGGAAACTGGATAATGTCGGAAAATGAGTAAGAAAGTTCCTTGCTTTTGCTACGTTGTTGTACCCCTCCATAAATCCAGATTCCGTGGTGTCGCATAATTCCCGGGAACCATAAATTCAATTCACCCGCCACGATCGATCCCATGTCATTACTTCCAAACGGAGTATTGCGATAAACGAAATTCAGCGCCTGACCCCACCGGTGATAGACATCCTTGTGGTTGGAATGAAGATACTGGGAGAAACTAACCTGGTAATCCATCGTTTGAATCCATCCACTGGTGAATTTTTCCGGTGTCGAAGAATGGTGTTGGATTCCAATCAGCGTAGTTCCGATCGAAGGGCGCAAATACCGGTAATATTTTCCATGTGAGAAATTCCACGGAATATTAGCATGTACTTTGATGTTCGTTTCCTGCCAGGTGAACCGGTATTTTTCAAAAGTCTCCTTCCTGTGTGCATAACTTGCCCGGTTTCCGATATCAAACTCAAAGGAGATTTCCGGATACCATCCCTGGTAAGTAAGACCAGCATAAAATTTTCCGGTTTGTTCGTTGAGATTATATTCCCAGCCTGCATTGGCTGTCATGGTGCTGAGAAGATTTTGCGATAGCGCCATCACCCCGGGATGAAAAGTCAGGTCATTTACCTCAAAGGATGCTGGAGCCCAACTGTGGATCTTGAATAAATTACCTGCTTTTGAATATTTTTTCACCGGATAAAGTGTCCCCTGAATTGAGTCCTTTTCCAAATCCAGATTTTCCACCTGGTTCATTTTATAAATGTTTCGCAACCGAATACTGTCTTGAAGATTTACCATCTCTTGATCAGCAAGGAATTGAAATAATTTGACCGAATGATCTTTAACCTGGGTCAATGGAATCCAATTATTCGGATCAACAGGGATCTCGGCTATCATCATCCCATCGGAAGTATAGTCGGAATAGATAATAAATTTCTTATCCGATGAAAAATCAGGATCCATAGAGGCAAAGTAACCTGATGTGATCTGATAAACCTCTTTTGTAATAGTGTCAAGGGTATAGAGGTTTTCTACTCCTGCAAAATCGAAATTGAAGATGATGTATTGGTCATGGAAGAATGTGGGACCACTGATTTCATTGTATGAAAAAGGTAGAATTGGACTGATTTTTCCAGTAGCCGTATCCATAATGGCAATTGTTTCCCCTTTTTCAGTGAGCCAGGTAAAAACGATTTTGTCGGCATTGGGCGAGAAATTTGGCATTAAAGCAGAACTCCCTTCCGGGATGGGATACTTCCTTACAATTTTTCCTGAAGGAACTTCAATCACATCGATGGAACAGAGATTTTCTGGAGTCACATACACCGCTGCCACTACTTTCCCATCGGATGAAATTACCGGGGAAAAATACCTTGATTTATGGGTCAATTCTTTTTCTTTACCGGTTTTGAAATTATAACTTTTTATTTCTGCATAGTTTTGATTGTTCCAACGGATATCCGGCTCTTCTTCAGTCCACACAAGATAATCACCCCCTAACGATGTTGTTCCGTTAATATGAAACCCCGGAGTCAAAAAAATATTTTCTTTACCGGTTCGCCTGTCAACCAGAGCAAACCGATCAATGTCATCCATGCATGATTTATCTACTAGGATGGTAGTATCATTGAGTACCAGAGGATGGTTATAAATTGTAAAGTTTTTCAGATTGCGTTTGGTGATATATCGAGGAACAATATGATCTGTGGCTTGTAGCTGCAGTTTCCAGGCTGTGTCGAGTTCCCGGAGAGATTGTTTATAAAGCTGTGTTTTCCATAATCCGGTCATTTTATGGATTCCACTGTTTAAAGGGACGACCATAAAAGGGTATTTGGCCACCCGATCCATTGCTTCATTCCACAACCCGGGGCCGTATTGTTTCCTTGCTTGTCCTACTAAATAATACCCCAGAGAATATGCATCCGGAGTAAAGGTTTTATAAGATCCCAGGGTTGCTTTGTCGTAGGAATAGAGCCCCTTTTCAATAACCTGGGCCCGCAATATACTTTCAAAAAGGGCAGAACGTCCACGACCGGTGCTGCTTAAGCTGGTTTCGGTAACAGTCGCATCCCCTTCCAGGAACCAGGATGGCACATAGAGCCCCAAGACCCCTCCTGTGATCTGCTCCCCGAAAATATAATACAGCGCTTTTGAAAATCCACGATTGATCTTGCTGATTTGCACAGCATGTCGGTACTCATGTAGAACCAATTGTTCCAACCACTCTTCAGAATATGTTTGTTGTTGAATACAAGGATAAAGCTCGATGCGCCTTGGTGCCCATACCGTAAGTCCATTTGATTCAATGGATTGAGTATGAAGAATGATCGGAATGCGAGGTACTTTGGCCGAAAGGGTTTTTGTTTCATACCGGCACACCAGATCCATGATATTCGATAAATACTGGGCCTTTTTTTCAAATGAAGATGGAAATATCAATTGGTATCTGTCGGTTTTAATTTGCTTCCAACGAAGAAATGCCGGATCAGGACCCGTACTGTAATATTGTGTAAAACCTGAAATAGAAAATAAGATGGCAAAGGATAGACTACAAAGAAAATTTCTCCGCATACTACCCTATTTTTTAACAATAATTTTTCTGATGATCTTCCCTTTGGAGTGGGAGCAAACCAGGGTATAAATTCCGGGAGAGACAGGGCGCAGATCGATGGTTTCATTTTTTTGCTCGTTGACCCGGATGTTTTGCTTGTCATAAATTTTCAGTCCAAGCTGATTGTAAACAGTAATGGAATAGGAGCCTTCTTCTGATGCTGGGAGTGAGACGAAGAACCTGCCTTCATTAGGGACAGGGTAAACCAGGAGGAGGTCTTTGTTTTTCTCTGTGGTTCCGGTAACGACTACATAGATGTTGTTGGAGGTGTCGCTTTGAAGGCCGTATAGGGTCACAACATCCCAGTACCATCCATTTTGAAGTGCCTGAATTTTTTGTCCGGTAGCACCCGGGATCATTGTCCCATCGAGATACCATTGATTTCCGGAGGTATAATTGCTGATAAGGAAGTCAAAGGATTGATAGATTATCGGGGCTACAGGTCTGTCGATCACAGTCACCGGAAAGGAAGGGGAGACTTCCCCGGTACCACATAAATTATATCCCAGGGTGGTGATATTTCCTGATACTGCGGACATGGGAAAGTCAACGGTAATTACATTGGTACTATCCCCGGAAGTAATGGAAGCTCCCTGTGGGAGGGTCCAGAGGTAGCTTGTGGCATGGGTTACGGGAGGGATGGAATAAATAACACCGGTTGACCCTGCGGCCACGGTATCAGGGCCTGTAATGGTGTCTGCTGCTAATGGGATGGTAGTAACGGAAACCGGGAAAGCAGGAGAAGGTGCCCCTCCTCCGCAACTGTTATTTCCGGATACTGTAATATTTCCGGAACTTGCGGTTGCAGAAAAGTCAACGGTAATTGAACGGGAACCTTCGCCTGAAGCAATGGTCGCTCCCATGGGGAGGGTCCATATATAAGTCGTGGCATTGGCTACAGAATCAACGGAATAGGGTATTCCGGAGCTACCGGAGCACACCAAAGACATTCCGGTGATGGTACCCGGGGTTCCTGGCATGGGATTGACTGTGACATCAAAGTTCGTAGGATTGATTGCGGAACATCCAGCTGGGGAGGTATAATTCACCTTGACCCATTGCGAACCACCGCTGATCCAGTTAACATAGATCTTATTGGTTCCCGATCCGGAAGCTATCAAACCACCGGGAGAGACGGTCCATTGATATCCTGTCATCCCGATTTCTGTGCTGTAAGGATAATTTCCGGAGTTGATGCAAGGGTTAGCATTTCCAGTGATGGTTGGTACCGGCAGGGTATTAACGGTGACAGGTTTTGTGGTAGGATTAGCGCTGGCACAACCGATTGGATTGGCATAACTCACGCTGACCGACTGTGGGCCGGAATTATTCCAGATAACGGTAATGATATTGGTGGAATCACCTCCTGTAATAGTTCCTCCCGAAGAGATATTCCATTGATAATTCAACATTCCGGTTTCGGTGGTGTATATGATTCCGGTTGAGCCCATGCAGGAAGTGGTCGGTCCCTGGATTGTGGGAACAGGTAAGGCTTGAACGGTTACATTGAAGACAGTAGGAGCAGCCGGACTGCAACCGAAAGTATCCAGATAGGTCACACTCACAGTTTTAGCTCCCGTTGTGTTCCACGAAACAGTAATTGATGGGGTTCCGGCACCGGAAGTGATCACTCCTCCGGTTGATACAGTCCAGAGGTAATTGGTCATTCCGGACAGGGTGGAATAAATATTATTGGTGGAATTGATACAAACCGGAGATGGACCAGTTATGACAGGGATAGGCAAGGAGTGTACGGTAACATTGAGGACAGTTTGCTGAGGGGCTTGACAACCATTTGAGTTGGTATAATTTACTTTTACGGTTTGCGAACCGGATGTATTCCATTTTATGGTCACTGTATTGCTGGTGTCGGTACCTCCGGCAGTAATTGTTCCCCCGGAGGATATTGTCCACAGATAATTGGTCATTCCAGATTCCGTACTATAACTGTTCTCTGTTGACCCAATGCACACCTGGGTAGGCCCCGTGATAGCGGGAGATGGCAGAGGATAAACGAGGACTGGCAAGCTGGTAGCTATCATGGCAGCACAACCTAATGAATTTTTATAATTTACACTTACCGATTGAGTGCCCGGCCCAATCCATGAAACCGTTGCAGAACTGCTGGTGGAGGTTCCTCCTGCAGTGATCGTTCCTCCGGCAGAAACAGTCCAAGTGTAATTACTCATTCCTGTTTGGGTTGTGTACACATGATTGGTGGTTCCGGCACATACTGTATCCTGACCGGTGATGGTTGGAGTAGGGCTTGGGATTGTTAAAACTGCTTTGGAAGAAGGGGTTCCATAACCACAGTTGTTGATTCCGGAAACAGTAATATTACCAGCAGTGGCGCTTGAAGTAGCATCCACGGTAATGGTATTTGTACTTCCTCCACTTACCATAGTAAATCCTGCCGGAAGTGTCCAGGTATATCCCAATGCCCCGGAAATCAAAGGGACTGAATAAATATATCCAATGCCTGGTTTACAAACACTGGAAGGACCGCTGATTGTCCCGGCTGGCGCTGGGAGGATACATCCCGTTAATATAATTTTACTGTTTGATTCAGGGATAATATTCAGATTGTTTTGTGGGGTGGCAGTAAAAGTTGTGGTATTGGGTGATTGGAGCGTTAAGAGCTCAGAAGAAGCTGGTGGAACCGACATCACTGTGGCATTAATTCCGCAGGTATAACTTGGCGTAATATTCGCAGCATTCATCGAACCATAAATAAATTCAATTTTTGAGTCTGCTTCATATAACTTAACCTGAAAATTTACATGATCT
Organism: Bacteroidales bacterium; assembly: GCA_023231005.1. Taxonomy (GTDB): domain Bacteria; phylum Bacteroidota; class Bacteroidia; order Bacteroidales; family FEN-979; genus CAIVAT01. The sequence goes on along the minus strand of JALNWG010000001.1, from coordinate 105,501 downwards.
GAATTGGATTGTTCAAAAGAAAAGTTAATCCATTCTACGGTTAAAACTTTGTTTCCGGAAGTCCCGGTTGTAATGAATTTTACATTGTCGCTGAGTAGATAACCCCAGGTTACCATCAAGTTATCATAGAAAGGAGCAATCGCTAATAAAGTTCCGTCAGGAGCTGGAATAGAAAAAGCGGTATTATCAAAGCCATAAGGTCGGTATGGTACACCAGTAGCGGCATTGGATGAAAAATCAATGAATCCGTTGGTGGAGACACAAAAAGTAGTATAATTAATTCCTAGATAATTGAAAGAAAAACCAATTGGAATTGAGGTGCTGCGATTGTCAGAAGTGTTGTTTCCTCCTCTCCAGGAGGTTACCGAGGTACCTGTGGCGCTTATAGAAGAAAAAGTGATTCCTGTCTGACGAGTCGCTGTATAAACTGTAGCGCCTTGAGCCAGCAATAAAACAGGAGAAAAAATATATATAAATAAAAGAACCAAATGCCTGTTCATGATATAATAATATTAGGATATTTTGCAAATTTACCATGAATCATGCATCATATTATTGTCTCCTAAAACATTTTTCATCAAGTTGTCAACAAAAAAAGAGGCCACCGATTGGTAGGCCTCTTTTCAATTACGAATTAGGAATTAGGAATTAGGAATTAGGAGTTACTTGTTCACCAGCACTTTTCGGATGATCTTGAACTCACTGTTCAGGAATACCACGGAGTAGATTCCGGTGGGTACTGGTCTGAGGTCGATAGTTTTCTGGTATTGTCCGCCTGTGGTTTTTACATCTCTGAGTTCAAAGATTTTGGATCCGATCTGGTTGTAAACCGTAATGGTAAAGGTGGTTTCAACCGGATATTGGATGGAAGCGGAGAAGCGTCCGTCGTTAGGAACAGGATAAACGTTGAAGGAGGCAGATTCGGGTATCTCTATGATTCCCACCACTTCGATCCACTCTTTGTTTGAGATTTCGGAGGAGCAACCGTTGAGTGTTACAATACACCAGTAATACCCGGTGTTGTGGGTTACGGTGTAGGTTTGAGCGGTAGCGCCCGGAATGGCAACGCCGTTGTAATACCATTGGTTGCCGGCAGGAGCACTGGAAGTGAGTTCAAACCCATTGACAGTTACCACAGGAGCTGGCGGAATGGAGCTGACCGTGACAGCAAAGTCAGGTGAAACGGTTCCACTCCCGCAGGTGTTGGTTCCTTTGACGGTGATCACACCACTGACAGCCGTAACTGAAAAGTTTACCAAGATCTGGTTGGTAGTACTTCCCGAAGTGATGGTAGCACCTGAAGGAACAGTCCACACGTAAGCGGTGGCTCCGGTAATGGCGGGTACGGAATAAGAAACACCTGCTGCACTCTGACAAACGGAATCCTGACCGGTAATGGTCCCGGCAGCATTTGGAAGCGGATCAATAGTAACAGCTAATGAAGAGGAAGCCCCGTTTCCACAAAGGTTATTCGCCAATACAGTGATATCTCCTGAAGATGCATTTACTGCAAAATCAACGGTGATGATGTTTGTATTGTTTCCTGAGGAAATGGTCGCGCCTGCCGGAAGCGTCCAGATGTAAGCATTGGCATTAGCTACTGGTGCGATGGAATAAGTAATTCCTGTTGAACCTGCACAAACATGAGAGGGACCGGTAATATTTCCTGCGGGATCGGGTACCGTAATAACTGAGACGGGATAGTTGGTTGGGGTTATGGTGGGACATCCAATAACAGTCGTGTAAGAAACTGTAACATACTGATTCCCTGTTGAATTCCAGGCAACTTGGATCTGATAGGTTCCATTGCCGGAAATTATCGAACCTCCTGATGAAACAGTCCAGTTATAATTGCTCATACCGGATTCAGTTGTATACATTATATTTCCTGAATTCTGGCATGGATTGTTTGCTCCGGTTATTGTTGGAACAGGAGCAGGGTTAACGGTTACGAGATAATTATTGACTAATCCGTTATTACATCCATTGGTTCCGTATACCGAAACATTTCCTGAATTGGATCCAAAATTAACGGTGATAGAGGTGGTGTTTTGTCCGCTTATAATAGTAGCACCTGAAGGAACTGTCCAGACATACCCGGTTGCGTTGGCAATACTGCCAATGGTGTACACAAGCCCAGTGGCATTAGTACATATAGTTCCAGGACCACTTATTGGACCAGCAGGGCCAACAGTTGGGCAAACTGTAACGAAAGACTGGTCCAGACCATTGGTAGTGCCAATGGAATTGGTAGCAACGCAACGAAAATGATAGGTTGTGTTTGGGGTTAAACTGGTCATGGTTGCCAGTACTGCAGTATATGAATAGCCTGTTACCAGTGAAGGTGTTGCTGATACCGTATTTCCGTATGCAGTTGTTAAACCCCATTGAAAAGTAACAGTTGAATTAGAGCCGTTGGCCATCACTGATCCATTTAATGTGCCAGAATTTAATCCGACATTTGTTGCGGGGTTTGTTATTACAAAAGGAGCTCCCGGAGCCTGCCCTGATATGGTTATCAGGAGTGAATCTTTTACCGTAACGTCCTGAACGGCCACGGCTTTTGCCCATACAGTACCATTTGTAATGGCAGTAACCAGTCCGGTTGAGCTGATGGATGCCATGCCTGTACCCTGGACAATACTCCATGTTGCATTTTGAATGGCAGTCAGGGGGAATATTGTATCGACCATTTGTAAAGTACCTCCGCCTGTAGTGATGGTTGCCGGAACATTACCCTGAGTAGCTACATTGATTCCAATAAGTCCGCCAATAGAAACTCCCTGTGCATAACCCAATTCACCCGATCCTCTGTCTTCGGTCCAAATGCCTGCACAACGGTTGGGACCATCGGGAGTAAAACCAAACCTTCCCTTTGGATCTGAAGCGGATGCCGTAGTTGAACTTAATTCAACACGGTTCCCCGTCCATAAAAAATTGCCATTTGCGTCCAATCTGGTAGCATAAATCTTATAGCTGTTGTCATAACTCATGAACATGGGAGTATCGTTGACAATGGCAAGAGTGCCGCGTTGCTGGTCACTGCTTGCACTAATGGGATAAACTACTTTTGCGGCATCGGTAAATTGACGTACCCCTGAAGTTTTCAGGAATTTTTGAATATAAACTCCGTATTGTGTTTGACTGGGATTGCAAAAAGTGCAAACAGACCAAAGATAATTTGATCCAGATGCCATATTAATATTTGTAACTCCCTGATAACTGTCGCCAGAGCCGGTATATGTGGAAAAATTTGACCCATTCATTCCCCAGGGTATGGTTCCTCCCGGATTTATTCTTTGAAGAAAAGAATTAAAACGGCTACTGGAAGAAACATAATAACCAAAATAAGTAGTATCGGCATCAGCAACGATTGAATAATATCGTGATCCGCTTGAAGTCTGGCTACAGATCTGCAAAGGAGAATATAGCGCTGTCCCTGAATTGTCGAATTGCTGTGCATACAAAGTGGTGGAAATACCATACCCTTTTTTTTGATAGACCATGGTGAATTTGCCATTTGTGTTGGGGACTATCTGACCGCGTGTGGTATTGCTTGTTCCAACAACCACGGAAACAGGTGTTGTCCACACTGTTGTTCCTGCGGCGCTGATTTTTTGAATATTTATAGTGGTATTTCCGTTCCAGGCAACCACCGTTTCGCCATTCGATAAAACAGCCGGATAGGGTGCAAGTCCATCCCCAAGAATAACGCCACTAGAACCCCAAAGATGTGCCCCTGATTGAGAGATTTTATATAATACAGCCTGCATGGTCCCGTTTCTTTGATCTTGATTACCAATGATCAGATTATTTGAAGCATCTACGCAAACATTAAATACATAAGTGGCTGATCCTGATGGCTGGTTGCTGACTAAAATCCCATCTGGACCTAGCAGTTTGTATCCTTCAGCATCAATTAATTGAGCCCGCATATCATAATTTCCAGAAGTATTATTATAAAAAGCAACCCATGTTTTTCCATCTGTTGTAGATACTGTTTGCATGTCAGCAGTAACTAAGCTGGATATTTGAATATTGACAGCTGTATTAGTATTCCATTGTGCTTGAATTGTATGGAAAGGTAAATTGAAAATCATCAATAAGATTACAGTACAAATACCTTTGAAAAAATGATGATCAGGAATACTGCTTTGATGGATAGAAACTTTTGGTTCCATTCCGGAAATTGGTTCTTTTTTTAAAGTTGCTTTCATTTTACAATAGTTTATGGGTGTCATTTTTCATAATTCTGAAATGTAAAATTATGTCTTGGAATACATATTACCTAATCGATTACCATATCGGCACTACGGCATATTTTAAATAACTTGATATTTTACTACTGCATAATTGGCTAAAATGTTGATTGAATAGATTTAAAATTGTGAAAGGAAATTGTTAATATTTACATCTGCTGCTATTCCTAATTTTTTGCGGAGCCTGTTTCGGGCCGATTCAACACTTCGAAGTTCCCGGAAAGTAATAGATGCTATTTCTTTGGTTGATAAGCCCAGCTTCAGAAAAGCACAGATCTTTTTATCATTCTGAGATAAATTTGGAAATGCAGTAGCCAGGTTTTGGTAAAATGATTGATGTACCTCTTCAAAATATAAATGAAATTCTTCCCAGTCATTTCCTGTAGAATATTGATGAAAATCAGATAATATTCCCTGAATGTGGTTCGCTTTTTCTTTTTCTATGGAACTTAGACTTAACAGAATCTGCTTGAGTTCATCCGATGTTTTGGAGATAAATTCATTATTACGGACAAGATGCAATGCATAAGAAGTAAGCTGGCGGTTTTTATAATCCAGTTCAATGGTTAGGTTTTGTTCTTTATTGAGCATCATTTCTTTTTCCTTTTGATGCAAGAGCTCTGTTTGACGGGTGATAAATTCGTTTTTTATCCTTTCCCGTTTTCTGTTTCCTTGAAGGTTAAAGAGAAAATACCCGAGAAAAATAAAAATAATCAGACCTGTTATTAGAATAATTCGTTGCCGCTGAAGAGCAAGTCGCTGAAGGTTAATCTTCTGCTGAAGTATTTTATTGTCTTTTTCTTTATTGATTACTTCATATACAGCCTGTATTTGTTCAATTTTGGTAAGGCTGTTAAGCGCCTCCAGAGAATCATTCAAATTAACATAATTTGCATAATAGCCCGAGGATAATTTAAAGTTGCCTCTTTTTTGATAAAACTTTGCAGAAGCTCTTAACAACTCAAGTTCTACTGACGGATTGCCAAGATTTTCGGCTAAATGTAATGACTTCGATAAATAACCTGTTGCAGAATCACTGTTTCTCATAATCTCGTATACAGAGGAGATTGACAAGTCGGAATGAATCAAAGCAATAAGAAATGATTTTTTTTCCTGTATATCCGCGGCTTGTTGGTAATATGAGAGCGCAACAGGATAATTTCCAATATCCTGATATAGATTTCCAATGTTTGAATAAATAATAGAAAGATTGTAAAAGTCCTTATTTATATCTAGTTGATTCAAAGCTATTAAGGTATATTCAAGTGCTTTCTTAATGTTATCTCTTTGTTTAAAAATTCCTCCGAGATTGTTGTAATTATTAAACAATTCAGAACGAATGTTGAGCGCTTTATTGATCTCGATGGCTTTAAAGAAAAGTCCTTCGGCTTTGTCTAATTCATTACGACTAAAGTATAATTTTCCAAGGTTATTAAACACTTTAGCTTTACCTGCCATGTTATTGTTTTCATTACAGATTTGAAGGGAGTGCATATATAAATCGAGAGCTTCATTCCATAATCCGGTTTCTTCATAAATTGCTCCAATGATATTATATATCGATGAGATTTTCTTCTGATCTTCCTTAGTCTTGTTATGTTTTGTCTCAAGAAAGGAACGAATATCGTTAAAAATATCCAATGCTTTTGGATGTTTCCCTTGTTCAAGTAAAAAAAGCCCGATTTTCCAGGAAACGGATAATGCTTTTTGTAAATCAACAGAATCGTTGATATTAATTAGAATTGAATCATTGGTGTTATTTTCCAGGATGTTCTTTGGAGATGCGGCCAATTCTTTTTTATAATGTAAAAGTGCTTTATTATAAAAAGAAAACTGTTGATTATTTGCATATAGAAAGGAACAGGAAAATATAGTAAGCCATGAAATGAATAAAAGAAATTTTTTCATTTTTCTGGGTCAAAATTGATTTTTTAATTGACTTCGACAAACTTACAAAATATAAATATTTCAATTTCATTTTCATGTTACATGATTTAGTAGAAAAAATGTGAAAAATTTATGAACCGTTCAGTTGTAAATTCTGTTTGGTCATAAACAAAGGCTTTCCTGGTTTCCAAAACCTGGAAAGCCTGGACATAATTCCCTGCCTGAACTAAAACCTTCCCCCACCAACCAGATATCCCTGTACATATTCCTCAATTCCAGATTCCAGGGTGTAAAAGGGTTTATCGTAGCCGATGGATTTGAGTTTATCCATATTGGCCTGGGTGAAGTATTGATATTTATCGCGGATGTCGATTGGGGTATCGATGAATTCAATGGAGGACGGGAGATTGAGCGCTGAAAAAACAGCATTTACCAGGTCAAGAAAGGTACGGGCTTTCCCCGTTCCAACGTTATATAATCCGGAATCGCCCGTGTGATTCATCAAAAACCAGATCACATCAATCACGTCTTTTACGTATATGAAATCTCGAAGCTGCTCTCCGTCGCGGTAGTTCGGATTGTGAGACCGGAAGAGCTTTACCGATGACGTTTGCTTGCCGGTAAGGCTGGCATGGAAGGAATCATCAGAAATTTGTCTAAATGCGTGGTATACCACACTGGCCATTCTCCCTTTATGGTACTCGTTGGGGCCAAATACGTTAAAAAATTTCAACCCATACCACCGCGGAGGCGACTGCGGCTGTTGCAACGCCCACTTATCGAACTCATTCTTAGAGATGCCATAAGGATTCAGGGGTTGCAGTTTGTAGCTCAAAGCTGGGTCGTGGTCATCGTAACCCAGCGAACCATCTCCATAAGTAGCAGCAGAGGAGGCATAGATCATCGGGATAGACTTCTCTGTACAAAAATTCCATATCTTCTTGGTGTAATTGAGGTTCAACTCGTCAAACACCCGCATATCAAACTCCGTCGTATCTGTCCGGGCCCCAATATGGATTATCCCTTCTACTTCCTTCGAATGGTTGGATAGCCAGTCGAACAACAAGGTCCGTTCCACCTTTTCCCGGAATGTTTTGTGCGCAATATTGGACAATTTTACTTCCTTTGAAAAATCATCCGCTATTACAATATCCTTGCAACCTTTATTATTCAGTTTGCTTACCATGCAACTGCCGATGAAACCAGCTGCGCCTGTAACTATGATCATATCCTGGTCGTTTTAAAATAAATTGTCTTTAATACAAACTTTCTTTAATAGCAAAAAAACTTCTTCATCTCCAAAAATTATATAGTTCCTCCAGCGTTTCCCGCTCTTTTAATATCTCAAACTGTTTTCCATCATTTAAATACCCGATTATTCGCGGAGTTTGCCGGCTGTTGTACCGCGACCACATGCTGAATGTATAACTTCCGCTGTCGTGAATCACAAGATAATCACCTTCCTTAACCAGAGGTAGATTTACCTTTTTGGCCAAAATATCTCCGGAAAAACATAATGGGCCGGCCAGATTGTAAGGGATAGCATCAATCCCTGTTTTCAGTTTTCCATCGGGGTTGAAAGCGCTGTATTCATGTCTCCAATCTCTGGGATTCAAACATTCGCGTACGAACAGATCAGCACCTACATGAATCATGGCGGTGTTGATGCCGGGATCGTGTTTTACATATTCCACCCGGCTCACCGTCCATCCGGCATTGGTATAAACCCAGCGACCGAATTCCGTGATCAGACGGAACTTTGTTAAGAGGTTGGGTGCCCGGTTTCTGATAGCCGATACATATTCTTCCATGGATGGCGCTTGCTGATCGTGGCGATAGGAAACCGGTAGCCCGCCTCCGATATCGAAAACCGAAACAGGCGGAAAACCCTTCATCTCTCGTTTTTTATTGACTTCGATTACGAAATCATATAATACTCCGATGCCGTCGGTCAATAACTGAAGAGAGCAACCCTGGGAACCAACATGCAGATGTACTCCAGTGAGCCACGGGTATGTATAAAAAGCCGATTCCAGCTCGGATCTCCTGCTTTTCATCGGAACCCCGAATTTGGAATATTCTCCTGCCACGCTTGATTCAAGAATCATACCTACCCCGACCTGAGGATTGATACGGATTCCGAAAGTACTTTGGGTAGTTTGATCAGCTACAAGATGGGCAATACGGGCCAACTCCGTCAGGTTATCAATATTAATATGAACTCCTGCTGCGATGGCATACTTTAACTCAAAATGGGTTTTGACAGGTGAGTCATATACGATGTGATGTGCGGGGTGCCCTGTTTTTAGCGCCAGATTCACTTCTCCTATTGAGGCGGTTTCTACCCCAATATTTGGGGCCATGGAATGAACTTTCTTCATGATCCGGAGAAGGGGATTCGCTTTTATAGCCAATCCATGCAAAGTTGTGTCAGGAAATGCGGAAACCAGTTGTGAAATACGGTATTTAAGGAAGGTCAGATCATAAAAAATGGCGGCGGTATCTTCTTCGCGCAACCATCCTTGGGATAAGGCTGTTTTAAGCACTTTTTCAATGCAGTGTGGAGATATCCTTGTGTGCAGGTCAGACATATCGGTGTTTTTATGCTGTATTAGTTGATAATTCCCCGTTCACGGGCCAATTTAAGAAGAAAAGCAAGGGCAGTTTTTCCCTGTTTTCCGCTGCTTAATGTATAATCATTCACATAAAGATTGATGTGCTGCATCATCACTTCGTCCTCCATTTCCCGTGCGTTTTGTCGGACAAAAGGCATGGCATCATCAGGATGTTTCATCGCGTATTGTACACTTCTGAACATAATCCGGTTTAATGCATTGATGCAGTCGTCGCCCAACGTTTTTCTTGCTGCAATACAACCCAGGGGGAGGGGCGAAGCTGTCAGTTTTTCCCAGTATTCTCCAAGATCAGCGATTTTCTTTAATCCTTTCTTTTTGTATGTAAAGCGGTTTTCATGAATGATCAGTCCGGCATCCACTTTCCCCTGAAGTACCGCATCTTCGATATCGGAAAAAAGCATGAATTGTTTTTCTTTTACCGAGGGGGTGACTAATTGCAGTAACAGATGGGCTGTGGTATATTTTCCTGGAATGGCGACTGTTAACCTGTGCAGATCATCCAGTGTATACGGTTTTTTACTGATGAGTAAGGGCCCGTTCCCCAGACCCATAGCGCCACCGGAGTCAAGTAGCAGATAACTTGACTGAAGATAGAGGTAGGCATGGTAACTCACTTTGACCATATCGATATTATTATTCATTGCCAGATGATTCAATGTCTCAACATCAAGCATGGTGTATTGAAAATCAAGTCCCTCCAAGTCAATCCGTTGATGAACCAGCGCATCAAATACAAAAGTGTCGTTGGGACAAGGAGAGAAAGCAAGGTTAATCTTTGTCATTAAGATGATATTTCTTTTATGATTTCAAATAATGTTTTATTCAGGTTCTTCAAAGCCAATTCTATATTCCAACGCGATTTATCCCGTTCTTCAACGTAGTTAGAAATAGCCCGAAGCTGCAAACAGGGAATCTTTTCAGCGAGACAGGCATATAAAAAAGCAGCGCCTTCCATGCTCTCAACATCTGCTTTAAACCTTTTAATTATCAGAGCTACACTTCCGGCAGCGCCATGAACCGTATTTACTGTGATCCCTTTCACTTTTGGTAATAACCGGCAACAGGCAAAGGTGGGAGGAGATTGGTTAATAAGCGCTCCGGATACATAAGGAGTATCATCAGGATCCATAAGTCCTAAATCAAAGAATGAAAGGAATTTTTCACCATCTTCGGCACCTAATTCGGAAATACAATCTTCTGTTACCTGTACCAAGGATCCAAGGTGTAATGTTTTATTAAAAGTACCTGCAATTCCGGCGTTGATGGCGAGATCATACTTTCTAACAGCGACTGATTTCCCCATTTGGAAAGCAGTCAGCATCATGCCTACTCCCGGGATCAGAACATCCAAATTAATTTTTTTAAAAGTATAACGGGAAAGCTGTGGATCCACTTCACCGATAAAGGTCAATTTGTCAAGTAATGGTCTGATTTCAAATGTTGTGGCAGCTACCAGTAAAAGATTCATGAGATAATTCTTTTGGACAAAAATATAGTATTTTAAGGAATATTATTAGCTTTGTAACCCGTTTTCATTCCCCAATCTTAAAACAATTTCCAAAATGACAGAAAAAATTCAACGGTATTTAAGCGATTCTAAAGCAGCTCGCTGGACTGCCCTGGGTCTGATTTCCTTTACCATGTTATCGGCCTACTATTTTGTTGATATGATTGCTCCACTTGAATCGTTGATGGAACTTAAACCATACTCCTGGACTCCTAGTAACTATGGTTTTTTCTCCGGATCGGAGTATATGTTGAATGTACTTGGATTTTTAATTATTTCCGGGATTATTCTGGACAAGATGGGTATCCGTTTCACTGGTTTAACAGCTACTGGAGTGATGCTTGTTGGAGGGGTAATTAAATTGTACGGATTGACCCCTTACTTTGCTGACGGCGGATTCGGTTATACATTTTTCAGTTCTTTCTGGACTTCCATGCCGGCCACTGCAAAGGTTGCTGCCATGGGTTATGGGATCTTCGGTATTGGCGTTGAAATGGCCGGTATCACTACTTCCCGTACGGTTGTTAAATGGTTCAAGGGGAAAGAGTTGGCCCTGGCAATGGGGATGCAACTGGCTACTGCCCGATTGGGTGCTTCGGTAGCGTTCTTCTTCTCCGCTGATATTGCCGGTGAAAAAATTGTAAATGGTGTTCGCTCCGGAAACATTCTTAATCCGGTTTACCTGGGTGTTTCCCTGGTTTGTATCGGCTTCCTTTCTTTTTTAATGTACACTTTCATGGATAAGAAATTGGATAAACAGACCGGAAATGCCGGACCTGGTGCCGATCCTACTGAAGAATTCCATGTCAGGGACCTCAAAAAAATTATCACCAACCGTGGGTTTTTACTGATTGCCTTGCTTTGTGTTTTATTTTATTCGGGTGTTTTTCCATTTTTGAAATATGCTGTACACATGATGCAATCCAAACTGGGAGTTGATGCCCATATTGCCGGTAAAATTTCCGGATTGCTCCCGATCGGTACCATCATTCTTACCCCAATCATTGGGTCATTTCTGGATAGAAAGGGTAAAGGCGCTACCATCATGATTTATGGGGCTATTCTGCTGACCTTGGCGCATCTTACTTTTGCTTTTATGCCCAATAGCATTGCCCTGGCGATTATTGCCATTATTGTTCTGGGTATTGCCTTTTCACTGGTTCCTGCTTCGATGTGGCCATCGGTACCCAAGATCGTAGAAGAACGATATCTGGGTTCAGCGTATGCACTTGTGTTCTGGATTCAGAATATCGGATTAATGTTTTTCCCCTGGTTAATTGGTAATGTGATTGAAATGGTCAATCCCGGAGTTACTGAAGCCATTCAGAATGGAGATGTCACCGCTGCTTATGATTTTACTGTTCCAATGCTTGTTTTCTCCTGTCTTGGAGTTGCAGCCATCGTGCTTGCCTTCCTGCTTCGTCAGGAAGATAAACGAAAAGGTTACGGACTTGAATTGCCCAATAAGCAAAGCTGATCCAAAAATGACAACCAAGGTCTTCCTTACCTGTAGCGTGATTCTCGCGTTTTTGATGCTTCCCGCAATCACGATGGGACAGTTAAACATGGGAGGAATGCCACGGAGTTTTATTCAGGCTTTATCGCCGGAAACCCGGAATATCATCCGGTTGGATCCACCTGATACTGCCATCCTTCATCATGAAGATGCTGCTGCTCCACTTCCTTACCGTTTTGCAGTAAACCTGCCCACCGATGCTGATATTCACAGTTCCGGTAACTGGACCCTCGCAGATGACGGAACCCATATTTGGCGACTGACCATATACGCACCGGGTGCTTTGGCTCTGACTCTCTACTTCGACCGTTTTCAATTCCCGGAGCAAGGGAGGCTTTTTGTTTATTCCTATGACAGGACGCAATTATTGGGCGCTTTTTCTGGTATCAACAACAACCGACAACATACTTTTGCAACAGCGCTTGTTGCGGGAGACAAGGTTACCTTAGAGTATGATATAATAGGGAACGATATTCTTCCAGATCTGCATCTGTCGGAAGTTTCATACGTGTATCGTGGTGTTCCCGTTGAGCCTGGAACAAGAACGGGTTTTGGATCGGCAGGAAAGTGTGAAGTCAACGTAAAATGCAGTGAAGGCGATTCCTGGGAACTACAAAAGAAAGGAGTAGCCAGGGTTCAGGTCAAACGGGGAGCGGGATCCTTTTGGTGTACAGGTTCGCTGATCAACAACACCCGGAACGATGGAACACCCTATTTTCTTACCGCCGATCATTGTGGGCGTTATTCTTCGGCTACCGATCTGAGCCAATGGTTATTCTATTTTAATTATCAGTCGTCAAAATGCGTGAATCCTTTGCTGGAACCTCGGCCCCAGACCCTGACAGGGGCAACTTTTGTATCTCATGGAGGAAACGGTGGCGACACCGGATCCGATTTTTACCTTGTCCTTTTAAACAATACCATCCCCGACACTTTTCAGGTTTATTACAATGGATGGAGCAGGGAAACCACCCCCAGCCCTTCCGGCGTTTGTTTGCATCATCCCCAGGGTGATATAAAAAAAATTTCTACCTATACTTCTCCTCTTCAGCCTTCCAGTTGGAATGGCAATGGAGTCATCTCACATTGGAGGACAACCTGGGTTGCAACTACTCACGGACATGGTACCACCGAAGGTGGCTCTTCCGGATCACCCCTCTTAGATCCGCTGGGACGGGTAGTGGGAACCCTCACCGGGGGTGAGTCTTCATGCGATTCATCGGATCTTAATCTTCCCGACTATTTCGGAATGTTTTCCTATCACTGGGATCAAAATGGATCGGATTCTGCCAGTGTGTTGAAATACTGGCTTGATCCCGGTAATTCCGATGTCATGACCTTGAATGGGTGGGCAGTCGGGGTGAATGAACTCAATACTGAACCTGAAATTTTAGTGTTCCCCAATCCGGTAACAGACCATCTGGAGGTTGCGGGATCCGGAATTAGACTGGGGAAACACTGGTCCTTAACGGTGACAAATATCCTCGGAGTCATTCTTTTCCAACAGATTGGATTGGACGGAATAAAACAAAAGATCAATACTTCGGGATGGACCCCGGGAATATATTTGCTTAGAGTAACAGATGGAAAAACCCTTTCTGTCAAAAAAATTATCAAACAATAACCGGGCATGACAGCGTGTTACGATCCCTTGAATTCAATTGCCGGGAAAGTAATGTCAGGGAAAAGGATTTCTCCGGAAGAGGGAATATTTTTATTTGAAAAGGGGGAATTGGGCTGGCTTGGAATGTTGGCCGATTTAGTCCGATCCAGGAAAAACGGAGACAACGCATATTTTATCCGCAATTTTCATATTGAACCAACAAATATTTGTGTAAACCATTGCATTTTTTGTTCTTTCTCCCATCATTTCAGCCCAACACGTTGGGAACTTACCATCCCGGCAATACTTGATAAGGTAAAACAAAGTCCAAAAAACATCAGGGAGTTGCATATTACAGGGGCAGTTCATCCCGAACGTGACATTTATTACTATGGTTCATTGCTGCAAAAAATCAAAGAGATCCGTCCCGAATTACATGTGAAAGCTTATTCTGCGGTGGAACTCGACTATATGATTAAAAAATCGGGGATGACCATCAATGAAGGCTTGGCTTATTTGAAGACCTGTGGTTTGGATTCAATACCGGGAGGCGGCGCTGAAATTTTTGATGAGACCCTGAGAACAAACATCTGCGGGATGAAATCCAGTGCAGACACCTGGCTTAAAATTCATGAAACTGCTCATCAGATGGGAATTTTCTCAAACGCTACCATGTTGTATGGTCATATTGAAAATTATGCTCATCGGATCGATCACCTGGAAAGATTACGCCAGTTGCAAGACAGAACGGGTGGTTTTAATGCGTTTATTCCTTTGAAATTCAGGAATACGAACAATAATATGTCGGATATTCCGGAAGTATCGGTTGTTGAGGACATGAAAATGTATGCTATTGCCCGGATTTATCTTGATAATTTTTCCCATATCAAGGCTTACTGGCCTGCTGTTGGAAGAGCGCTATCTAAAGTTTCCCTGAGCTTTGGGGTGGATGATATGGATGGCACCATCAACGATTCTACGCGTATCTATTCGCTGGCTGGTGCTGAAGACCAGAACCCGGTTATGACCGTTTCAGAGATGACCTCGCTTATCCTCGAAGCCAAACGCATCCCCGTTGAACGTGATTCAAGCTACAATGCCATATCCACAACGGACTCCTAATTTTTCCTTCCAAATTCCTCTCGCTATTTCATTCCTTCTTTTATTAGCCTCTCCACTAATATTGTGATCTCTTTTGGGTCCATATTTCTGAAAGATTCATAAGGGATGGGATCCAGTACGCTTGCATGGATATCATGATTTTTATTGATCAGGAATCCGCCTTTCCGGATTGCTTTTGAAGTTCCGCTGATCACAATAGGCAGAATGGGGACTTTGTTGTCAAGCGCCAGGTGAAATGCCCCAGATTTAAAGGGTTGTATCTCCCCATTTTTAGAACGGGTTCCTTCGGGGAAGATCATTATGGAATTCCCTGCTTTTAAAGTTCTCCCGGCATCCGACATCATTTTTCGCATACTGCTTCCCTTACCCCGTTCGACTGAGATATAATGGTTCAGCCACATGTTCCAGCCAATGAATGGAAACGCAAAAAGTGATTTTTTTGCAACCCATTTAAAGTGATGCCAAAGTAAAAACAGGACGATAATATCAGCGCCCGACTGGTGATTAGAGACCATGACATAAACCTTTTTTGGATCGATCTTATTTCGACCAATCACGCGAATACGCCATAAGGGGTTGATGGTAAGTACAATATTTGACCAGATACAAGTGTATTTGTGCAGAATGAACAATCGTTTATCGAAAGGGGCAGTTACTAAAAAAATGATCAATGAAATAGGAAAAAGGATAGCAGAAATGGTGAAAAATTCAAACCAGAACCAAATAGATGCAATATATCTGATGATGCTTTTCATGAATACCGGCTGCTAATTTTCCTCCAGCGTTTTATTTTTACTGTAATTACGCCATTTTTCGATTACGGAAGCCATATCTTCCGGATATGCTGAATCGAAGGTGAGGTGTTTTTTCGTTGCTGGATGGATAAAGCCCAGCGTTTTTGCATGAAGGGCCTGCCTTGGTAACATTTTAAAGCAATTTTCAACAAATTGTTTGTATTTGGAAAAGGTTGTCCCTTTCAGGATTTCCGATCCTCCGTATGCTTCATCATTAAAAAGAGGATGGCCGATATGTTTGAAGTGGACGCGGATCTGATGGGTACGTCCGGTTTCCAACCTACATTCCACAAGGGTAACATAGCCGAATCGCTCTAAAACCGTATAATGGGTTACTGCATGCCGGCCTTTCTCCTCATCGGAATAAACGGCTTGAACCAGCCGGTTCCGGATATCGCGGCCAATATTTCCAGTAATGGTTCCTTCGTCTTTTTCTAAATTTCCCCAAACCAGTGCAATATATGTCCGTTGGATGGAATGATCAAAGAATTGTTTGGCCAACCTGGTTTGTGCCAGCTCGGTTTTTGCCACCAATAAAATCCCGCTGGTATCTTTATCAATCCGATGAACCAGATATGGTTTGGCTTCCGGATCGTCGGGTCGTTGTTGCTGCAAATAATAAAGTAAAGCATTCTGAAGTGTTCCCGTATAATTTCCATGTCCTGGGTGAACAACCATACCCGGTGATTTATTTACCACCATCAAGTCGTTGTCTTCATAAACCACAGAGATTGGAATATTCTCCGGATAAATTTCGGTATCCCTTGGAGGATAAGCCATTACAATCGAAATCACATCGTAAGGCTTAACTTTGTAATTGGGTTTGACTACCTTGTCGTTCACCAAAATATTGCCGGCATGGGCAGCATTCTGAATTCTGTTACGTGAAGCATTTTCGATCTTTGCCATCACATATTTATCAATTCGCAACAAAGCCTGATGGGCATCGACTACGAACCTGAAATGTTCATAAAGTTCATTGGGTTCTTCGATATCCACCGGATCGATCATAAAATTGGAAAGAGAGAAGCTATTGTGTAAGGATGAATTTTGAAGTACATAACCGTGTGCCGAATCCATCAGTAAGGGTAAGCAGATAGATCCCCCCAGGCCATCCTGATACATTCAGGAGCTCAGTGAAAGCTGTTTTAATAAGTGTCTGACCAAACATATTGGTCACCGTTACTGTAGTTGGAACGATTTTTTTTAATCCTTCCGGGTTGGATATTCTGAGATGGAGATAACTGCCGGAACATGGATTGGGATAGATATCTATCCCGAATCTACTTAGAGTGGTTTCATTCATTCCAAGTGGAATGGGCTTCCCAACAACCGGTCGGATCATCAGAGAACCGGATTGAAAGGAGTTCTCCCACAATCCAATACAATTGAAAAATATCTCACTCTGATTGTTGTTATACTGGTCAAAGCCGACACATAAATTGTCATCGGTTGTTTGTATCCATCCTACATAAAACGTACCTGTAATGGCAAGTGGACGATACAGATGAAAGGTAACAAATTTGTTGATAGAATCGGCATACCAGGGCATGACAAGATCGGAATATATGGTATCGCCAGGTTGTCCGGCATTGTCGTTCCATACGCACAGGTAAAACCATTGCTGGCTTTGATTGCTGAGGGTCCGGTTAAAGAACATTTGAATGGCCCGTAAGGTATCTGGCGATTTATTGAGCCGAAAGCGATAAGCTAATTGCGATCCGGCTGGGGTCAGTCCATAACTTGCTTCCGCAGTCCCATCATCGTAGGCATAATAATTGTAAAACTTCTGATATGCTTGAATCGTATCTCCCAGGAGAGATCCCGGAGTAATATCGTGAACCACGTGTTTCATTAAAAAAACAGCGCTGTCGGCTGAACTGATGGGATAAAGGAAAGGAACTGGTGGATGAGCAAAGGGTTGATATGTAACATATCCATCAGTATAAAAAGGTTCAATTCTATAGTTACCACCACTGTAAGATTTGTTGAAAGTGCCGGTGGTTGAAGTAACATAATAGTTATAGGATGATAAATGAGGCACAACATCCCGGTTGCTGATCAGCATATCTATGGTATCGCGGATCTCGTTGGTGGGGTCATTGCAATATTGCGGATAGGGCATTGATTCATATCGCTGGAGTAAAGATGGAGGACGATCAATGAACCGGATTTCAGGGCGAACCGTATCATATTGGTTTCGTCCCACATTCAGATAGATGTTGTCGAGGTTCCACTGATCTGAGTTGCATTGCCAGCTTGGTTGAGCGGAACTGGCAAGGCTTACATAATTGATAAACTGAAACTGGAATTTCTTGATGAAAAATTGGGAGTCGGTAATGGGAATCATTACTTGCAGGAAATATCGGTTATTATTCAGGTAAAAGGTGTCGAGCGACATTCCCTTGGAAAACCAGATTTTTTTCCATTGATCTGGAATTTTAAGGGTATCGGTTGGGGTTATACTATCGTGGGCTGGTTTTACTAAGAACCGGAGGATAAGTGAATCCTTGGCTTGCGGTGCTCTGCCTCTTCCTTGAGGTTGATAAAAAAAACTGAGATAAACAGAATCGGCAGGGGAGAGTGCGTGGGGGGTGGGATTGAAAATTGAGTCCAACCGGATGAAACGGGAAGTCAGGTGATCGGCAATCCACCCGGCGGGTCCGGGAACGGCCCGGGAATAGAAATATCCGGAATCATTGATCGCATCCAGCGTGATTGCCCCCAGATTAACAGGATAGACAGGAAAATCAGTATTTTCAAATGCATACCGGTCGCTCCAGCGCAGGGGCGAAGGAAAAACGCCATTTGCAGAGAAATCATCAAAAAAAGGCAAATTGATCGGGGTGGTGTCAGCCCAAAGAGAAGCACTCTTTACCCGGGCAACCTCCAACGCCTTTTTCTGAACTACCGCATTTATCTGTAATCCGGTGACTACCTCCTGGGCAAAGGTGAAAATACTACCCATTAAAAAAATAAAAGTGAAAAGGAAATCCCGCATCATTAAACTTTTAATTCTAAACACTTAACATTTATTAATCTTAGCTCACTTTCTAATTTGCGTCACGCTCATTTGAATCAATCTGCCTTTCCATTGCTTTTGCTCCCATTCCAACCGTTAAATCGATGAATGACCCTTTGTCAAGACTCGTTCCGGTTTTGATGGGTTTGCCATGAAACAGCTGGTTTTGAACAGCATCTTCATCGAAAGAGCGGATATACAAAAGTTTTCCCATTTTAAGTCCGGCTGATTCCAGCATGGATTGTGCCTGGCGCAAAGTTAAATCATGAAGATCAGGCATGGTGGTCTTTTCCGGAATAATAGATGTGATGGAAATATAAACGGTTCTGTTCTTTTTAACTTTGGAGCCTGGAAAAGGATCCTGAGTCAAAATAGATCCCTTGGTCTTATCCATATCAAAAACCGAATCAATCACTGAAAACTGATAATTTTTATAGTCTGGGCTATTCATTATATCCTGAGCCTGCATTCCCCGGAAATCTGGAACAATGATATAGTCATTATGTTTTGTGTACCAGGAAAGCGATTGTAACGTGATCAATATTAATATCACAGTAACTCCAATTGCAATCAGAAAATGTTTCAGAAATTTTTTTGAAAACAGGAATTGTAAAAAACCCATGTTTTGTTTATATTAATAACCTTAAATTGCCCGTTTTATTATCGAAACGGAGGAAACAACAAATTTACTGAAAAAAAATTAATTTTGTTTCTCTTAAAACTGTCGTTATGCTGAATGTTGCTATTGTTGCCGGAGGGGACTCCGGAGAGTATGGAATCTCCATGAAAAGCGGGAAGCAAGTGGAGCTGAATATCGATCTGGAAAAGTATGCTCCCTTTCTGATCGAAATCAAAGGGAAAAAATGGAATTATCGGATCGGACGAAAGTGTTTTCCTATCGATAAAAACGATTTTAGCTTGACCATTGGGCACCGCAAGATAATTTTCGATATCGTATTTAATGCCATTCATGGCACTCCTGGTGAAAACGGGAAACTCCAGGGCTATTTTGAGATGCTCGGAATTCCTTTTACTTCCTGTGATGTGACCACTTCTGCGCTTACTTTCAATAAAAACTTTTGCAAACAGGTGGTTGCTTCTTATGGCATAAATACTGCTCGTTCACTCCATTTGTTCAGGGAAGAAAAACTTTCGGGGGCCCAAATTCTGAAAGAGTTAACGCTTCCGTTTTTTGTAAAGCCCAACAATGGGGGGTCGAGTGTTGGAATGTCGAAAGTAAACCAGAAAAGTGAGCTGAACGCTGCCCTCGACATGGCTTTTCGGGAAGACGTGGAAATTCTGGTTGAAGAGTATATTCCGGGTCGTGAATTGACCTGCGGAGTACTTAGAACCAAAGGAAAAATTGTGGCGCTGCCCATTACGGAAATCATCCCTAAAAAGGAATATTTTGATTTTGAGGCGAAGTATAAAAAAGGAATGTCGGATGAAATTGTTCCTGCACATATTCCAGAAACTACATCCGAAAAATGTCAGGAAATCTCCAAATTACTTTATTTGAAATTGAATTGTAAAGGGGTTGTTCGCTTCGATTACATTTTTACCGGAAAGAAGTTTTATTTTCTGGAAGTCAATACCGTTCCGGGGCTTTCCGCGGCTAGCATTGTACCAAAAATGGCTCAGGCAAATGGATGGAGTTTTACAGAACTGATCACGAACATGATCGAAGAGGAATTAGAAGTGAGGAGTTAAGATTTAATCAGTTGATAATTAAAAGATGAATGGTACATAATTTGGTTTTTGCGACGAATAATATGCACAAGCTCCGGGAAATTCAGGAGATATTGGGGTCGGAGTTCCATATTTTGAGTTTACAGGATTTGGGAATAGAAACAGATATCCCGGAAACGGCGGATACTTTAGAAGGAAATGCCTCACAAAAGGCACGGTTTATCTATACTATGACGGGGAAAAACTGCTTTGCCGACGATACCGGATTGGAAATCGAAGCGCTGAACGGTCGTCCGGGGGTATTCTCTGCCCGCTATGCAGGAGTGGGTTGTAATTTTAACGATAACATCGAAAAAATCCTGAAAGAACTTGATGGAATTGAAAACCGGAGAGCCTGTTTCCGTTGCGTTTTTAGTCTGATTATAGAAGGAAACGAACATCAGTTTGTCGGCAGGGTAGATGGAAAAATCACGACTGTAAGAGCCGGAAAGGACGGGTTTGGTTATGATCCTGTTTTTGTTCCGGATGGCTATTCACAATCCTTTGCCCAGATGCCACCATACTTAAAAAATGGAATCAGTCATCGTGGCCGTGCCGCTGCAAAAATGGGAAAGTGGTTAAACAGCGCCCACGCGAAATAATTTCGTTATCATTTTATGGGAACACCAATCCCTTATATTCAGTTATGTTTGCCTGCGGAATCTGACATCCATAATGTGAATTAATCGCCTGGATGAAATAATTGGCCGCAATGGCATTTCCTCTTGGATTTAGGTGAACTCCATCCGTAGAGAACAACCCTCCGGTTACGAAGGTAGTAGAAAACTTAATTCCATCGAATATCAACCCGGAACTAAGCGTTTTTAGATAGGCATTCATGTCAGCCAGTGCAAGATTTTGAGATGTTGCAACTCCTTTGATGATAAAATTATATTGGGCAATAGCTGTTTGAATGTTAGTTTGTTCTGTTTTATCGAGAATAAATTTTCCTGGAATTGGATAGGGTTTCGGAAAGGGCTGTGCACTTTGATCGGCGATTCCCATCCCTTTACATTTGATTGAATCGGTGGGCACGGTAAGCAGAAAAAGATCCCCATCTTGCATCTGTGCCCATTTGCCGTTACTTTTAACATATACAAAAGGATTCTGACCTTCATGCCAAACGATATCGCTGTGACCATACATCGTATATAAGATGTTGAGACCTGAAGCTTGTTCCGCATTGAGAGTTACACCATTGTATGGAAGTTGTTTCGAGATGGTCGTAAAGAAAGGGAGACTGGTGATATCGGGAATAGTGGCTATGACCCCCTTAGGATTGTTTCCGGATTGTTGCAGGGCAACGACTGCCATTGGGTAATATTTGGCAAAAGTGTCGGCAGGAGTAATCTGTATATCTGTTCCATTCAATGCGGAGGAGAGGGCATCGTTGTCGCCCAACCATAACATGAAGAAAGTGGGTTGCTGGGCTGCTGCTTCACCAATCACGGAAGAGGAGGCAGTACTGGCAAAACGTCCATAATAGGGGTTATAGGCAGCATATCCTGGCATAAAAGCGGCCAATAAAGTCAATCCTGAAATTCCCATGTTGTTATATGGACCTGGAACGGAGGGAGCAGCAAGCAATTGTTGTTTGAGCATATTTTGATCGGGGTTGGTCAAAACAAAAGATGGTTTCAGTGAAGAAGTGCCCAACGGAGTGCCTTGGCAATCAACATCAGGAATGATCTTCAATGCCAGCTTGGAAGTGCAATAAACCCCTCCCGGAATCACGTTAACGCCAACACCATCCTCAGTTCCGATTAAAGGTTGACGGAATTCACCACCCCCCACAGTCTGAAATTGGGTAGCCATAATGTTGGGGATGGAATTCTGTTGTCCCGAACGATATAGAGCGGCATCGGCAAAACCCGCAGTCATTGAATTTCCGACGGCTACAAACTTCGAAAAGTTGATGCCATTGGCATTGGAAGCAAATTCATCGATTTTTCGCTCACAAGCTGTGAGAAAGGTCAGGGACAATATGATGAAAAGAATTTTTTTCATAATGTTCTTATTTTAATAAGTTAAAAATTGTAGGTTAAGCCAATACCCGGAATATTGAACCCTGTACGGTAGGTGCCGGCAAAATTGTCGGGGCTGTATGTACCTTCTTTAGTTGCACCCATCAGATATAGGAATGCAGCATCGATGCATAATCCTTTAGTCGGATACAGTGAAAGTCCGCAAGTGATCCCGGTTTCGTTCACACTTGGAGTTTGGGGGTTCATGTATTCAGTAGGTACAGGGGAGGGATCATAGTATCCGCCCAAACGGACCGCCACCATATTATTGATCTTATATTCTACTCCGATGCGTTCAATCAGCCTGCTTTCATACATGGCCGGGTTTGCTGTTCTTCCTACAGCGCTGGTTTTGGTTTCAAAATCGAAGACCAGAGAATCATACGTGTTCCAGAAAACATAACACAGGTTAATTCCGACCATCCACTGGTTGTTCTTTCCAAATGTATAAGAGGCACCGAAATCAAGGTTAGCAGGCAATGGTAGCATTACATCTACTTTGTTTTCAGGAAATTGCGCGCGTAATGATTGGGGAACATTAAAGGTAGCGGTGGCTCCTTTTACTTTCATTTCAATTTTAGAGCGGTAGTCTACTCCCACACTGAGTCCCTTCACCGGATGCACCATGATCCCGGCGTTGAAACCAAAATGTCCGGTAGTTCCATTGATGTGGAGGGTTCCGTCGCCGCTGGCGCTTTCCAATGGAATTGCTTTATTTAAATCTACGGTGCCATACGCATAAACGAGCCCGATCCCGATTCCGACAATATCCTTAAATTTATAAGAGATAGTGGGCTGAAAAGTCATGGCTTTAAAGGAAAGGTTTTGGATCAGGTAGCGGCCTTTCCAGGTATCATCCCAGGACAGCCGGTTTCCGTATGGAGTATTGACAGCTAACCCGACACTAAGATTTTTCGTGGGTTTGTAAGCAGCATAAAAATAAAAAGGAAGATTCAGTTCGTGTTTCATTGTTGCCTGATAGTTAACATCTTTTGCCTGGAAAGTAGACCGGGCAAAAACAAAACTAATTCCTCCGGAAAAACTCCATTTTTCATTGACAAATGGAGCACCCCCCGGATTGTAAAACAAACTGCTGGCATCGTTGCTCAACGAGGTCCCGATAAGTCCCATACCGATGTTCCGTATGCTGTGTAACCCTACCTGGTAACCGCCGCCAAACGACATGGTCGCTGCTAAACATACAAATAGCAGCAGGATGGAAATTCTCCTCATAATGAATTTTTTTGGTTAATATTGGGCGCAAGTTAATACTTTTTTTAATTGCCCATCGGTCGAGGCTCCATCAACACCTCTTATCAAAGAGCTTTGCAAGTCTAAGCAGTCTATAAATTATTCCTGCCTATCTTTGCATAATAATTTACTTAATACACTTTTGATATGCTTGAAGTTGGCGATAAAGTAAAATTTCTGAATGCCTCCGGTGGAGGAATTGTGGCTCGTGTCATTGATAGCCGGATGGTTAGTATTATGATTGAAGATGGGTTTGAAATTCCAACCCTGATGAGCGAATTGATCAAAATTGATCCCAAGGATGCGGCAGGTCGTTTTTTTGAATCGCATTATGATATTGTACTTCCTCCGGAAAGCTCACCTGAAGAACCGGATGACGAGCGTACCAGCACCCTTTCTTCACAAATTGTAAAAGATCGGAAATCGGAAGAAATTTTCCTTGCTTTTGTTCCCCATGACCAAAAATGGCTGATTACCGGCTTGGTCGATATTTTTCTGATCAACAACAGTGGATATGATGTTTTGTACAATATATTTTTAAAAACAGCCCTGAATCATTATGAAGGCCGGGATTATGGCAGTCTCTTTCCCGATTCGAAATTGCTGATTGATACGCTTAACAGAGAACAGTTAACCCATTGGACCGAAGGATACCTTCAATTTTTGTTCCATAAAGAGCAATCATCATTCGTAATTTCTCCTTTCAATTCTGAATTCAGAATAGAGGGTAAAAAATTCTTCAAAGAGGGCAATTACCGGTATAATCAGGTTATCCAGGCCAAGGGTTTGGTGATCAAAGTTCTTTCCCTCACCGATCATCTCAATGAGAGAGAACAAGTTAAATCAAAGGAGACAAAGGAAATCCAGCAAGGAGGAACCATTCCGAAAAGTTTGATTTCCAGGTTTCAGGTTGCTCCGAGGGAAGCAGTGATTGACCTGCACATTCATGAACTGGTCGAAGACCCGGCCAATCTGGAGAAATCCGAGATCCTTGAATTTCAGAAATCTTATTTTCTGCAATGTCTCGACTCTGCCATGGTCAATCATTTTTCAAAAGTTACCTTCATTCATGGGGTAGGCAATGGAGTTCTCAGAAAAGTGTTGATCGAAGAGCTAAAAAAGCAAGAGGGCCTCGAATATTTCGATGCCCCCATGTCCACTTATGGTGTGGGGGCCCTTGAAATCAGGCTCCCGCATAACAATCAATGAATTACCGTGACTTTTCTGGATTCAATTTTCGTTCCTGTATTGAGTTGCAAAATGTAAATCCCTGGCTTTAATTCCTGGCCATCAACAACAGTTTCGTGAGTCCCGGATGATAAAAGCCCCAAGGTCCGTGTCTGGATTTTTTGTCCGAAGGCTGAGAAAAGTGTCAGGGTTACATTAGCCGGAGTATCCAGAGAGAAAGAAACGTTGGCAGATTGGTTAAAGGGATTGGGAAATATATTCACCCCGGTGGCATGGTCAAACTCTTTAACTGAGGTGGGGGATTCCAACCAGAATTCACTTGACTCGGAAAAGCCGAATTGTCCTCCTTGTTTAATGATTGTTCCACCGGAATTGATCTCATATACCCCGGTTCCATTTGAACAGCAAATTCCGTTTCCTCCTGCATCATAAATCGTAAAGGTATAACAATCGGACTGTGGAAGCTGGATGGTATCCAAATAGGCATGACTGGCCAATGCATAAGGTCCGCCTTGATCGATGGTCACACCCAGTGAATTTTTCACATCCCAGGTGATATCCTGAGGGGCATTGTCGGTACGCAGGACAAGATTTACTTTATCTGTAGAAACAGGAGAAGAATGAAAGGCAAAGTTAAGCGTGTCGTTCTTGGGATATTCATCAGCTATGCTATTGGGCCCTGAAGTATAAACCGTTAAAATGTTTGATGATAAAATGTTGTATTGAATTTCCGGTAATGTAAGGATCGTTTTTTGAAGGGTGGAAAGTGATCCATTCCAGGTAAAGGTATTGATCGCTTCATCATTAACCCGGTATTGTATTGTCATGCTGGTGATGGTGTTATTGCCATTGTTCCGGATCTGAACCATCGGTGTCATCTTGTTTTTACAAGTGTATGTAGGAATATTTTTCACTTCCATTACCTGTAAATCCGTATTGTATGGCATGATTAAGGCATCGGTTGTACTATTGGCCGATTGATGAATCTCTTTGGTGCTTTTATCCTGAACAAATCCAACTGCTGCGATCTGGGTTTTATCATAAACCGTTCCAAATTTCCAGGCTCCTTCAAGAAGTACATAATCACCCGGAACCATTGAAGTCGGCATTGTAGTACCATTACTACCCGGGAGCATTTTTTTCATAACATTATAAAAATCCTTTTCTCCATTGCTGCCTGGAGGGGAGTTAAAATGGATCCATTTTTCGATGATTACATTGTGCGCTACAAGTGATCCGGAAACAGCCTGGGTACATTTCACCAACATGGTCGAAAAAACAGAATCCTCGCCGGATGAAAGCTGATGTTTTACATTGATCTCAAAGGGAGAAGGAACCGCATAACGGGCATTTACCGTGTTCATATTCCAGGAATTGGCGCTGCCATTGTAATAGTTTCCATCGAGATTTGATTCCGGAACATAGGTTACACCATAGTAAGAAACCCGGGCTCCATTTTCCTGAGGATTTGCAAGGTTCATCGGATCACCGGCAGCTGGCCAGTTTACATGATAATAAATGGAAGTGAATTTGTCGGGATTCTGTACTTGCCAGTTGTGAAATGTTGGATTTACACTGGCACAGGGACCGCAGGTTGAAGAGGTAAACTCTTCAAGAATAACCAATCGTTGTGATTGGCAAAATCCACCAACAGTCAGAAAAAAAAGGATAATTAGAAGGGAAATTTTTTTCATGAATTATGGGTTTAAAAGATGAATATACAAAAATAGATATTTTATAGGTTAATAAATGAATTATTGGTAATAAAAAAAACAGTATTTTTGTTGTTTCAAATCATTCTAACTCAAATCTTATAGCGATGAAAAAACTTTTTCCCCTTCTTCTTTTGATTGCCATGTTATCTGTTGCTGGTTATGCGCAGCAAAGCATTTCATTGTATGATAAATTGGGTAATCTTCTGACCAACAGCACCGTTCTTATCAATGCGGGAACTCCCGATAGCACCCTGCTGATCACCTATGTAGATGTTAAAAATACCAGTGATCATCCATTAAGTATTTTCTCCAAAAAGGTGGAAGTTTCATTACTGGCTAACACCGAGGTGACCATGTGCTGGGCAGGTAGTTGTTATCCGGCAAATGTTTTTGTTTCTCCCAATGCGAAAACACTTGCACCGGGTGAGATCAGTACCGAATTTTCCGGTGACTATGCTACCGGAGGTCAAAAAGGTCTTAGCATTGTTCGTTACGTGTTTTTTGATCTTAATTATCCCAATGATTCGGCCTGCATTACCGTCAATTATACCACTTACCCTACTGGTGTTGAATCTGTTGAATCAATACAGGGAACACTGTCATCTGGTTATCCGAATCCGGCCAATAGCAATGCAAGTTTTAACTATTCACTCCCTTCCGGAAATCATGGTCAACTGATTATTCGTAATTTGGTTGGTGCTACCGTAAGAACCGAAGATCTGGGGGCATCAAGTGGAAAAATCACCGTCAATACTTCTTCTCTGAACGATGGTATTTATTTTTCTTCCCTTTCGGTGGATGGAAAGGTTGTTGCGACAAAGAAAATGGTGATCAATCACTAAAATCATTTTATCACAATTGCCTGACCGGAAACCCATCCACGCAAAAACGTAGGGATTTTATCGATTTCGTATAAGATAGAAGCGGAGGGTGAAACATCGGGGAATATTTCAACAAAATACCAATCATCTCCATTTGTGATTGATTTTTGAGCAAGGATTAGCCCCCTTGTTTTGGAACGGTATTTGGCAACGATATTACCAAAAGTTTCAAGATGGGGATTGAATGGTTCATTTAACTGTGTGGCTGATGCGCGTACCATCATGGTGTCGGACCTGGAGGTAAAGGGTACCGGTTGGGTGTAGTAGTGTATAGGTTCTTCGGTATTTTCGTATACAACGATTTGTTTCCCCTTGATAAAATCCAGTTTTCCATTTTCTGATATCACCTTATAATCGCGGGTGAAATAAAGGTAAGCATCACAACATCCTACATCACCAGTTTGTAATTGTGTCAATTTTCCTTTTTCCCTGACCATCTGTGAAATATATTGATAATCTTCAAACACCAGTTCAAAGGTATCACCCCGGTTGAGGAAAATCCTGATAATATCCGACTCCCCTCCACTGAATCCACTAAATATCATGTCGGGAAGCCGGTCGCCATTAAGATCTATCGGGAACAGACACTTTTTTATATCATGGAACCCAAACCGGTTCGCTGAATCGTTGGTGAATTGCGGAAATTGCGACAAGCACTTCGCCAGAAAAGATTCCTTGATTTTCTTCGCTCCTGCAACCGTGAGCGGTTTCAGATTGAGTTTTACCGGTTTGGGAACATGCTGGTATCTTTTCCAGTAAAAGGTATCAGTAGCGGTGGTATAGGTTTGGATCTTGATCTGTGCCTTAACACCGGGGGATAACAGAATTACTGCTATCAGAAAAACAAACGGTTTTATTTGCAACCGAACTCCTTTTTAATTTTATCTACATAATCCAACTTTTCCCAGGCAAAGAACTCCACTTTTTTCAAATAGACCTCTTTCCCGTTTCCGTTGACTTTCATAGCTTTGGATCCTTTAACGGGATAGAAAACTTCAACCTCACGGAGGTAATGATCACGCCCAAAATGGCCATAAGAAGCGGTAGGCAGGAAAATCGGGTTTTTCAATCCGAAACGTTCCACGATAGAGTAGGGCCTCATATCAAAGATTTTACTGATCTTTTCTGCGATTTCCCCATCGGTAAGCACGTTGCCTTTTTTATCTGTGACTTTTGCAGTGTTATAGGTGTTTACATATAATCCCACAGGTTGTGCTACTCCAATGGCATAAGCGACCTGGATCATCACTTGATCGGCGATGCCGGCTGCCACCATATTTTTGGCAATATGCCGGGCTGCATAGGCCGCTGAACGGTCTACCTTGGAAGGGTCTTTTCCGCTGAAAGCTCCGCCGCCATGTGCGCCATGACCACCATACGTATCTACAATGATTTTACGGCCGGTTAATCCGGTATCACCGTGAGGTCCTCCGATCACAAACTTTCCGGTTGGATTCACATGCAATTTAAAATCTCCATGGAAGAGTTTCTGAATGCGGGTGGGTATTATCTTTTTTACCCGTGGTATCAGGATCTTTTGAACATCCTCACGGATTTTATCCTGCATAGCTTTTTCGGCATCTTTTTCAGCTTTCAGTGTCTTGGTCTTGGGCTGAATGAAATCGTCGTGCTGGGTACTAATCACGATGGTATCTATGCGTACAGGTTTTCCTTTATCGTCGTATTCAATGGTAACTTGTGATTTGCTATCGGGACGAAGATATTTCATCTGTTTGCCTTCACGGCGAATTGCTGCCAATTCCTGAAGAAAGATGTGGGCCAATTCGATCGACATGGGCATGAAATTGTCCATTTCGCGGCAGGCATAACCAAACATCATTCCCTGATCACCCGCACCCTGGTCTTCTTTCTTTTCACGGACTACCCCCTGATTGATATCCGACGATTGCTCATGGATGGTAGAGATTACCCCACAGGAATCGGAATCAAACCGGTATTCTGCTTTGGTATACCCAATGTCGCGTATTACCCGGCGGGCAGTTTCCTGAACATCAACCCAGCCCTGGGTTTTGACCTCCCCACCACATACAACGAGGCCAGTTGTAACAAAAGTTTCACATGCTACTTTCGATTCCGGATCCCAGCGCATGAATTCATCAAGTAAGGCATCCGATATTTGATCGGCAACTTTGTCGGGATGTCCTTCTGATACGGACTCCGATGTAAATAAATATCCCATGATTTAAAATTTAAGATTTACGATTGTAGATTTCAATTCTTATGGTGTTTTTGTTCAAAATTCCCAACTCCCCGACAGGCGGAAAAGATTCAGAATCAATTATAAACGGGAAAGTATTTGATTTAAGATTGAAGGAAGGAAAACTTTTTAGCATTTTTTTCCAGTGGTTGCAATCAATCAAATCTGTCCACTTTTCTAGATGCAAAATTATAAAAAAAACATGATAGAAGAAAAAATTGATCAAAAACCTTCAATTTCAAAATCGTAAATCTGCAATTAAATCGTAAATTGCTTGACAGATGGCTCTTTTTGATTATCGGTTAATCCTTGGTAAGCTCCTGAAAAACTTCTTCCAGTTTTTGTTCTTCACGTGTTAGCGAGAGAACGGTGAGTTTGTTATCGACAGCAAATTGGAACACTGCTGCCCGGATATCTTTTTCGGGGGCTGAAGAGAGTAACCAGATATGAGATTCTGGATGCTGTGTGCCTACCGGGGAGTCAGGGTTTCTGGATGCTGGATTTCCGGAAGTTGTTTCGACTGCTGTTGCCTTTAATATTCCGGGGATCTTACGAAGCAAATCTTCTTTTACAGGGAAACTGAATTCCACCTTTACTACTGGCTGTGATCCTGAGATATGTTGCAGGTTTTGTGTTGCATCATCTGCAATAATGCAACCTTTATGAATGATGATAACCCGGCTACAGATGGCTTCTACCTCCTGCATGATGTGAGTTGAAATCATGACTGTTTTACGGGTTCCGATTTCCTTGATAAGTCCCCGGATTTCAAGCAATTGATTGGGATCAAGACCGGATGTGGGCTCGTCGAGGATGAGTACCTCCGGGTCATGGATCAGGGCCTGGGCCAAACCCACCCGCTGACGGTATCCTTTAGATAAAGCGCCGATTTTTTTATGCTGTTCCGGTTCCAGCCCTGTGAGGGATATCATTTCAGAAATCCGTTCACGGGTATTTCCTTTCAACTGTTGGGTTCCGGCAATAAATTCAAGAAATTCCCTTACATAAAGATCGAGATACAAGGGATTGTTTTCGGGCAGATACCCTACCTTCCGACGTACTTCGATTGATTGGTCCATCACATCGAAACCGCATACAGAAGCCTGACCGGAATTTGGGGGGAGGAAGCAGGTAAGGATCTTCATCAAGGTACTTTTCCCGGCACCATTGGGACCAAGAAGTCCTACAATTTCTCCCGGTTTTATTTCAAATGAAACCGAATCAAGGGCTTTCTGAACCCCATATAATTTGGTGATATCTTTGACGGAAATGGACATGGATGATCAATAATTTCTGCAAAAGTAACAATTATCCTTCGACCAACCGTTTAAATCCTCCTAAATGTTCCCGGATCTTACCGGCCAGGAAATAGGGGAGGCTGAGCAGATAAAATTTCTTTCCTTTAATCGTTTGGGCTTGATGAATGCCAAGTTTGGAAGCATGTAGCTGTACTGCAAAAGGATGGGGTGCTGCGTCAATAAATTGATGTAGGGAGCGCAATCGACCAGGTTCTCCCGATTTCACTTCTACCGGTATGATCATATCTTCATATTTCAATAAAAAATCCACCTCCGCGGTTGACTGAGCTTTGCTACGGATCCAAAAATTTAACTGTGGGGGGGTATCCATCTTTCCGGTCCCGAGAATTTCCTGTCCCACTACCTGCCGTGCAATTTGTCCTCTAAAAAGGGCATTCATATCCTGTGACTGAAACATTGGTTTTTGGATCCCAGCGAAATAATTGACCATTCCGCAATCGGTAACCTGAACTCTGGGAAATCGTGATTTGTCGGGTTTCAAGGGCAATAAGGGGGAGGTAACGGGATAAACCAGTTGCAGCAACAAAGCCTGTTCTAATATTCTGAATGCCTGTCCAACCTCCCTGCTCCCCCGGTTGATGTTGCCAAAGTGGTTGAACCGGATGCGAGTAGCTGCAAAAGGGTATGTGTTTTGAAGAATTTCACGGGCTAAATCTTTACTTTTCTTTCCTGAATCAATTTCTGTGACTGATTGAAGAAATGCCTCTTCAATTTTCTCATAATATTTTTTTAAACCCGACAAATGACGATATTTTGAATATTCATTGACGATTTCTGGCATTCCTCCAATCAGTGCGTAAAGGTGGAAAAAGTGTAACAGCTTCTCGTGGGCATAAACTGGGACAGGGACCTCCCGGAAGGCTTCCAGAGTTGTTTGTTCTTCTATGGCCATAAGAAATTCTTCAAAGGAAAAAGGATGGAGAAAAATCGGGGAAAATGCTCCATGAAGGGGATCGGTTAACATGTTGGTCTCTTTGGAATGAAAAGAAGCAGTAGCCATGAAAAAGGGGCCGTTGTTGTCCTTAATTCCGGTCACCCATCTGGTTGCTTCCGGGCAAGAACAAATATCATCCAACACAAGGAGTGTTCCTTTTCCATGGATTTCCTTCCCTTTGATGAAACTGATTGCTTTTATGATTTCATCCGGAGGAATTGACCCTGTAAATATTTTTCGGTCAGCAGCCGTCTGAAGATCGAGATTGATTATATTGTTAAATCGGGAGCCAAACTGTTTTGCCAGGGTCGTTTTTCCAGTCCCTCTGGCACCAAATAAGCAAAAAGGATGGCTTTTTGTAAGTTGATGTAAAAGAATTCGTTCAAATGTCATTCGATCTCGATTAAAATGATTTTCAAATTCAAGTAATAAAATAAGCCATAAAATTACAAAATAATGCTATAAAATAAGGGATACGCAAAATAAATAACAATTTGTGAAGGTAAAATCCTTGTCATGATTAAAAATAGTTCTATATTTGCAGCCCTTTTTTGGAAGAAAAGGGTTCATTTAAAATCTGAAAAAAAGCATGAATACGTTAAGTTACAAAACCGTAAGCGCCAACGCGGCCACCGTGACCAAGGAGTGGGTGCTTATTGATGCCGAAGGCCAGATTCTGGGTCGTTTGGCTGCCAAAGTGGCCATGTTGCTTAGAGGCAAAACCAAAACGAATTACACCCCACATGTTGATTGTGGCGACAATGTTGTCATTATCAATGCAGAAAAGATTTGTCTTTCCGGCAAAAAAATGGAAGAGAAGATCTATCTAACCCATTCGGGTTATCCTGGCGGGCAGAAAGAAGAAACTCCCGACAAACTCCTTTCAAAAAAGCCGACTGCTGTTGTGGAAAGGGCGATCAGGGGCATGCTCCCAAAAAATCGTCTTGGGCGGGACCTGTTTCGCAACTTATATGTCTATGCTGGAAGCGAACATCCTCATCAGGCACAACAACCGAAACCTATGAAATTAACCTCAATCAAATAATATGGAAATTATCAACACTCTCGGCAGAAGGAAAACTGCTGTAGCAAGAATTTATCTTAAAGAAGGTTCCGGCGTTATTACTATTAATGGCCGCGAGTTTAAGAATTATTTTCCCACACCCATTCTTCAGTTTAAGGCAACCGAACCGTTTGAGGTAACCAATAACCAGGGGAAGTATGATATCAAAGCTAACCTTGATGGCGGAGGTATCCGTGGACAGGCAGAAGCTTTGGCGTTAGCTATCTCCCGTGCTCTTTGTAAAATCAACGAAGAATTTCGTCCATCTTTGAAAGCCAAAGGTTTAATGATGCGTGATCCCCGTATGGTGGAACGTAAGAAATATGGACAGAAAAAAGCCCGCAAAAGATTCCAGTTCAGTAAACGTTAATATTTTAGAATTCCTAACAACAATATATGTCAAGAACTAATTTTGATACCTTATTAGACGCTGGTGTTCACTTTGGACACCTCCGCAGAAAATGGAATCCTGCCATGGCTCCTTATATTTTCATGGAACGTAACGGGATCCACATCATCGACCTCTATAAAACTATGGCCAAGATCGATGAATCCGCTGCTGCTTTGAAACAAATTGCCAAATCAGGTAAAAAGGTGCTTTTCGTGGCTACTAAAAAACGAGCCAAGGAAATTGTAGCTGAACATGTGAAACGTATCAACATGCCTTATGTTACAGAGCGTTGGCCCGGTGGTATGCTTACCAACTTCGCAACAATCCGTAAAGCAGTCAGAAAAATGATCTCCATCGATAAACTGATGGCCAGTCCTTCTTATACCAACTTGTCAAAAAAAGAACGCCTTACCCTAACCCGTGAGCGTGCCAAACTTGAAAAGAATCTCGGATCCATTGCCGATCTCAATCGGCTTCCGGCTGCCATCTTTATCGTCGATATTCTGAAAGAACACATTGCTCTGGCAGAAGCCAAAAAATTGAATATTCCCACTTTCGCTATCGTTGATACCAATTCTGATCCCCGTACCGTTGATTTCCCAATCCCGGCTAATGATGATGCCTCCAAATCAATCTCCTTGATTGTTGACACCATTATCAAAGCCATGGAAGAAGGATTGATGGAACGCAAACTGGATCGCGATAAAAAAGCTGCCGATGATGAAAGAGGAGAAGGCGAAGATGTTGATTTTAAAGTAAAATCAAAAGTCCTGGAGGAAATTGAAGAAGAAGAGGTGGATGAAGAGGGTATCAAAATTGTGAAGAAAGATTTTGTTGATACCAAAGTTTCAAAGTTAAAAGGAATCGAACCGGCTCCTGAAGATAAAGCCAAAACAGCAAGAAAAAGAATCAGTAAACCCGCTGCCGGAAGATCCAGAAAATAATTATTTAAGACCACTTAACCACTTTTAACGTTTATAACATGAATATTACTGCCGCTGATGTGAATAAGTTGCGCCAGATGACCGGTGCAGGAATGATGGATTGTAAAAAAGCCCTTCAGGAAACAGAAGGTGACTTTGATAAGGCAATCGATTATCTCCGGAAAAAGGGGCAAAAAGTTGCCGGAAAACGTGCCGATCGTGATGCCAGCAATGGTTGTGTCATAGCTAAGACTACTGAAGACGGAACCTATGGCGCGGTTATTATGGTGAATTGCGAAACCGATTTTGTCGGCAAAACTGATGATTTCAAAAAATTTGCCAACGATGTGTTGGATTTGGGAATAAAAAACCAGTTACATACGGTTGCGGAATTATTACCCCTTACCTTGGGAACTAATACCGTACAAGATCGTTTAGACGAATTATTAGGTAAAACCGGTGAAAAAATTCAGATTGCCCATTTTGAAGTAATCGAAGCTCCAAAAGTTTTTGCTTATAACCATTTTGGAAATCGCTTGGCTACCATTCTTGGCTTGAGTAAAAAAAATGCCAACAATATTCTTGAGGTTGGTCATGAACTTGCCATGCAAGTTGCGGCCATGAGCCCCGTTGCCGTGGATAAAGAAAATGTTTCCAAGGAAGTGATTGACCGGGAATTGGAAATTGGAAAAGACCAGGCCCGTCAGGAAGGAAAACCCGAAGAGATGTTAGAAAAAATCGCCCAGGGCAAACTTCAAAAATTCTTTAAGGAGATGACACTGTTGAATCAGGATTTTGTTAAAGATACCAAAAAATCAGTTCGACAATATATTACTGAGAATGACAAAGAATTGACCGTGACTGGATTCAAACGCCTTCAACTCGGATCATAATTTCAAAACAAGAAAAAGAAAAGGGATTTTCTGGAAGCAGAGATCCCTTTTTTAATTTATATCGTATTAAGTGATTGATGGTTAATGGATAACAATTCTAAAAAGGAGAAAGTTCGTGAAATGTTTGACGACATCTCACCTAAGTATGATTTTCTTAATCATTTTCTCTCTTTTGGAATTGATTACCGGTGGAGGAAAAAACTGGTCAGTTTATTGTCCATGTATCATCCCCGGCAGATCCTTGATGTGGCTACCGGGACGGGAGATCTGGCAATTGCGATGGCGGCCCTTCATCCTGCCCGGATAGATGGTATTGACCTTTCAGAAAAAATGCTGGAAATCGGGCTCGGAAAAGTTCGGAAAAAAGGACTTACGTCGTTGATTTCGCTTCATCTGGCCGATGCTGAAAACATCCCCTTCCCTGAAAATTCCTTCGATGCCATAACCGTTGCTTTCGGAGTCCGGAATTTTGAAAACCTTCAAAAAGGACTTATGGAAATGAAACGGGTGCTGCGACCCAAGGGCATTATGCTGATCCTTGAATTTTCGCATCCTGCCTCATTTCCCATGAAGCAGCTCTACAAAATTTATTCACATTACGGGATTCCAATTATTGGGCGTTTTATTTCTAAAAACCAGGAAGCCTATACCTACCTGCCTCATTCTGTTACAGCCTTCCCTTCAGGAAAAGAGTTCTTACATATCCTTTCTTCTCTTGAACTATCCGGAGTCCGTCAATATTCACTTTCGGCTGGTATTGCTTCTATCTATATTGCAGAAAAATAAATAATACTTTTCCACGTTATCTTTTCCAACTAATTACAGCAATAATTGAAAGCTGAACACTTGGTCCTTACCGGCCTCTTTTTATTTCTTTTTTTTCTGCCACGCTCAGGTTTTTGTCAGCGAATGGTGGTACTTAACAATCCTCAATATGACCAGGAAACAGTACACTTCGGCTTTGTACTTGGGGTGAACCAGAGTTTTGTTACGATTCGTCCCATTGCAGACCTCAATACAAGGATATTTGATTCCACTTTTATCCCCGACATCCTTCCATTACCCGATTCAGCGAGGGTTATGTCCATCAATTCCACACCAGTTCCCGGCTTTGTGATCAGTATCGTTGCGAATTTGCGAATGGGAGATCATTTTGATCTGCGGTTTATTCCCTCCCTCTCTTTTGGTGACCGAAATGTGATCTATTCAATCGAAACCTATAGAAAACTTGATACTTTGCGACTTGATATAACCAAAAAAATCCCTTCCACCTATATTAATTTTCCACTTGAAATTCGCTTTAAAGCTAAGCGGTATAATAATTTCAGACCCTATCTTTTGGCGGGGGCACAATATACAATGGACCTCGCTTCTCAAGCAAAAAAAAGAGAACAAAAAAACCGCAATGAGAAAATCGTTAAATTTAACCAGAACGATTTTTATCTGGAAGCTGGTGTCGGTTTTGATTTTTATAATGAGTGGTTTAAATTAGGGATTGAGTTGAAAATGATGTATGGCTTGACGGATGTATTGAAACGGGAAGGAAACATTTATACCGAATCTATTGATAAGCTGAATTCCAAAATTTTCCAACTATCCTTCACTTTTGAATAGTCTTACATTCCCTCTCTTTTTATTACCTTTGGTGGGTTAAATTTTACACATGGAGAATATTGCCGTTTTTCCCGGCTCATTTGATCCCATAACACGGGGACATGAATCGATCATACGTCGTGCATTGCCATTATTTAGTAAGGTGATCATTGGCATCGGGGAGAATAGGGACAAGAAATCTTTTTTCTCTCTGGAACAAAGACGTAATTGGATTCAAACGATTTTTGCCGGGGAACGACGCATTGAAATTCTAACTTATTCTGGACTGACCGTAACATTCTGTCGTAGCCATAATGTTCGGTTTATTCTTAGGGGATTAAGAACTGCAGCTGATTTCGAATTTGAACGAAGTGTCGGGCAAATCAACAAGTTGCTGCTTCCGGAAATTGAAACCATATTCCTGCTTTGTGCTCCGGAGTATGCTTCCCTGAGTTCTTCCATCGTAAGAGATATCCTTCACCATGGCGGAGATGTTAAACAATTTATTCCTGAAGGAATCGACTTGTCATTATAATAACAAAATAAATACTGAAAATTGAATATGAAATTCGCTATTGGATTGGTCTCGCTGTTGTTTCTCTCAATGCAACTTATTGCACAACCGACTTTTATCCGGGGGACTGCGCCGGGGGCTGAAGGAAAAACCATGCAGGTCACTACTTCGGGTGATCTGATTACCTTTTGGGAAAAATCTCTGATCACAACAAAAGTGGATTCTACCGGAAATTTTTCTTTCTCATTGGATCTTTCAACTACCATTTATGTTACTCTTTCCATCAACTTCCATTCAGCAGAGTTTTTTCTTGAGCCGGGTAAAAAATATAATCTGCATATCTCGGAAATGAAATATAATGATTATTCGGAAGTTAACCCGTTTATCCAGTCACAAAACCTTGAACTGACCATCCTGGAACCTCAGGATCAGGAACTCAATCAATTGATCAATCAGTTCAATGGAATGTATAATCATTTTTTATTAAAGAATTTCAATGCCTTGTACCGCGATCGGAATAAAAGTAAAATTGACACCCTCCGGATTGAATTGAATCATGTATTCTGGATGAATATCAACCCCTATTTTACTGACTATTTAACATACAAACTTGCCTCTCTTGAACAATTGACACAGTATTATAATCCGCAGGAACTGGCCCGCAAGTATTTTATTGAACGACCGATCCGATATGAAAACCTGGAATACATGGATTTTTTCAATAGCTATTTTTCCAAGTATGTATTTACTTCCAATTTTCTTAGAAAAATTGATTTCAAACCATTGCTGAAAGGCCCTGAATCTTATACCCATTTGATGAAAGCTTTAAAAAATGATACCATTTTGCGGAATGATCAATTAAGAGAGCTCGTTTTATTAAAAACCTTGATGGAATTTTATAATACACCCGACTTCAACAAAGATGAAGTACTGGCTGTAATTTCCACGATTGTGGAAAAATCGCAATTTCCGGAACACAACATCATTGCCGGAGATATGATCAAGCTTTTTACAAAGCTGAAACCAGGTACTCCGGCACCTGATTTTACCCTACCGAATCGTCAGCAGAAGGATCTTTCACTTCATAGTTTGCGTGGAAAACCGGTTCTCATTTTTTTCTGGACTACCTATTGCGAAGGATGTTTGTCGGAAATGGATCTCATTAAATCCTTCTATGATAAATATCATGATAAAATTACTTTTTTAGGGATCTCTGCCGATAAATACTTCAGTAAAATGCTCCTTTTTGTAAATATGAAAAAGGATTACGTGTGGGACTTTGTGAACATCGGAGACCATTCGGAAGTACTTAAAGACTATGATGTAAGGTCCTATCCACTTTTTGTACTGATCGATAAAGAGGGAAACATCTATAAATATCCGGCAGATCAACCCAGTAGCGGGTTGGAAGCCAATTTACAACAACTATTTCAAGAATAGAACAGAACCATGTTACAAATTTTAAAGAAAATACTGGGAAACAAATCCCAACGAGATATCAAAATCATCAACCCTCAAGTAGATGATACATTGGCAGCTTATGAAATCATAAAAGTGCTGTCGAATGATGAATTGCGTGAAAAGACCCTGGAATTCAAGCGCAAAATTAGGGAACATATCGGAGAAAAGGAGAAGGAAATCAGCGAGCTAAAGGGACAGATCAATTCTGATGAGATCGAAATCGATGAAAAAGAGAAGTTATATGTTACCCTTGATAAGCTGGAAAAAGAATCATACGACTTGACTCAGGAGTGTTTAAACCAGATTCTACCGGAAGCTTTTGCCGTGATGAAGGATACCGCCCGGCGTTTTTTTGAGAACGAATATGTTGAAGTTACCGCCACCCAGATGGATCGTGACCTGGCTGCAAGAAAATCAAGTGTTGAAATTGACGGCGACAAAGCCAGGTACAAAAATAGTTGGATGGCCGGAGGGAATATGATCAAATGGGATATGATCCATTATGACTGCCAGTTGATAGGCGGGGTGGTACTCCACAACGGTAAAATCGCCGAAATGGCTACCGGGGAAGGGAAAACTCTGGTTGCCACATTATCCATGTATCTCAATGCCTTACCAGGGAAGGGCGTTCATATTGTAACTGTGAACGATTATCTCGCTAAACGTGACTCGGAATGGATGGGAACCTTGTTTGAATTTCATGGATTGAAAGTCGATTGTATTGACCGTCATGAACCCAATTCGCAAGCCCGGCGTGACGCATATCTGGCCGATATTACGTATGGGACAAACAATGAATTTGGCTTCGATTATCTCCGTGATAACATGACAAGTAATCCGGAAGAATTGGTACAACGTCCACATAACTATGCCATCGTTGATGAGGTCGACTCCGTGTTGATCGATGATGCCCGTACCCCATTGATCATTTCCGGACCTACCCCTAAAGGGGAAAACCAACTTTTTGATGATCTGAAACCCAATGTTGCGAAGCTTTATAATGCTCAGCGGAATCTTGTTACCAAACTCCTTTCGGAAGCCAAGACGCTGTCGGAAGATCCGAAAAATGAGGAAAATATCAAGAAGGCAGGAGAACAGTTACTCAGGGCTCATCATGGCCTCCCGAAAAACAAAGCTTTAATCAAATTTCTCAGTGAACCGGGGATGAAGGCCCTGTTATTGAAAACTGAGAATTTTTATATGGCGGAGCAATCTAAAAATATGCATATCATCGATGACCAACTCTATTTCGTGATTGATGAAAAAAATAATACCGTTGAATTGCGTGATATGGGGATTGATTTACTGACTGAATCGTATGAGGAACCCAACTTCTATATTCTTCCTGATATTGGTTCTGTGATTGCAGACCTGGAGCGACAGACTTTATCGGAAGAAGAAAAATTGGAGAAAAAGGATGCTTTGATGCGTGATTACTC
Organism: Bacteroidales bacterium; assembly: GCA_023231005.1. Lineage (GTDB taxonomy): Bacteria > Bacteroidota > Bacteroidia > Bacteroidales > FEN-979 > CAIVAT01. The sequence goes on along the minus strand of JALNWG010000001.1, from coordinate 65,620 downwards.
TGTCAAAACAGAACGGGTGCATACCGTAAACCAGCTCATCAAAGCATACGCATTGTTTGAGATCGATGTTGAGTATGTGGTGATGGATAATAAGGTAAAGATCGTTGATGAGCAAACTGGTCGTATTCTTGAAGGCCGGCGTTATTCTGATGGTCTCCACCAGGCAATTGAAGCTAAAGAAAATGTTAAAATTGAAGCGGCTACACAGACGTATGCCACCATTACCCTTCAGAATTATTTCCGAATGTATAAAAAACTAGCTGGGATGACCGGTACTGCTGAAACTGAAGCGGGGGAATTCTGGGATATCTATAAGCTGGATGTGGTGGTGATCCCTACCAATAAGCCGGTTATTCGGGATGACCGGGAAGACATGGTTTACAAAACCAAGCGGGAAAAATTCAATGCGGTCATTGATGATATTGAGAGCCTGATTAAAGGAGGACGTCCGGTTCTGGTAGGGACAACCTCAGTTGAGACCTCCGAATTGTTGAGCCGTATGTTAAAGCGAAAAAATATCGCGCACAATGTATTGAATGCAAAATTACATGCCAAGGAAGCCGAGATTGTAGCACAGGCAGGCTTTGCCAGCACGGTGACCATCGCTACCAACATGGCAGGTCGTGGTACCGATATTAAGTTAGGCCCTGGGGTAAAAGAAGCAGGGGGGCTGGCAATTATTGGTACCGAACGACATGAGTCACGGCGCGTTGATCGTCAGTTACGTGGACGAGCAGGACGACAGGGGGATCCGGGAAGTTCCCAGTTCTTTGTTTCGCTCGATGATGACCTGATGCGGATGTTTGGCTCCGAGCGGATTGCCAAGATCATGGACCGGATGGGAATTAAAGATGGTGAAGTGATCCAGCACCCGATGATCACCAGATCAATTGAACGTGCACAGAAAAAAGTAGAAGAGAATAATTTCGGGATCCGGAAAAGGTTACTCGAATACGATGATGTGATGAATATTCAACGTGAGTCGATCTACAAAAAGAGGCACCATGCTCTTTTCGGAGACAGGTTGGCGGTTGATATTTCGAATATGGTATATGATGTATGCGAAACCATTGTTCTTGATGCAGCTGAAAAACGTGATTTTACCGGTTTCAAAAAGAATTTGTTAAAGGAATTTGCATCCGATTCACCTTTTACCGATTCCGAATTTGAAGCCCTTAGTGCGGAAGATCTTGGAAATAAATTGTATAGCTATATTTACAAACGTTATAAGGGAAAATGTGATCAGATCGCCAAAAAAACCTATCCCGTGATTCGCGATGTTTACGAAAATGAATCAAAATATGAAAATATTGCGATCCCGGTTACAGATGGTTTAAAAACGATGCAAGCTGTGGCTAACCTGAAAAAGGCGTATGAAGATAAAGGGAAGGAAGTGGTTCTCTCCATAGAAAAAGGAATTGTTCTGGGGATGATCGACAATGCCTGGAAAGACCATCTTCGCGAGATGGATGATCTTAAACAATCGGTTCAGAATGCAGCCTATGAGCAAAAGGATCCCTTGTTGATTTACAAATTTGAATCTTTTGAATTATTTAAAACCATGGTTCAGCGTACCAATCGTGAGATAACCTCTTTTTTGATCAAAGCTGATGTGCCGATCCAGACTGAGAATGTCAAGGAAGCTCAGGCCCCCAGAAGGCTCGATCGAACCAGGCTGAAAGAGGAACGGAGCGATTTATTATCACAATCCAATTCCAACACGCAGGAACATTTGAAACCCCAACCGGTTAAGGTCGAAAAAAAGGTTGGCCGCAATGACCTTTGCCCTTGTGGAAGTGGGAAAAAATATAAAAATTGCCATGGCGTAAACCAACCCGGTAATTAAATTTTTACGTTGTTAAGTGATAGATTATGGTCAAATTTAAAAGGGTTTTATTGAAACTTTCCGGTGAAGCGCTGGAAGGGAATCAAGGTTATGGAATTGATCCAAAACGGTTAGCCGATTATGCAGCGGAGATTAAATCGGTATTTGAAGAAAATGTTCAGATTGCGGTTGTTATCGGTGGAGGAAATATTTTCCGTGGATTACAGGGTATGGCGGAGGGGATGGATCGTGAACAGGGCGATTACATGGGAATGTTGGCTACCGTGATCAATAGCATAGCATTGCAGGCTGAATTAGCGAAGAGCGGAGTTGCAGTTAAATTACTTTCTTCGCTAACCATCGATCCGGTATGCGAAAAAACAAGCGGACTACGGGCAGTCAACTATCTTGAAGAGGGTTATGTGGTTATTATTGCGGGTGGAACGGGAAATCCCTATTTCACGACCGACAGTGCTTCTGCCTTACGTGCTATTGAGATTCAGGCCGATGCCATCCTCAAAGGAACCCGTGTGGATGGAGTGTATTCTGCAGATCCGGAAAAAGATCCGGAAGCGATAAAGTATGATACTCTTACTTTCGATGAAGCCTATCAGAAAGAACTAAAAATCATGGATCTCACGGCTTTTACGTTGTGTAAAGAAAATAAAATGCCGATTGTAGTCTTCAATATGAATAAAAAAGGAAATTTAAAGCGACTGATTGAAGGAGAGAAGGTTGGAACCTTTGTAACGTCAATATTTTAATCTGAAAATAGAACTGAATCATGCACGAAGAGATAGAATTTACAATTGAAGAAACCAGTGAAGGTATGTCGCTGACCCTTCTGCATCTTGAGAAAGAGTTACAGAAAATCCGGGCAGGCAAGGCAAGTTCACAGATGTTGGATGGCGTAAAGATCGATTATTACGGAGTAATGACACCCATCGATCAAACTGCCAACATCAGTACCCCCGATGGTCGCCAGATTATCGTTCAGCCATGGGATAAAAGTGTTCTCGGCCTTATTGATAAAGCGATTCAGGCAGCTAATCTGGGTTTCAACCCAAAAAACGAAGGAGAAATTTTACGCATTTTAGTCCCTCCGCTAACGGAAGAACGTCGCCGAGACCTTGTGAAAAAAGCAAGAAATGAAGCTGAAAATGCTAAAATCAGTATTCGTACCATACGCAGAAATTCCAATGACACAGCTAAAAAATTAAAGAAAGATGGAATTCCTGAGGATGAAGTTGATAAATTAGAAGTTGATATTCAGAAACTTACAGATGATTTTATCGTCAAAATTGACAAGGTTCTTGAATTGAAAGAGAAGGATATCATGACTATATAAATAAAAAATGGATTCTATTGATGGAATCCATTTTTTATTTATTTTTGCATACCGAACGGTCGGTATGTAATTATGGACACAAAACAATACATCATTAAAACAGCATTTGGGTTATTCCTTGAGCGAAATTATAACGCTGTAACACTGAATGAAATAAGTAAAATTTCCGGATTGTCAAAAGGAGCTTTTTACCATTATTTTAAAAGCAAGGAAGAGGTATTCATTGACGTAATTGATTCCTACGTTCTCAACCAAAATATTTTCGAGGATCCTGATAAAACGCCGAAAATGACCTTAAAGCAGGCTTTTGATTATGCTCTGGATAATTATGAGGAGAAAATCCTGGGGCTAAAAAAACTGACTCATCACGATGGTTTGGATCCGCACCAATTTCAGCTTATTCTGGAAGCCTCAAAACATTATCCAGGGTTCATTGAAAAACTAAAGATTCATGAAGGCCGTATATTAATGCTCTGGGAAAATATTGTTCTCAATGCTAAAGAATCACATGAAATCAGGGACGATATCGACACAAGTATCCTCATCGAAAATATTGTAAGTATCGGTTCAAGTTTATTTAAACATATTTTGTATAAAGAACCTTATAAGATGGCCCTCAGTATATTACGTCTTCAATATTATCAGTTATATCAGATTATAAAAGCAGTTTAATACAATATATCAATAAACCATTAATAACATGAAAACAAAAATTGAAAAATGTGAAGGGAAGCTGGGTATTTTATTGCCCGGGCTTGGAGCAGTTGCTACTACGCTCATTGCAGGTGTTTTTGCCGTTCGGAAAGGAATAGCTCTCCCCATCGGATCATATACTCAAATGGGAAGTATCCGGCTTGGTAAACGTACTGAAAACCGCAATCCAAAAATCAAGGATTTTGTTCCCTTAGCCAACCTGAAAGATATAGAATTCGGGGCATGGGATATTTTTCCTGATAACGCTTATGAATCTGCTTCAAAAGCAGGTGTGTTAGACCAACAGCAGCTTGATGTGCTGAAATCTGAATTATCCGGGGTCAAACCAATGAAAGGAGTTTTTGACCAGCACTTTGTCCATAATCTCGATGGACACCATGTGAAATCCGCCCCAACAAAGATGGATCTTGCAAAAGCTCTGATGAAAGATATTGAACAATTCAAGGAAGAACATCATTGCTCCAGGCTGGTTATGGTTTGGTGTGCTTCTACAGAAATTTATCTTCAAGCCGGCCCTGTTCATCAAACTCTGGATGCTTTTGAAGAGGGGTTGCGCAATAACGATCCCAACATTGCTCCCAGCATGATTTATGCTTATGCCGCCCTTAAATCAGGAATCCCTTATGCCAATGGAGCTCCCAATCTTTCATGCGATTTTCCCGCCATGGTCGAATTGGCCCGTAAAATGAAGAACCCGATCGGTGGAAAAGATTTTAAAACCGGACAAACCTTGATGAAAACAATTATTGCACCGGGGCTTAAAGCCAGGAATCTTGGGATAAATGGTTGGTTTTCAACCAATATTCTTGGAAATCGCGACGGCGAAGTGCTTGATGATCCGGAAAGTTTCAAAACAAAAGAGGTCTCAAAACTGGGTAGTCTCGATAATATTCTGGAACCTAAGCTGAATCCCGACCTTTACCATGATCTCTACCATAAAATCCGTATCAATTATTATCCTCCAAGGGGTGACAACAATGAAAGCTGGGATAATATCGACATTTTTGGATGGCTTGGATATAAGATGCAGATCAAAATAAATTTCCTGTGCCGCGATTCTATCCTGGCCGCTCCGATTGTTTTGGATCTTGCTTTATTACTTGACCTGGCTAAGCGTTCTGGAATGTATGGAATTCAGGAGTGGCTGTCGTTCTTCTTCAAATCACCACAATCTTTACCCGACCTTCCTCCACAACATGACCTGTTCCGCCAGTTGATGAAACTCGAAAACACACTTCGTCATCTCCAGGGTGAAAATTTGATTACTCACCTCGGTCTTGATTATTATGAAGAACTGTAAACCAGACTTCTGGAAATGGATTGTGTCTGGATTTGGTCTGGGCTTGATCCCTTTAGCTCCAGGGACCATGGGCGCAATTGGTGCCCTGGTCCCAGCTATCCTGATCAGGCAATATTGCCCGCAATCTTCTTTTCTCCTGATCTTACTGATTTTGGTTTTTACTGTTTTAGGCATCATTGGAACCAATAAGATGATCCCACGATGGGGTGAAGATCCATCAAAGGTGGTGGTCGATGAAATGGTCGGGATGTGGGTCGCTTTGCTTTGGACCCCATCTGGATGGCTTTCGGTGATTCTTGCTTTTATTTTATTCCGAATGTTTGATATTGCCAAGCCATTGGGAATCCGTTCTTCCGAAAAACTTCCGGGTGGCTGGGGGGTAATGGTTGACGATGTTTTAGCGGGCATTTATTCGAATATTTTCATTCAGATCGTTTTTCTGATTTTTCCTGGTCTTTTTGCCTTTTAGAACCCATGAAGCTATGCATGCTTTCATAAAATCTCAGTGCTCGTCATTCATCGCTACTATGGTGGATTTTTCGGTCACCATCCTCCTTACGGAGGCTTGTGGACTATGGTATCTGTTTTCTACTTCCACTGGTTCGGTTGTAGGAGGCATTACGAATTTTATCATCAACCGACGGTGGGTTTTTAAAGCGACCGAGGGAAAAAGATCATGGCAGGCTGTTCGTTATTTTCTTGTTTGGAGTGGAAGTATTCTTTTTAATATTAGTGGAGTATATCTTCTTACCAACTTTGGACATATAAATTATGTAGTGTCCAAAGTTATCACTGCTGTTATGGTTGGCATTTTCTTTAACTTTTTACTTTTTAAAAAATTTGTTTTTAATACTTCACGTGAGATTAAAAATTCTTCGATATAGTTTTTTGATATTTTCTGTTTTCCTGTTCTTTACCCCTGACATCCATGCCCAAATTGTGGGGCAAACCATCGTAAAGGGAAAAGTTACAGATGCTGTAACCAATGAACCATTGCCAATGGTTGCTATTGTTTTTGTCAAAACCAATACCGGAACCACGACCGATATGGATGGCAATTATTATCTGACAGGAAAGAAGACTTCTCAAAAGGTTCAATTTTCCTGCCTTGGATATGAATCTATTGAAAAACCCTTGTTAACCGGGAGAACCCAAATACTTGATGTTAAGTTGAAGCCCCAGACTAAACAATTGAACGAAGTGGTCGTCAAGCCCCAGACAACCAAATATCGCAATAAGGATAATCCCGCGGTGGCGCTTATTAATCAGGTAATTGCTCATAAAGAGGAGAACAGAAAAGAACAATTCAATTCCTTCCAGTATGAAAAATATGAAAAAATCCAGTTTGCCCTTAGTAACCTCAATGAAAAATTTAAAAGCCGACGTTATCTGAAAAAATTTAAATTTATCTTTAATAACGTTGATACAACTAAGATAGCGGGGAAAGAGATCTTGCCGTTATACCTGAAGGAGACACTATCGGATTACTACTCACAAAAATCTCCTAAAAAAACCAAAGAGATCATTAAAGGCAACAAGATGGTCACCTTTGAGGGATATTTGAATAACCAGGGGATGACTGAATACCTGAAATATATGTATCAGGATATTAATATTTATGATCATGATGTTATGTTTTTGACCAATATATTTCTCAGTCCCATTGCCAATACCGCCCCATCATTTTACCGTTTTTTCATCATGGACACCGTAGTACTTGATAGTGTACGGTGTTACAAAATGTTATTTTCCCCGCGGAATAGGACAGATATGCTTTTTCAGGGTTTTTTGTTTATTACTGCCGATAGCAGCTATGCTGTTAAAAGTATTGAAATTTCGGTTCCTAAAGATATTAATCTGAATTGGGCCAAAGAGGTAAAAATTGTCCAGAATTTTTCGCGGGTAAATAATAGTGGATTCATGTTGAAAGATGATTTTATCGGGATAGATTTCGGACTCAGTAAAGACGGGGTTGGAATTTATGGCGAACGATTTGTTTCTTATCGGAATATCGCACTGAATCAGAAAATTCCCGATAGTGTTCTGACCCAGGAAGAAAAGTATGAAGCCGATATTTCTAACCAACGATCCTCGACATTCTGGGAAGCCCACCGCCATCAGCCCCTGACAAAATCTGAAAGCGGAACCTATGCGATGATCGACAGTGTGGAGCATATTCCGGTATTTAAACATACCATGAACATCATCATGCTTCTGTTTGCAGGCTATCGTGACCTGGGCTATTTCGAAATAGGCCCGGTAAATACCTTTTACAGCTATAACCCGATTGAAGGATACCGGTTACGGGTAGGAGGGAGAACCACGGATAAGTTCAGCAAACGAATCAACCTTGAAACATATCTTGCTTATGGTTTTACAGACCAGAAATTCAAATATTACGTGGGGACGACTTTTTCACTTTCCAATCGTTCAATCTTTGAATTCCCGGTAAAATCGATCCGGGTCAGTTATCAGGATGAAACCAAAATTCCGGGACAAGAATTGCAGTTTGTCCAGGAAGATAATTTCCTGCTTTCATTCAAGCGGGGGGTGAATAATAAACTTTTTTACAACAAAACGTTTCGCATAGAACATCTGAACGAATTCAAAAATCATTTTTCATTTAACCTCGGATATCAGTTTACCCATCAAATTCCGGCTGGTGATCTTTATTTCAATACCACCGATTATTTACTTCATATAAATGATCCTGCATATATTGACATCTCGGAGATTGGACTCACACTCCGGTATGCACCCCAGGAACATTTTTATCAAGGAAAACAATACCGGATTCCGATGGCCAGTAAATATCCGGTTACTCAATTGCAATTGGCTTTTGGGTCAAAAAGCATAAAAAATGATTATGACTATCTGAATGTGAAACTGAGTATTTCCAAAAGGTTTTATCTTTCCGTTCTTGGATATACTGATGTTATCATCGAAGGGGGAAAAATATTTGGGAAGGTTCCTTATCCTTTATTGTTTATTCACCGGGCCAATCAAACTTATTCCTATCAGATCAATTCCTATAACCTCATGAATTTTCTGGAATTTGTTAGCGACGAATATGTTTCGTTGAATATTGATCATTGTTTCAATGGCTTTATATTTAATAAAATTCCGCTGATTAAAAAATTAAAATGGCGCGAAGTGATCACCGCCAAAGTATTATATGGACGGTTGACACCACTGAATGATCCTGCTACCAATCCTGACCTTTTCAGGTTCCCGGTCGATAATCAGGGAACGCCGGTCACCTTTACCTTGGATAAGGGACCGTATGTAGAAATGAGTGTGGGAATTTCCAATATTCTGAAATTTTTCAGGGTTGATTTAGTTAAAAGACTCACGTATCTTGATCAACCCCATGTGTCGGGTCTTGGAATCAGGGCCCGGTTCCGATTTGATTTTTAATATCCAGGTGTTATGAAAGAGATGCTCCAGAAATTTATTTATTGGTTGATTCAACCGCTCGTAAAGGTGTTGATCACCCTGAAAATCACTCCGAATATTATTACCACCATCGGATTTTTAATCACCCTCATGGCGACTATCGTTATGATTTATGGGGCTGATTACCGGCCGCATAACGATCTAACTCCTTTGGCATGGGGAGGTGGATTAATCCTTTTTGCCGGTTTTTTTGATATTCTTGATGGACGGCTGGCCCGCGAAGGGAAAATGGCTTCCCGTTTCGGCGCTCTTTTTGACTCGGTATTGGATCGTTACAGTGAGTTGGTGATGTTTTTTGGAATTTGCTATTTTCTGGTATCCCGACATTATTTTCTGGGTTCTATTATTGCCTTTATTGCCTTGATTGGTTCGATGATGGTAAGTTATGTAAGAGCCCGTTCAGAAGGGTTGGGGATTGAATGTAAGGCGGGATTGATGCAACGGCCTGAGAGGGTCGTGATCATCAGTATTTCTGCATTGATTTGTGGCATCGTTTCAGCTTGTTTCGGAGGGAATCAGAGACTCTTTATCTCGTGTTTTCCCATTGCCATTGTCGAAACAATTTCGATTTTTATCTATCCTTTGGTTTTTGTTGCAATCTTTTCCAATATCACAGCAATAGGCAGATTAATTTCTGGTAAAAAAGAAATAGAGAAGCAAAATTAGGATATTGAACCATGAAAACCATCCTCCTTTTAATTAGTTACATATTGATTCCGGTTTTTCATTCGATACATAGTGATGGAACCGATAACCCTGCTGGAGAGCATAATTATCCGGTTCCACAACGGAATGAAAAATTACTTTTTTTTGTGCAACGCACCCATAACCGGAATACCATTGCTTATGAGTTGAACCTGAAACCGGATGGGACAATCAATCAGGGAAATCCCTTACATGCTTATTGGATCCGGTATGAAGAAGGAGGACAACGTAAAGAGCTTTCATCAATTCAAAGGATGTTATATGGATTAGAGATACAAAAAGGAGAAAAAGGTCGTTATAGTTTCCATTTTAAATACTATAAAAAAAAGGAGCTCTATCTGGTTCCTGCCGTGAAAGCCAATTCCTATAAAACAATGATCGTGATAAATGGGAAGATGGCTGAGTTCACCCATCTTTTTATTGCTTCGGTGACCAATTCACTGGGAGTACCCTCCTCGGTGAAATATATCGATATTTATGGGATTGATCCAGCAAGTGGAAGTGCTGTAAATGAAAGGGTTATTCCATAGTGGGGAACTTCAATTAATCAGAAAAGGATGAGAAGAAAATTTCAGATACTCCCCGCTGGATCGCTATTCGTAATAGTTGCCTCAATTGTTTATTTGTCGGTAATGCAGATTTGTTCTGATTTGCGTCCGGATCATTGGGCCATTATTCTGGCATTCAATATTTGTTTTTTTGCCGGAAAGGGAAGCCGGAAATTCATTCTGGGATTTACTGTTTTTGCCGTTTTTGCTATTGTTTATGATGCCATGCGGATCTTCCCGAATTATCAATTTGCGAGAGTTGACATTGCCGGAATATATAACCTTGAAAAATATCTGTTTGCTGTCAGGGTTGAAGGAACAACTTTAACACCGAGCGAATTTTTTTCCATTCATCATAGTATTCCAGCTGATTTGATCAGCGGTTTTTTTTATCTGAACTGGATCCCGGTTCCACTTGCTTTTGCCGTTTATCTCTTTTTTACCAATAAACGGCTTTTTCTGAATTTTTCATTGACATTCCTTTTTGTCAACTTGTTGGGGTTTTCTATATATTATATCCATCCGGCAGCCCCGCCCTGGTACGTAGCTAAATACGGATTTGATTTTCATTTAAATGTACCCGGAAATATCGCGGGGTTTTCCCGTTTTGATCAGTTGGTCCATGCCAAAATTTTTGGTTTTATTTACGCAAAGAATTCAAATGTATTTGCTGCACTTCCTTCACTTCATTGCGCATATCCGATGGTTGTTTTTTTTTATGGGTTAAAAGCCAGGTGCAAATGGATGAATATTCCCTTTGCAACACTTGTCCTTGGAATTTGGTTCGCAGCTGTTTATTCCGGACATCATTATGTGATTGATGTAATTATGGGAATCGCCTGTGCCATAATCGGCATTGCACTTTATGAATATGTGTTGTTAAAGTGGCCGGGTTACCAGCGATTTTTAGAAAAATATATCCACCTGATCTCCTGATCTGGTTAAAAAACCACAATCTCGTCGGCAAACATCCAGCAATTTTCTCCGCTTCCCTCATGCCAGGAAGGACATTTTCCTAGGTTCTTAGCCTTTACCTTTATAAATCTTGCTTTTGTATTGGGCATGAACTGAAAGTTAAAGGGTTGAATAAACGGTTGCTCTTCTTTGGGGGAAATGGTATTGGAAATTTCATTTATTGAGTGATATTTTTTTCCATCTGAGGATAGAGCGTATTCCACAAGTTGAGGGAGAAAGATCCAGCTTCGTTGATTCTGTAAAAAATTCATTTGAATCGAATTGATTGTTTCTATCTGTCCGAGATCAATTACCACTTCGAGATCGTTACCGAAAAATCCCTGCCATAACCCTGCACGGTGATCAATGGGACCTCGCAAACCATCGACCAGGGCCGTAATCCCTCCGGCAGGATAACGATCGGAGAATGAAGCAGAATATTTAACTGGTTTTCCAATGGCACGATGATAGATCAGGGGCATTTCTACTGCTTTCTCCTGCAATTTACCATCGATAAATAGGCCGGCTTTGATCACTCCATTGCTTTTGATTTCCACAGGCCTTACATATAGCGGCGATTTCACAGTAACATCATTTCCATCCAGTGAATAATGGATCGGAATGTTTAACTGTTCAGAAGTCAGGATCAATTGCATGGTTTTTGTTTTTTTATCAAAACGGGTGTTCACTCCAACTGCCATGGAACCTTTACTGTAATTCACTTTCATCAACTCTAACCGTTTAAACTGATTGACCATCCGGTGTTGAAAATCGTTCCAATTGCGTTTGTTTTCCGGTGACCATACCACCTCTGAGAGGGCTATTAAACGTGGGACTGCCATATATTCGGCATGGGATGGAGTTGGAATAAATTCGGCCCAAACATTGCCCTGGGCTCCAAGAATATGCTTTGATTCTACTGGAGATAGTCCTTTCGGTGTGGGTTCAAAGGAATAGACTTTCTTCAATGTTGTAAACCCGCCGATTGATTTGGGTTCAAATTGAGGATCAGCTTGATAATGATCAAAATAGCAATAAGACCCCGGGGTCATAATGGCATCATGGCCCTGGTGGGCAGCGGCGATGCCACCTTCCTCACCACGCCATGACATCACGGTTGCTTCGGGAGCCAGTCCACCTTCCAGGATTTCATCCCATCCGATTACTTTCCTTCCTTTGGAAACGATGAATTTTTCTATTCTTTTAATGAAGTAACTTTGCAGTTCTTTCTCATCTTTCAATCCTTCGGAAACAATCCGTGATTGGCATTTTGGGCATTTTTTCCAATTCGTTTTATCTGCCTCATCTCCTCCGATATGGATATATTTCGATGGGAAAAGCGTCATTACCTCAGTCAATACATCCTGAAGAAAAGTGAAAACCGAATCATTTCCAGCGCATAAAATATCTTTATCGGGCCAGTAGGTCCCGGTTGGAACTGTAAAAGCTTCCCCTGTACAGGAAAATTGAGGATAGGCTGCTAAAACTTCCACCGAATGAGCCGGCATTTCGATCTCGGGAATAATGGTAACATACCTTTCGGATGCATATTGAACAATTTCACGGATATCATCCTGGGTATAATAACCACCATAGGTGGCTTTCTCTCCTGGTTTTGCTGCAGGACGGTCGTTCCAGGGAATATCCTCATGGTCAACATGCCAGGCGGCAATTTGTGTAAGTTTTGGATATTTTTTGATTTCAATACGCCAGCCTTGATCATCGGTCAAATGCCAGTGAAAAGTGTTCATCTTGTACATCGCGATAAGATCAATGTAACGTTTGATAAACTCTTTTGGGAAGAAGTGCCGGGATACATCGAGGTGCATGCCACGGTATGAATAACGTGGATAGTCCGTAATACTGATACAGGATATGTTCCATGATGAAACCGAATTTACTGTATTGGGTTGATTTGTTTCAATTGGAAGTAACTGAATCAGCGATTGAATGCCGTAAAAAAGACCGGCTCCGGTGCATGATGTTATCTCAATTTTTTTTGTTGAAACTGTCAAGCCATATTTTTCCTGTTGCTTATTGTTTTTTTCTTTCCGCAAAATCAGCACAATGGCAGGTCGTTGTTGGATATTTTCCGGGACAGTATTGACCGTTAATTCAGGGCCACCGCAATTGCGTAATTGATCGGCAAAAAAATGTGCAATCTTTATTGCTTCCTGATCGGGAGGGATAACAATAAGCCGGGTTTGGTTGTCAATGGTGAAATGTCCGGGCCTTACCTTCATTTGAGCAGGTTGAGGTACAATGGAAATTAGCGGATTCTCGGTACTCTTGCCAGCGAACAACAAATTGGCTAACAATGAAAAGAAAACTAGAAAAGAAAATTTTGTTAAATTCATAAAATATAGATTGTCAGATAAATAACTGTACGTTTCCGGATCGAGATCTTCCATTGAGGGAGTTTCGATATCCTTATTCCCTTGCAAATTTAGCATTCTTCGACCTCAGAAACTCCTTTTTCAGCATTTTCGGGGTAAAACTTGGAAAGTGGCTAAAGGTTTTTCTCTTCACCATTTCACTGGTTCACCATTTCGTAATTTTTGTATGGTTCCATGGTAAACGAATAATGATACTCCTTCGCCGGCAAGGTGTATTGGGTATGGGTTCTTGCTCCCCAACTGTCATCTCCGCCTACTCCCATTTGTTTATAATCGATATTCACGTCGATAAAAGGCTCTTTTGTCAGATCGTTGAGGTGTTTCCCTCCTTGTTTAAAACCTTTCATGTCGTCATAGGTATATGGCAATGCGCTGAAACAGATCAGAGGCTGTCCGGTAAAGCGGAGCCCGAAATGTTTATTCCCTTCCAGGGTCATCCAACGGACCTCCGTTTTGTAACCATTTTCCTGAGGACGGACATAGGATGTAAATTGCTCTTCAACAGTACTTTTATACTGTCCGATAAAAGCCGAACGATTACGGTCCCAATAATTTTCCCAGGGACCTCGTCCGAACCAGGTCACTTTATCAAGTGTTTCATTGATCTGCATATTCATTCCAAAACGGATCAATTCCGGAAGATTTTTTTTCTGTGGAATGAAAGTAGCCGCTACCATCACTTTCCCGGAGCCATCAATGCAGTATTCCACTACTTCGCTGGCTATTGAATCGGGAAAATCAAAGTGGGTTGTTATCCGGATAAACTGATCGCTCTCTTTTTTCACTTCAACCGAACGGACCATCCTACGCTCACTGGCATCAAACCATACTTTACATCGCTTTGCAAGCTGGTTTCCGATATCATTATCTGTGGGAGCTCTACGGAAATTAGGTAACGGACCTTGATGTAACAATTCCAGATCGTGATAGACGAACGAATCAAAGGTTCCTGTTTTTTTATTAAAACCCAAAGTAAAATCTTTCCCGGCTATGTCAACGGTTTTTCCGGTTTCCTTCATCCTCAGTGGAAGAAACATCTCCTTTTGGACATCGGCTGGAGGCTGTTCACAAGGAAGTGCAAATTGTTCTGATGCCAAGGTGGTTCCGGGAGGCAGAAGTCCCCAGGGAGCTGTGGTCTTCATGTATACATTCAGGAAATATTCTGTAGGTTGGGTCGGTTTTAATATGGGAAGCTGGACTGAAAATTTCTTTTTATTCCCTGGGGATAAAGTAAATGGAGGAAGTTTTCCTACCTGGACAATTTTTCCATTTGCCGATAACACCCAATTAATTTCGGTGTTGCTAAGATCATAGAAATCATATTTATTGAGAACCTCGAAAGAATTTTTCAATAGGTCAAAGGGAAGAAATTTCACATACTGGTAAACCTTTTTTACCTCTTGATAGCCAGGATGTGGTTTCCGGTCGGGAGATACAATTCCATTGCAATTAAAATTTCCATCACTGGGGACATTTTTAGGGCCATAATCGCCTCCGAATGTCCAGAAATCTCTGCCAAGACTGTCTTTTGCTGCAAGTCCCTGATCAACCCAATCCCAGATACAACCTCCTTGCAACTGAGGATATTTTTCAATAACATCCCAGTAATCCTGAAAGTTTCCCGTACTGTTTCCCATGGCATGGGCATATTCGCACATGATGAGTGGCCGGAGTTGCGGAACATATCCATACCATTCAAGATCGAGGGGGTTCCAGTACATGGGACAAAAAATATCAGTGTTGGCACTTTGTTCAGAACGTTCATACCATACCGGCCGGGTGTGATCGTGATTTTTTACCCATCGGTAAGTCGCTGTAAAATTGCATCCATTTCCTGCTTCATTTCCCAATGACCAGATGATAATGCTGGGATGATTTTTATCCCGCTCAAACATTCGTTCTGTTCGGTTCAAATGACTTTCTTCCCATTCCGGTTTATTCCCAAGGGTGGTTTCCGGATCATATCCCATCCCATGCGATTCGATATTGGCTTCATCAATTACATAGAGGCCATATTCATCACAGAGATCGTACCAGACAGGATCATCTGGGTAGTGACAAGTTCTGACGGTATTGATATTGGCTTCTTTCATCAAGCGGATGTCCTTCAACATCATATCTTTTGAAATAACATGCCCGGTTTTCGGATCGGTTTCGTGCCGGTTTACTCCTTTGATTAGGATGGGTTTTCCATTGACAAGAAATTGTCCGTCTTTCACTTCAGTAGTTCTGAACCCAACTTGGCAACCGGTTGTTTCAATGATTTTCCCGGAAGGATCTTTCAAAGAGAGAACTAAGTAATATAAGTTTGGTATTTCTGCACTCCATTTTTGAGGGTAGGGGATATATTTTTCGAATAATAATGATGCTGAAGCATTTTCCTTTAAATCAAAACAAAGGCTTTCCCGGAAAAGCGGAGTAGCGTTTTTTTTAGATTCAAAAAGGGCGATTCCGAGTTGGTACCCTTTGCCCTCTGAGCCTTGTACCACAGTTGTCACCTTTAATAATCCATGAGTATAGTTTGAAAATAGGTCTCCAACAACAAAGAAATCGCAGATCCTTGTCTTTGGGGTGGAATAGAGGTATACATCTCGATTTATACCGCTCATCCTCCACATATCCTGACATTCCAGGTAAGATCCGTCGGACCAGCGGAAGACTTCAATACCCACAGTGTTCTTCCCTGTTCTGAGATATTTCGTAATGTCAAATTCCAAGGGCGTTTTTGCATCTTTTCCCATTCCGATTTGCTGTCCATTGAGGTAAACATAACAAAACGATTTAACGGCTCCGAAGTGTAGAAATACTTTTCGGTTGTTCCAGCTTGCCGGAACCTCAAAATCACGGCGATAACTACCTACTGGGTTATAATCGTGTGGAACCTTAGGAGGATCAGGTTTCATGAGATGTTTGAATTCGTATGGAATGTTCACATAGATTGGATACCCATATCCTTGCATCTCGATGGTAGAAGGAACCTGAATATCTTTCCAATTGCTGACATCGAAAGAATCCTTATAAAAATTGCTTAGTCGTTTATCCGGGTTTTCCGACCAATGAAACTTCCAGAGGCCATTGAGAAGAAGAAAATTTTTGGAAATGGAAGCATCGTTCATCAAGGCATCAATTTCATTGTCAAATGGGATATACGTTGCATGGGGAGGTTCATTGTTGATGCCCGTCAAATGTGGATTTTCCCAATCGAGTGGAGCTTGAGGAAAGGCCAGAATGTTGGAAAAAAGGAATAGCAAAATAGCAAAATAGGGAAATAGCAAAATAGGGAAATGATTTTTCATACGGGTTTTTTCGAAAATAAAGAAATTAAGTCGCTGATAAATTAGCAATAGCACGTTTTAAATCGTCAATCCTTTTCCAATCTGTTAGGGTGTGTTCAAATTCTGATTGATCGGATTTTCCCATGTACACCCCAGGTTGCTTAAAGGTCATCCGGCTGGGTTCCTGCTTTTCGAGATGAATATGAACCTCCTGTGCACCGGTCGATTGGATTAGTTTCAACACATTGTGTTCCTTTACCCCGCTCCCTGGCATGATGACGATTCGCCTGTTCGCTTTTTTAATGAGTTCTTTGATTAATCCGGCACCCTCAATAGCTTTTGGTTGTTGTCCTGAAGTCAATATCCGTTCGATTTCCAACACAATCAGATCCTCCATAGCCCGAAAAGGGTCAGCGGTCATATCAAATGCCCGGTGACAAGTAATATGCATGGGTCGGGCAAGATTGCAAAGAATTCTCATCCGCTCCGTGTCGATTGTTCCATCGGGTTTCAGGATGCCGAAAACAACACCATCAGCCCCACACTTTTTGGCTGCCTTCACATCTTCCTTCATGATTTCAAACTCATCATCCGAGTATAAAAAATCGCCTCCCCGTGGCCGGATCATAACAAATAAACCAATTTTCAATTTTTTCTTGGCTAAGGAAATGGACCCGGTGCTAGGAGTTGTCCCGCCATCGTGCAGATTCTCGCAAAGCTCCACTCGGTCGGCACCCCCTTTTTGAGCCTCAATAGCTGAAATAGCCGAATTTACACATGCTTCAATAATCATATTTTCAATCTAAAAAGTTCTTTACTTATGGAAGGTACATCTTATCCCTGCGTTAGACATGACATTCAAAAAATCATTTGCAGCCTCACTATAAGAGCCAAATAATATGGGTCCGGAATTTTTCTCACGATCAAAGTTAGTGAAAATATTTTAAAACTTCTGGTCACAATTTGAACACATCTCAACAGACTTGCGTTTGGTGAGAAGAGTCTTCCTGAAGTTTTTATAACTGGTGCTTTTCAGAATTTCATGGAATGGAGTTTTGATAATATTTCCCATCACGTGGTTGGCATCTTTATCATAACAGCATGGGGCAACCTTTCCATCCCAGGTGATCACGCAACTGCTCCACATGCGGAAACAATGGTTGGGAAGTTTGTTTTTTATCTGATAAGTGATGATGGAGGAGGAAGGGGAAGTGATTTTTTTATACCGGGAATATTTTCCCAGATCCGTCATCAAAGGATTGCCAAGATGATAATCATAGAATTGGGCTGTTTTAATTTCAACTTTATCTACCCCTAATTTTTTTCCTAAGGTTCTGATCTCTGCAATTTGATGCTGATTGGTTTTAAAAACCAAAAACTGAATGATAATTTTTGGATGATTGACCTTTTTAAGATGTTTTTGTTCAACCAACTTAGCGATCCCCTCAACCACTTGTTTAAAATTTCCACCCTGGCGGTAGGATTGATACGTTTCCTGATTGATTCCGTCAAGAGAAATGATTAGTCTGTTCAGCCCGCAGTTGATGGTTTGTTCCACTTGCTCTGTTGAAAGGAAATGGCCATTGGTGGATGAGCTAACATAGATATTTTTGGATCTGGCATAACGGACAAAATCGAAAAAGCCAGGATGAAGGTATGGCTCACCCTGAAAATAAAGGGTTAAGTAAGAAAGTTGTGGCGATAATTGATCGATCGCGGATTTGAAAACATCGGGCGAAATTTCGCCTCTGGTACGGGTAAGCCGATGCATTCCGCTTGGACATTCGGGGCAATGCAGATTGCATCGGTTGGTTGGCTCAATGCTTACAGCAATAGGTTTTCCCCAATGATATGCCCGATGTGATATCCTTGAGAACAAGTAGGAAGCAAGAATTTTCAGAAAATTCAGGTTCCTGAAAAGAAGGGTATTAAACTTCACCTTTCGGATGTTCGTGCTTTTTCCGGCGCTTTGCCAGGATAGATTTGCCAAAGGAAAACACTTTGGAAATGGCCATTGAAGACATTGAGATCTCATTCACTACCGTCGTTGCCAGGTTCCGGAAAGTAAGAGCGTTTAAGAGGTTTTTGTATCCCGAATGGATGTGTTCCTCTTTTAATCGGATCTGTAACTGGAGTCGTGATTTTTCGGAAGCAAGTTCATTCAATGAATGAATGGGACGGTTTTTCCAGTAATTTCGGTTATTCGGTTTCATCTTGTTCCTCCTCCATTAAAATTTTAGTGAGATGTGAAACCAAGGGATTGATGAACAATTTTTCCCTTTGAAAATAAACCACGGCACCCCCCAGAATATATACGGCTGTTACAATCAATGCACCAATCCATGTGGGACCAACAATTTCTCCAAACCAGAAAACAAATGCAAGAGATAAAAACAAAAGAAGGAACATCGCCAGAATAAAAAAGATCACCGCAATCAGAAAAAATGAGGTGAGTTTGGCTAATTTCTCTGTAAGGACCAATTTGACGAAGTCGATCTGGAGATGAATATATTCTTTGACATTTTCCGTAAGTGACGAAAAATTATCCGAGATTTTTCCTGTTTCCATTATTTATCCTCCTTATTCTCATCGGTCGTTGGCTCCTTTTCATCCTTTTGAACCTCCTCCTCCATTTCATCCAGATCCAGCGGGAATGAGGATTTTTCCTCTATCATCTCCGTAAGATTGAGAATCTGTTTCTTTAACCGTTTCCTGGTCTTAGAACCTTTGGCAGGAGCAAAAAGCATCCCGATACCAACTCCGGCAGCCAGCCCAACAGCGGCAGCTACAAGTATTTTTGAAAATGATTTAGCCATAATGTTATGTTTTTTCGGTCTGCATTAATTTTGTTTTTCAGAAAAACGTTGAACCAGTCTGAAGTTACTAAGAAATTCGGTCGCCACGATTTTTATGAATCCATATACCGGCACGGCAACGACCATCCCGAGAATACCGGCAAAACTGGCAGCCGCAATGACCACCAAGAAAATTTCCACAGGATGAGCTTTTACACTTTTTCCCTGGATTATCGGAGAGAAAACATTGTTATCAATGGTTTGTACTATAGCCATTGCTATGAGAATCTTGATAGCCATCGGCAGGATCAAGGCATACTCGCCGGTACTGATCACCCCGGTTACCCCGAGCAATACCCCGAATATCATAGAAATGA
The DNA here is from genome assembly GCA_023231005.1 of Bacteroidales bacterium. Classification (GTDB taxonomy): domain Bacteria; phylum Bacteroidota; class Bacteroidia; order Bacteroidales; family FEN-979; genus CAIVAT01. The sequence goes on along the minus strand of JALNWG010000001.1, from coordinate 45,927 downwards.
TACCGCCGATATAGGGAATGATAATGATGATTCCAGTAAAAAAACCAATTACCAGAGGACTTTTAACACCGACAATGTAAAGCGCTAAGGAATAGGTGATAATGTTGGCCATGATCTGACAAATCAACCCGATAAAATAGCGCGATAATAAGGTTTTACTTTTCATCATCACCGACTTCATTTGCTGAGCGTATTTTTCCGGCGTAAGCAAAAGAATGAACCGGGGTAACATTTTGAAATCAAGAAGAAAAAAGAAGGCAAGAAAGACAATGGAAAATATAGCGACAAAGAAAGTTCCCGTAAATGAAATAACCGATGTGAGAATATTGGAAAAAAGGTTTAAATCAACGATCTTCATAAGGGACTGTTTGGCCAGCGATTGAAAAGTTGCACCTCTTGGCATAACGCCATAATGACGTAATGTCCATTCAATTTTTGCAATATCGTCGTGGAAATAGGCACCCAGTTTATTGAAGTCGATGGTGGAAATCTGTTGAGCTTCGTTGACTACCAATGGAATAAAGAGACTAAATAGCCCAAAAATCACCAGAATAATTGCCAATAAAGTAATGATTACACTAAGGACATGAGGAAATTTTAATTTTCCGATTTTGATTTTATCAAGCAGATCAACCAATGGGATCCCAATAATGGAGATAACTCCGGCAACGATAATGAAAATGACGATGTTCAGGAAATACCAAACAAGAAAACCCACGGCGGCAGTAATGATAATCAAAAAAAATAGCCGGTTTTTTTGATAAAGTTCACGCATGATAGTAGAGATTCTTTATACAAACCTAATCGTTTTTATCGAAAACTCAAAAATCTTTATTTTCCCTATTCAGCCGTTTCGCTATTTCCCTCTGTTAAAAAGGGAATATCATCGAAATCTTATAGGCGAAATTGTCTCCCACATTATCAAAGGAATAAGGCCCCCAACGATAAAAAGCTCCAATTCCAATCGTATAAATTTGTAGGTTAATCAAATTATTAATCAGCAACCCCGATTCATAATAACCTAACTGCATTTCTTTTGGCTGGATGGTGTTATAGATATAGCGCTCTTTGTGATCAAGCCACCCAAACCCTATATTCTGCGACAAAGCAAATTCAGGGTGGAACCATTTTTTTCCTTTGAAAAGCAGGTATCCAAAATCGTGATACAGATATATTGATGCATATTTGTTGGAGAGAAACTCATTGTTCCGCATTGTAGCAAAACTATTTGGAGCGAAGAGCGTGATCATGCGATAACTGGCCGGAGCATAATACAAATTACAAACCGGTATGGGTTGGTCGATATAACCTCCATTCAACTGGATGGTCAGCTTTCCAAGAAATTTGATGTTGAATGTCTTACGGATTTTCAGATCAACCCGGTCATAGTCAAAATCCCCTTGTAGAAAGTTTTTAATACCTCGGGTATATTGAGCCCAGACAACAGGAAATTTTGTTCCCATAGAAATCTTATTGTCAATAGTCTGAATGAATTTTTCTCCATAAGCCCATTTGAACCCGGCCGTAAGCGTGGTAAAACGGAATTCATCGCTAAGGATAACGGCATTGCCTTCTGTGGTAGACAGATCAAATGTTGTCGTTTTTTTGAATTCATTAGAGAACCCCACATTAAACAGAACATATTTCAGCGCCCGGAACCGCAGGGATCCCTGAAAACTTTCTGTCCGATCGAGTTTTTTGATCAGCAATTGCCGGAAATTACCGGATAAAATAGACTCATAATCTCCCGGGAAGCTGGTTCCTCCTGACTCAGTAAGATCATAGAAATAAGAAGCAGAGAGATTTACATCATGTCGCCTATTGATTAAAAAGTTGACATCACCGCCGTATTTACTGGTGGATACGGCAAATGCATATTGGTAAAATCCACCTATTTTAAACCATTTCGACAAGCGGTCATTGGTATGAAGGCCGGCTCCTGCAACAAGACCTTCATAGGTGTTAAAATTCAGAAACCGGTTCAGGTCGATGTTGATGGGACCCCATGGGATTTGTCCTGTAAGCACAGTCTGAAGAGATTTTGCTATTCTGTCAAAGTTGTTGGCTTTCCCCACACTGTCGATAACCTTATAAGTCTGTCGATCTTTTGGCGACAACGAATCTACCCGGTATTGATTCCAGAACGGTTCACTTCGCGAAGTAGCGTCTTTGTCGACTTCCACATCTAGGTGGTTAAATTCACGACGCACCAAGTCAGGATTGAGGACAATATCCCGGATATAACTTCGACCACTCCCAACCGGATGAAATTTTCCGATCATGATATTATTAAAGGCTACATCGGTATTGAGTTGCACGGGAAACCATTGGGCCCCACCGATCAGTTCATAAAGCTGGTGAATTCTGATCATAAAACCGCTTCCTTTTCTGCATGGTTCCGCGGAAACATTCTGAATGGCCCAGCCATTATTGTTGATGGCAATAACTCCTTTCAATCCATCGAAATTAGTTCCTCTCCTGGGGCGAAATGAAAGAATGAATACCGAATCTTTCCCAGAATAGGTGGTGTCCTCAATCTTAAAAAAATATTTGTTCAAACTTCCTGTTCCGATGGGGTTTACATAGTCTTTCTGGAAAATTGTGATGTAGGGTTTGTAAAATGAAAACGACTGGATCTGAGTAGCCAGGAATACCAGGATAGGGTCTTTAAATCCCGACATTTTTGTGGCGATAACCTGATTGTAATTTTTATCCGGTGCCATAAATTTACGCTTGGTCACATTTTCCATCAAAAAAATGTGCTGTTCGCTGATAAATTTTTCTATCATTATCGTCCCTGAATCGATTTTGGTTGTATCCGTTCTCAAAGTATCCATTTTAACCTCCAAACTTGCTTCAACCTTCTGGAAATTATGAAACATCGAAGTGTCGATTAAGGCAGAAAAATCCTTTTTCTGAGTAGTATCATTATCTATCGTGAAAATGGTTTTGTCGTAAGCTGTATATGAAAATGATTTTACTTTCTCCGGATCATTACGATCCCGGTTCTCAATGGCATTTTGAATGATCCGATGGGCGGGGTTAATCCCGGGAAAAATTTCAACCTCCTGCAAGTCAATTTCTTTTTGAATAAGTTGGATGATCAAATTTTGTGTCCGGTTCCCAACCAACACCCGCTGTGGTTCATAACCAACATAGGTCATAAGAAGAGCGGTTATTGGTTTGATGTACCTAAGGGTGAATTTTCCGTCAATATCGGTAGTCCCTCCGTTATTGCTATTGTTAATAACAATATTGACGAATGGAAGCGGTTCTTTTGTTTTACTGTCGATTACCCGTCCGGAAACATAAAATAGATCCTGGGCCAATGCCGTTGTTGAAATTATACAGAAGAATGTGATGAAGGGAAACAGATGTCGTGTCACGTCAAAAATCAATTTTGTCAAAGATAATAAACCTTGTTTTGCAGAGTATCCAGATGCGAAATTTATTTGTAATTTTCCCACAAAAAAAGAATATGAACTTTTTAAATTCTGCAAGATCAGTCATTCTGTTGATTGCCAGTTTACTGTGTGTGGCCTTGCAGGTCCAGGCTCAGGATGACCATTACTGGTCGCAGCAATATGGTGCACAAAGCACCCTGATGGGTGGAGCCATGGTAGGTGGCGTACGTGACAACACAGCAGTTTTTTACAACCCAGGGGCCGTCGGTTTTCTTACGCACCCAAGTCTTTCAGTCGATGCCAACGTCTATCGTATGGACCGTATTTTCATTGATGATGGTGCAGGCATTGATGTTAACCTTAATTCGGCACAAATCAGCATCTTCCCGCAAATCATTTCTGGTATGATCAACTTGATCAAAAGTGATCGGTTTAAATTTTCATATACCTTGTTGACGCGTAATTACAACAATGTATTGATGAACACCCGGTACACCAGTCACGATTTTCAGTTAAAAAAGTCAACTGTCAATCCGTCTACCAAGAGTTATGTGGGTGCCTTTGACTATAATAATCAGTTAAACGAACAATGGTTTGGGTTAGGGGTTGGGTATAAAGTAAATGAAAAACTTGGAATTGGAGGTACGCTCTTTCTCAGTTACCGGGCGCAAAGTTACCAGCTCACCAATTATGTCAGAGATATCACGAAAATGGATTCGGCCTATACATTTTCTACGGCCAATGAAGATGAAGCAATGAAATACAAGACCTTTCGATTAATCTTTAAACTAGGTCTGTCATATTCCACCGGTCGCTGGAAATTTGGATTAACTCTGACCACTCCCTCGATCGGTCTTTTTGGAAGCGGTGATATTCAACGCGAAAATTCACTCGTTTATCTGTCGCCTAACGCTGGGGATACTTCAGCAGGATTTATCCTCATGGACCGCGTTACAGGCGTTAAAGCTGTATATAAGCACCCCTTTTCCATCGCTGGTGGAATTGATTATCAAACAGAGAAGACACGAATCGCGATCTCGGTTGAGTATTTTTTCAAAATCAAAACCTATCATCTATTCAAACCTGATTCCGATCCTTTCATTTATCCACCATCCTATGCGGATACTGCCACAATAAAGGCCTTGATCGCTGATTTTCTTCATGTTGAAAATGCTTCAAAACCAGTTTGTAACGTTTCCATCGGACTAAGCCAGGAGTTATGGAAAAAAATCTCCTTACTTCTTGGTGCCTCCACGGACTTTAGTTCCTATATGTCCCCCGACGAATCAGATAATCTGTTACATAGCAGTGGTACCTGGGACCTTTATCATCTTTCAGCCGGATTGACCTATCATCGGGAAAAGCATAGTATCACCCTGGGATTCAGCTATGGGTTTAGTCCATCAATCAAAATTGATCCGTATACCGTGATAAACAAGGAAAATGAATCCAATAGCAATGCCCGGGTATTTGCCCAGTCCTTCTCACTGGTAATCGGGTATACTTATTATTTTGCTAAATTCACCGATTAATGCAGGAAAAAAAAATTCCACTTTTAGCCAAGACTATCTCAGGCCTTGAAGAAGTACTGGCAGCCGAACTGGCGAACCTGGGAGCTACCGATATTCTTAAGTTGAACCGGGCTGTTTCATTTACAGGAGATAAGTGGTTGATGTATAAATCCAACTATTTGTGCCGAACAGCTTTGCGTATTCTCATGCCTCTTTTTCATTTTGAAATCAAGGAACAAAAAGATTTATATGATCATCTTCATGACTTTGCCTGGGAGGATTATCTCGATGAACGTCAAACCTTGTCGATCGATGCAGTAATCTCGTATACGGTTTTTACAAATTCTCAGTTTGTGGCTCAAAAATCGAAAGATGCTATTGTGGACCGGATCAGGGAAAGGCGGGGGAAGCGGCCATCGGTAGATCTTGAAAATCCGGATTTCAGAATCAATGTTCACCTGTTTAAGGATCTTTGTACCGTATCACTTGATTCATCAGGTCAATCATTGCATCGCCGTGGATATCGGAAAATTACTGGTGCGGCACCCATTAGTGAGACACTGGCCGCAGGTCTGATACAGCTCTCAAAATGGGATATTACCACGCCTTTGATGGATCCGATGTGTGGTTCCGGAACCTTATTGATCGAGGCTGCAATGTTGGCGAAAAATATCCCGGCGGGGTACTTTAGAAAAGAATTTGGTTTCATGAAATGGAAAGATTTCGACTCCGTACTGTGGGAAAAAATAAAAAAGGAAAACAATGCACTGATTTCTACAGTAAAACTTCGACTTTTTGGCTCTGATCAAGACGTACACGCAATTGACATAGCCCGCGAAAATGTCCGTTTTACTGCGCTCCAGGAAGATATTAATTTGGAAGAACATTCGTTTGAAACTTTGATTCCACCATTTGACAATGCATTTCTCATCTCCAATCCACCTTATGATGAAAGGATGAAGCTCGACGATGCCGTGGCTTTTTATAAGATGATCGGAAATATTTTGAAACAAAAATATGCCGGATTCACTGCCTGGATCATCTCTTCTGATCTTGAATCACTCAAGTTTGTTGGGTTACGCCCCTCAAGAAGAATCCCCGTTTTCAATGGTCCTCTCGAATGTCGGTTTGTTAAGTTCGATTTGTTTGCTGGTCGTAAAGGACAAGTGCGAATAATTGAATGAATAGTATTAACTTTGTCTATTGATTTTCATTTCAAAGAATCCAATTATGACTTATATACAACGAATCGGGGTAATGACTTCAGGAGGTGATTCCCCTGGTATGAATGCAGCCATACGTGCTGTTGTAAGGACTGCTATATTCAATGGCCTCGAAGTATTTGGCATATATCGCGGCTATGAAGGAATGATCGATGATCAGATCGAGGAGATGTTCAGTCATTCAGTTTCGAATATCATTCAACGGGGAGGGACAATCCTGAAAACGGCCCGGAGTGAGCGGTTTAAAGAATATGAAGGCCGGTTAAAAGCCTATCAGAATCTGCGTACACATAAAATTGATGCACTGGTTGCTATTGGCGGAAACGGAACGTTTACAGGAGCTTCTATTTTTGAAAAAGAGTTCAACTTCCCGATTATCGGGTTGCCTGGGACCATCGATAATGACCTCTATGGTACCGATTCAACCATCGGTTATGATACAGCCATCAATACCGTTGTTGAGGCGGCAGATAAAATCAGGGATACAGCCACCTCGCACGAACGGCTCTTTTTCATCGAAGTCATGGGTCGTGATGCAGGCTTCATTGCCCTGAGGAGTGGAATCGCCTGTGGGGCTGAGTTTATCTTGGTGCCCGAAACGACTACTTATATTGATAACCTGGCCCGACTGTTACGTCACGATTGGCGTAAAAATAAAACCTCCGGAATTGTTATTGTTGCAGAAGGTGATGATATGGGAGGTGCTATTGAAGTGGCCAAAAAAATGAAAGAAAGAGTTCCGGAAATAGAAGCCCGAGTTACCATTCTGGGTCATGTACAACGAGGAGGCTCTCCCAGTGCTTTTGATCGGGTACTGGCTAGCTCCCTGGGCTATCATGCGGTGAAGGGTCTTTTAGAGGAACAACATGGTGTTATGACAGGAATCATCAATAAGGAAGTGGTTTATACGCCCTTCGAAAAAGCCATCAAACACTATAAGGATATCAATACAGATATGTTGGAAATGTCGCGCATCCTGGCTTTATAAGCACTAACTAAGGATGGAACGCCCCACTTTGTTTGTAGATGTTTTATTGCCTTTACCTCTTAAAGGAACATTTACTTACCGGGTTCCTTTTGAATTAAATGATCTGATAAAAGAAGGGATTCGTGTTGTAGTGCAATTCGGAGTACGTAAAATTTATACTGCTCTCGTAAAAAAAGTTCATAATACGCCTCCCAGGGATCATATTCCAAAATATATCCTGTCGATTCTTGACGAGAATCCTGTGGTGACTCCTCTTCAGGGAATCTTCTGGGAATGGCTCTCTTCCTATTATCTTTGTTATCCAGGTGAAATAATGAATGCAGCTCTTCCTTCTGCGTTAAAATTAGCAAGTGAATCCAAAATCACCCTTATCCCAGGTTACATTGAAGATGGCTCCGTGCTGAATGAAAAGGAAGCGTTGCTCGTTGATGCGCTTCATCATCAAAAAACCATTGCCATATCCGAAGTTTCGAAAATCTTGGAACAACAAAAGGTCATTCCTCTAATAAAAACCTTGATTGAAAAAGGAGTAGTCCTCATGGAAGAGGAGTTACACGACTCGTATAAACCCAAGTATGAGGTGTTTGTGCGTTTATCGGATCCGTTCACGGAAGAGGGAGCGTCGTTGACCAATCTTTTCAACCAGTTGGAAAAGAAGGCTAAAAAGCAGTTAGAGATCCTGATGACAATGATCCAGCTTTCACACTTTGGATCAGAAGAACGGACAGAGGTGACCCGGGCTGCCTTACTTAAAAAATCAAATGCTTCGTCGGTCCAACTTAATATACTGATCAAAAAAAACGTACTGGAGCTTTATGAAAAATTGGTAAGCCGTTTGGATATTACTACACCAGTTGTTTCTTCCAGTCAGATTGAATTGACTACCTCACAGAAATCGGCCTTAAAAAAAATCAAAGAAACCTTTCAGTCAAAAGATGTCGTTTTATTGCATGGAGTAACATCTAGTGGTAAAACGGAGTTGTATATCAAGTTGATCCAGGAAACCCTCGATCAGGGGAAACAGGTTTTATATCTCTTACCCGAAATTGCTCTGACAACTCAAATCATTGTCCGTCTTCGTAAATATTTTGGTCATCGGATAGGAATCTATCATTCAAGATTCAACGATCGGGAAAGGGTTGAAATATGGAATACAGTGTTATCGGCGAGTACCGGAGACAGTGCTAAAACCGGTAAATATGACATAATTCTTGGTGCCCGTTCCTCCATTTTCTTACCCTATTCCAATCTCGGGCTGGTTATTGTGGATGAAGAGCATGATTCATCCTTTAAACAGATGGATCCTTCTCCCCGTTATAATGGACGGGATGCAGCAATTTATCTGGCCCATCTCCATGGAGCAAAAACATTGTTGGGATCAGCAACTCCCTCCATCGAAACTTTCTATAACGCACTTCAGGGGAAATATGGACTGGTTGAATTGACAGAACGTTATGGCGATATGAAGATGCCCACGATTCAGGTAGTGGATGTTAAGGAAGCGACCCGTCGTCATGCTATGAAGACACATTTCTCTTCCACGCTAATCGAACAACTCGACGAAGTGTTAAAAAACGGGGAGCAAGCCATCCTTTTTCAGAACCGTCGTGGGTTTTCTTTGCGATTGGAATGTGATGCCTGTCATTGGATGCCGGTCTGCAAAAACTGTGACGTGACCTTGGTTTATCACAAAAAAACAAATCAGTTGCGTTGCCATTACTGCGGTTATGTAGCCAGAATCCCCGAGAGATGTCCGGAATGTAATGGAGTCCATATTAAAATGAAGGGGTTTGGGACCGAAAAAGTGGAGGAAGAATTGAGTCTGCTTTTTCCAAAAGCACGAATTGCCAGGATGGATCTTGATACAACTCGTAGTAAGTATTCACACCAACAGATCATTACAGATTTTGAACTTCGTAAAATCGACATACTTGTTGGAACACAAATGGTTACGAAAGGACTTGATTTTGATCATGTGAGCACCGTTTGCATTCTGAATGCCGACAATATGCTGAGTTATCCTGATTTCAGAGCGCCGGAACGCAGTTTCCAGCTAATGGCACAGGTAAGCGGGCGATCGGGTAGGAAATTCAAACAGGGGAAAGTGATCATTCAAACCTATAATCCCAAACACTTGATCATCTGGGATGTCGTGAACCATGATTACAGGGCCATGTTCAGCCAGCAACTGATTGAAAGGGAAAAGTATCATTATCCACCTTTTTACCGGTTAATTTTATTGAAAATCAAGCACAAAGATCCGGAATTACTGAACAAGGCTGCAAATGAATTAGCAGAAATATTGCGAAAGTCTTTTCAAAAGCAGGTACTTGGTCCTGAATATCCCATGGTTACGCGTATCATGAACCAATATATAAAGCATATCCTGGTAAAAATTCCGTCCAGGAGTTCCCTGAAAATAGCGAAAGGAAAATTGCTTGAAATTATAGAGACTTACCAGAAAGAATCAACATTTCGGTCCGTGAGAATCATTGTGGATGTCGATCCGCAGTAGTATCGATCACCAAAAACAAATCCTCATTATCTCGTTTCATCAGATAATTTTCCCGGGCAAATTTTTCCAATTGTGTACTGTCGGTAAGTAATTGGAGGGTAAGCGTGGAATCTTTTTTGATTTCCTGCAGGTAAAATTGTTTTTCCTGGTCGAGAAGATCCAGCTTTTCCTGGATCCGGTTGCGTGTCATCATGTTGTTACTGTCAAAAAATACCATCCATACCACAAATGCTACTGTGGTAATAAGATATTTGTTAAACAGGATCTTTAATATTGTTTTTAGTATTTTCAATGAATTATTTCTAATGTCTCATTCTTCGCTCGTAACTTCTTAATTCTTAATGGTAACTGGTTAGGCTAATTCTTTCAGATAGTTATAAATTTCAACCTGTGAACGGATGTCGGGACCTTCTGTTTTTTTGTATTGATTTTCTTTCCCCGGTCCGATCAATCGGGCTTTTACATTATCAGAAAGTTGGATTTCAAGCATTTTTTTTAACTGTTCTTTGATAAATGGGTCGAAAATCGGAGTGGCAATTTCAATTCGATTATCAAAATTCCGAATCATCCAATCAGCGGAGGTTATAAAATATTGAGGATCCCCGTTGTTGCATAATACGATCACCCGGGCATGTTCTAAGAAACGGTCAACAATACTGATGGCTTCAATGTTTTCACTCACCCCTTCCAGCCCCGGAACCAGCGTACAAATTCCCCGGATGATCAATTTTATTTTAACGCCAGCCTTACTTGCGGTATAGAGCTTTTTAACGATGGTTTGATCCACCAGATTATTGAGTTTAATGATTGCCCAAGCCTCTTTTCCTTTTTTGGCATTGTGGATCTCCCGGCTCAGCATTTTCATGAAAAAATTCCGCATATTGAATGGAGCCACGATCAAGGTCTTGAACTTATATGGACGATAATTTTCCTCCATCAGATGAAAAGCGCTGGAAACGTCAGAGCATATTAGTTGGTTAGCCGTGAGCAAGCTTACATCAGAATAAACCTTGGCTGTGTCTTCATTGAAGTTTCCGGTGCCTAAAAAGGCGTAATGGAAATTTCCGCTGCTCTCTTTACGCCGGATTAAAAGCAGCTTACAATGAACTTTAAATCCGGGAATACTGTGAATCACTTTGACCCCTTCATCCCGCAAACGTTCTGTCCAGAATATGTTGGCTTCTTCATCGAACCGTGCCTGTAATTCCATAAAGACAGTCACAAATTTTCCGTTTCTGGCGGCATTGATCAGGGCATTGATGACATTGGAATTCTTAGCTGCCCGGTATATCGTCATTTTAATCGACCGAACCTTAGGATCGATGGAGGCTTCCCGCAAGAGATCAATGATATATTGAAATGATTGATAAGGGTAATGAAGAAGGATATCTTTTTGCTTGATCGATGCAAGGATGCTTCGGTTTGATGGTAAATCTCTGTGTTTCAATGGAACCAGCGCCTGATATTCCAATTCTCGGTGGCCCAGATTTGGGAAGTTCATAAAATCCTTGAAATTATGATAGCGGCCTCCACCTCGAATGGGATCATCTTTGGTGATTTCAAGTCGCTTTCTCAGGATTTTCAATAAATCCTCAGGAATCGATTTGTCATACACAAAACGAACCGGAACCCCCCGTTTCCGTTGTTTTAAACTTTCGGACATAATCTCCAGGAAACTTTTTGACACATCTGTATCGATATCGATCTCGGCATCCCGTGTTATTTTTACAGTATAGGCCGAAAATTGGTCGTACCCGAAGATGGAAAATATCTCCGATAAACAATATCGTATTACATCATCGAGAAGCATGATATAACGCTGATTCCCTGAAGAGGGGAGAATGAAAAAACGGGATAATGTTTTCGTTGGCAGCTCAATCAGTGCATAGTTGTCTTTCAGGGCTTTGTCTTTCCGACCCAGTTTTACAGCCAAATAGATTGATTTATCACGCAAGGTCGAAATATCTTTCAAGCTGCTGATCATATTCGGGAAAAGGTATACCCGAACCTGCTCATGGAAGTATTTTTTGACCTGTTCGCCTTGTTCCGGGGAAAGATGTGTTTCGTTGATGATAAAGATATCGTGCTCGCTGAGTTCGCTAACGATGGTTTCATATACCTTCATGAATTCCCTTTCCTGCGATTGAACCAACTCTCCGATCTCAACGAGCGCTTTTTTAGGGTTGACCGCGGAGTCGTATGGCATGTTTTCAAATTTCAACATCCTGTTCAGAGTCGCTACCCTAACACGGAAAAACTCATCGCGGTTATTGGAGAAGATTCCCAGAAATTTCAGCCGTTCCAATAGGGGATTCCTGTTATCGGCAGCCTCCTGAAGCACCCTGCCATTGAAATATAGCCAGTTCAGGTCACGGTTTAATATGGGCAGCGCGGTGTGTGTCATGATGGATAGGGAAAATTATTTCAACATTTTTGGAAAGATAATAAATTCTTGTTTAGCTTCAACGGATGGTACCTTTTCCCAACTATCCACGTTAAATGAAACACAAACCATTCCTGAAGTTGGTATGAATTCTATCCCCGGATGAAGAAAAAGATTGGCTACATGGGTAATCATCGGGTTGTGTCCTAAGACCATGACAGAATGGATCCCTGGGTCTGTTTCATAAATGATATCAAGGATTTTATCCATATAGCCATCATAGATTCTCCGTTCGATTTTAATCTTTTCCTGAGGGAATCCAATCCCTTTTGATATGATTTTTGCAGTATGATAGGCTCGAGTAGCAGGACTGGAAATGATCAGGTCGATTGTTACCAACCGTTGTTGCAGAAATTTCACAATTCTGCCGGTCTTTTCAACTCCTCGGGGAACCAGGGGTCTCTTGATATCCGAAACCCCTGGTTCTTCCCAGGAAGCCTTAGCATGTCGTACCAGATAAAGGGTTTTCATTTTCAGTTGGTGAATTTGCGAGCCCTTTGTATCAATAGTTGAAGAGCGGAAATTCAGCCATCATCTCGTTCACTTTGTTTTTTACTTTTAAAATTTTCGATTCGTTCTCAATATCGCTAATCACTTCGTCAATCATGTCAACGATTACTGGCATGTGTTTTTCCTTTAATCCGCGAGTTGTAATGGCTGGAGTTCCTACCCTAAGTCCGGAGGTCTGGAATGGAGAACGGCTGTCGAAGGGGACCATGTTTTTGTTCACTGTGATATCGGCTCTCACCAAAGTATTTTCCACTAATTTACCGGTAATTTCCGGGAACTTACTTCGAAGGTCAATAAGCATCAAATGGTTATCTGTTCCATCGGAAATGATATGATATCCTTTGTCAATAAAGGCTTTGGCCATAGCTGAAGCATTCTTTTTGACCTGAATGATATATTCCATGTATTCGTCTGAAAGTGCTTCATAAAAAGCAACAGCCTTAGCTGCAATGACATGTTCTAGTGGACCGCCCTGAATTCCCGGAAAAACAGCAGAGTCGAGCAATTGAGACATCATTTTGACCTCGCCTTTCGGTGTTTTCAATCCCCATGGGTTAACAAAATCTTTCCCCATCATGATCATACCTCCACGGGGTCCACGTAAAGTTTTATGGGTGGTGGTGGTTACTACATGGCAATGAGGCAAAGGATCATTTAACAAACCACGGGCAATCAATCCTGCGGGATGAGCAATATCGGCCATGAGAATTGCACCAATTTTATCTGCAATGGCACGCATCCTTTTAAAATCCCAATCGCGGGAATAAGCTGAGGCTCCCGCAATGATCAATTTGGGTTTAAGATCAAGAGCTTTTTGCTCCATCTTGTCATAATCGATCACTCCGGTTTCTTGTTCCACTTGATAAGCCACTGCATGGTAAAGAATACCGGATGAATTTACCGGCGAACCATGTGAAAGATGTCCCCCGTGTGACAGGTCTAAACCCATAAAGGTATCACCTGGCTTTAAACAGGCCATCAATACTGCCATATTGGCTTGAGCGCCGGAATGAGGTTGTACATTAACCCATTCTGCATTAAATAATGCCTTGGCTCGGTCAATAGCCAATTGTTCCGACTCGTCAACATTCTGACAACCACCATAATATCGTTTCCGGGGATATCCCTCTGCATATTTATTGGTGAGGCATGATCCCATGGCTTTTAATACCTGGTCACTGACAAAGTTTTCCGATGCAATCAATTCCAAACCACTGGTTTGCCGATGCAATTCATTCTTGATGATCTTGAAAAGTGCACTGTCTTTTTTCATAGTATTATAAATTTTGGAAATTATATATCGTTGATATTAGTTGCCATACATAATAAAGAACAAAATTACATTATTTCGGATAAATTAAGGATATTTGCTGTGAAAAGTCAAAAGTCAACGACCGAATGTCACATTTCAAATGTTATTTTCAATTTTCAATCTTCACTTGTCACTTGTCACTTGTTACTTGTCAATTATCAATATTTTTTTTTCTCTCCTTTTTTTTTCCAACTCTGATTTGTGCCCAGCTCAACGCTGGTCCCGATGTTACGATAAATCCAGGGGTTCCTGTAACACTTCAGGCTTCTTATGGGTTGATCGCCAATGAGCTGGCAACGGCTGATACAAAAGTAGAAGGCCCTTTTGATATCGGGTTCCAGTTTAAATTCTATGGAAAAATTTATTCAAAATTTTCGGTGGGTGAAAATGGTTGGATAAGTTTTACTCATGAACCTGGATGGGGTGCGACCAGAGGAATCCGGATTCCCAGTGCGGCGGTAACCAGCCCCAAAAACTGCATCCTCGGTCCCATGGAGGATTATCGTCCATTGCCGGAAGGAAGTCCTTACATTTTTTACCTTTCCATCGGGAAAGCTCCCCACCGCAAGCTGGTTGTTATGTGGTGTCAATGCCCGATGTACGGCTGTGAAAATCTATCGGTTACATTTCAGATTGTACTCAAAGAAGGCGATACCATCGAAAATCATATATTGAATAAACCGGTTTGTGTAAATTGGGATAACAAAGCAACACTTGGTTTACAGAATGAAACAGGTTACAAATGTGATTCCATTTCGGGAAAATTCAGAAACTACACCTCGTGGAGCGCTAATCGGGAAGGATGGCAATATGTTCCAAAAGATGCAGATACCTATAAAGTGGATTCTATCCCCTTCGCACTGGAATCCATTACCCCTGGCGACAAAATTTCTTATCACTGGTATGTCGGAAATGAACTTGTTTCTGATCAGCAAAGTTTGATGGTTGCTCCATCCCAAACCACCACCTACCGGGTTACCTGTACCATTTGCAATGGAGAGGAGTTTTCCGATACAGTCACCGTATTTGTTACTCCCAATATTCCCAATGCTTTTACCCCCAATGGCGACGGGATCAATGATAAATTCATCATCATTGGATCCCCTCCCGAAAATATTGTCCGGTACAACATTCAAATTTTTGACCGATGGGGGCAAATCGTCTTTACCTCCGATGATATCAGGAATCCCTGGGATGGGAAACGGAATGGCACGGGGGAACTGTGTCCCGGCGATGTTTATTCATGGGTGATTTATTACGAGGATAATAAAAAAACGAAAGTTAGCAACAAAGGAACTGTCGTCCTTCTTAGGTAGTTTAGAATTATTTTAAAAATACCGGAAGTGAGAATTTATCGTTATTTGTTTTATATTTTGTTTTACCTCAACAAATACTTCCTAAACACTGGTTATATCTGTTATTATGAAAATCCATCCTTTCTTTTTTTCTCTTTTGCTCTTGATCCTGCCGTTTCAAGGTTGTGAAGTAGCCAATCAGGCGAAAAAATCGATCAACTTGTTGAAATGTGATTTCCGTATTCGCTCTGTTGAAAATGTCAATATGGCCGGGGTCTCCTTGCAGAATATTAACACGGTCAAGGATTTAAATCTTACGGATATGGCAAAAATTCTTTCTGGTTTTGCCAGCCCGGTATTTCCATTGACTCTTCAGTTGAATCTTGAAGGCCGTAACCCTAATTCTTCTCCTGCCGGTCTTAATCGCATCGAATGGATTCTTTTTATCGATGATATTCAGATGACTACAGGGATTTTGTCTCAACCTTTTACCATTCCTGCCAACAATGGAATTGCGATCATTCCGATGCAAATAGGTATTGATTTGAAAACAGTTTTATCCGGAAGATCAGCAAAGGCTTTATTAAATTTCGGGATGAATCTGGCCGGTTATGGGAATGTTCCTACCCGCTTTAAAATCAAGCTGAAACCTTCGATTGTTGTAGGTAACTACACCTTGACCTATCCTGGCTATATTTCAGTTAGTACAAACTATGGATCCACTCAATAGCGCAAGATGTTTTTTTTCTTACATTTGCACACTAAATTTTAATCTATGTTCCTGAATTCTGATAAATTTCGGGGAGAGGGTTTAACATACGATGATGTTTTACTGGTTCCGGCTTATTCCGAGGTTCTTCCTCGAGAAGTAGATGTTTCTACTTTGCTGTCGCGAAACATAAAATTAAATATACCCATTGTTTCAGCGGCAATGGATACCGTAACGGAATCACGCATGGCCATTGCCATTGCACAAGAAGGAGGAATTGGCGTATTACATAAGAATATGTCGATCGAAGATCAGGCCTTGCAGGTTCGCAAAGTTAAGCGTGCAGAAAACGGAATGATCCTTGATCCGGTAACGCTTCAGGATAATGCACTGGTTGGGGATGCCCTGTCCATGATGAAGGAATTCGGTATTGGTGGAATTCCGGTAACCAACGAAAATAACATGTTGGTGGGAATTGTGACAAACCGCGATCTTCGCTTCGAACGCGATCCTATGAAACCGGTTATGGAAGTGATGACCAAAAAGGTGATCACCATCAACGAATTCACCAATTTTGAGCAGGCCGAGGCGATTCTGCAGGAATATAAAATTGAAAAATTACCGGTTGTTGATAAATGCAATAAACTGATCGGGTTAATTACCTATAAAGACATTATTAAAATCAAAGCGCGCCCCAATGCCTGTAAAGATACCCTGGGGCGTTTACGGGTTGCTGCCGGAGTTGGTGTTACAAGCGATACTCTTGACCGGGTTTCCGCGCTGGTTAGAGAAAACGTGGATGCTGTTGTTATTGATACGGCTCATGGCCATTCTAAAGGAGTTATTGAGATGGCAAAACGGGTAAGGCATGATTTTCCTAATGTTGATTTGATCGTTGGAAATATCGCTACCGGGGAGGCAGCCCTTGATCTGGCAAAGGTAGGAGTGGATGCTGTGAAAGTCGGAATTGGTCCTGGTTCCATCTGCACTACCCGGGTCATTGCCGGGATCGGCGTACCTCAATTATCCGCTATTTATAATGTAACACATGCTTTAAAAGGTAGTGGTATCCCGGCTATTGCCGATGGCGGGATCCGATATACCGGTGATATTGTAAAAGCTCTCGCTGCAGGAGCCCATACCATTATGGCAGGGTCACTTTTTGCAGGGGTCGATGAATCTCCCGGGGATACTGTTATTTTTGAGGGCCGGAAGTTTAAATCTTATCGGGGAATGGGTTCGATAGAAGCCATGCAACAAGGATCAAAAGATCGTTATTTTCAAGATGCGGAAGATGATATTAAAAAACTGGTACCGGAAGGAATTGTGGGCCGTGTCCCATATAAAGGAGGTCTTTCAGAGGTGGTGTATCAGATGGTTGGCGGACTCCGGGCTGGAATGGGATATACTGGTTCAGCAACCATCGACCAGTTGCAACAAGCCAAATTTATGAAAATTACCGCTCCGGGAGTAACCGAAAGCCATCCTCACGATGTCACCATTATTAGTGAAGCACCAAATTATAGTCGCTAAATTCTTATTATCAAATCAAAACCATAACTTTGAAAATTGAAATTTCAATAAACAAACACCTGTATACTATGAATAGCTTGAAAATTAACCTTTTAGTTTTATTGCTCCTTTTTTCTGCCCGCCTCTCAGCTCAGGTCAATAAAGATGAAGTGCTGATGACAATATCCGGGAAACAAGTATCGGTCGGAGAATTCATGAACATTTATCAGAAAAACAATGTTCAGGGGGAAAACATCGATAAAAAATCTTTAGATGAATATCTGGATCTCTTTATTAATTTTAAACTCAAGGTTAAACAAGCAGAAGAAATGGGCTTGGATACAGCCTCTTCCTTTCGGACTGAACTGAATGGATACCGTGAACAACTTGCCAAACCTTATTTTACCGATGAACCAACCCTCAACCGGTTAATTGAGGAAGCCTATAACCGTGAGAAAACAGATATCCGGGCCAGCCATATTTTTTTTCGTCTCAAACCGGATGCTTCTCCTGAAGATACTGGTGCAGCTTATAAAAAAGCCATGATGGTAAGAGATCTGCTTGTAAAAGGTGGATCCTTTGAAAAGTTAGCTGAAGAATATTCTGAAGACCCCTCGGCCAAAGACCGGGAAGCTAACCAGCAACATCCATTTCTGAAGGGTAACCGTGGCGATCTTGGCTACTTTACGGTGTTTGATATGGTCTACCCCTTCGAAAATGGCGCTTATCTGACTGAAGTTGGACAAGTTTCCATGCCGGTGCGTACTGAATATGGTTTCCATCTGATTAAAATTTATGGAAAACGCCCTTCTCTGGGAGATTTTGTTGTAGCCCATATTTTCATGGCTATTCCCCGAAACGCCACACCGGAAGATTCACTGAGAATTCAGAAAAAGATCGATACAGCATATAATAAATTGGTTGCCGGTGCTAATTTTGAAGAACTTGTCAGACAATATTCCGACGATAAAGGTTCTGCTGCAAAAGGAGGGGTGCTTCCGAAACGGGGTGTAAACCGGTTGGTCCCCGATTTCATCGATGCCATTTACCAATTGAATACAGTAGGCGATTATACGAAACCCATCCTGACTCCTTATGGCTGGCATATCATTAAACTGGTTGAGAAAAAGAGTTCCAGAACAATGGATGAAGAAAAGGCAGAATTAAAACAAAAGGTGATGAAGGATTCCCGGGGGGAAGCTACCACTCAGGCGGTCATTGCCCGCATCCGTACTGAAAATCCCGTGATAGAAAACAAGGAAGCCTTGAAAGATTTTTATTCTGTGGTAACCGACAGTATCTTCTTTGGAAAATGGGATGTCAAATCAGCCCAAGATCTTAATAAAATGATTCTAAAAGTCGGAAATATGACCTTCCGTCAAAAAGATTTTGCCGATTATCTTGCAGCCCATCAGCGCAAACAGGAAAAAGAAAGTGTCCCCGTTTATATTGATAATCAGTATCGCTCCTTCATGGATGAATGTATGTTGAAATGTGAAAATTCCCAACTTGAGCAAAAATATCCTGAGTTTAAAAATCTGATGAGCGAATATCGTGATGGCATCTTGTTATTTGATTTGACCGATCAAAAAGTATGGTCAAAAGCAGTAAAGGATACAACGGGTCTCCAAAGTTTTTATCAGAAAAATAAATATAATTATATGTGGGGGCCCCGCCTCAGTGCCAGTATCTATACGATCAAAGATCCTGGATCCGTTCAAAAAGTGAAAAACTTTATCAAGTCGGGCTTGGATGATGCCAATATCTTGAAAGAAGTGAATATGGATTCTTTGAAAATCCTGACCATCGAAAGCGGAAAATTCGTTAAAAAGGAAAACAAAATCATTGATACAATAAACTGGACACCTGGCTTTTCTAATGATTTTCAAATCAATGGCGCTACGGTGTTTGTTTACGTGAGAAAAGTTCTGAAATCCGAACCAAAAGAGCTGAATGAGGCCAGAGGATTAATAACAGCCGATTACCAGAACTATTTGGAGAAAGAATGGATCATAACCCTCCGCTCAAAATATCCTGTAACGGTTAATAAAACCGTGGTAGAGAAAATTAAATAGCACACTTTGAAGAAGGCATTTTTTTTGATATTGATCCTGCTTACCGCTTGTAATACGTTTTTTAAAAAAAAAACCGAACATGTCCTGGCGAAGGTAAATGGTGATTATCTTTATGAGTCGGATCTGAAAGGAATAATTCCACCAGGGACACCGCGAAAAGATAGTTTGATCTTGTCTAAAAATTTTATTAATAACTGGGTACGGCAAAAAGCCATTCTTCATTATGCAGTAAAGAATTTGCCTGATGATAATATGGACTTTTCCAAACAATTGGAAGACTACAAAAATGCGTTGATTCTTTATGAATATGAGAATGCCTTGGTAAAACAAAAACTGGATACCTTGATCACCAATGAAGAAATTCAGGATTACTACGATGCCAATCAGAAAAATTTCCTGTTAAAAGACAACATCATCCAAATACAGTATGTGAAGCTGAACTTGAAATCAAACAATGTAAAGCAGTTTAAAAAACTTTTGAACTCCGATGATCAGGATGATAAAAATAAATTAGCTGAACTCTGTGAAAAACAAGCGGCTGACTATTTCTTAGATGATCAAAACTGGTTGTATTTTAATGATTTAACTAAACAAATTCCCATAAAAACGTACAATCAGGAAGACTTTTTAAAAAATCATCGTCAACTCGAATACCAGGACTCTCTGTATTTATACCTGGTACGTTTTAAAGATTTTAAAATCAAAGAGAGTATCTCCCCCCTGAGCCTTGAAAAACAACGGATTCGGGAAATCATCCTGAACAAACGTAAAATTGACCTGATTTCCAGAATGCAGGAGGATATTTATTCCAAAGCTTTGAAAAACAACGAAGTTGAAGTTTATTAACGCGACTTGTTTATCCAAATACCTATGACGAAAATTCGAAGATTTCCCCTTCTGCTGATTTTTCTTTCCGTATTGTATATCTCTCCCGCACAATCCCAATCAAAAAACGATACCATTATCGATGAGATCATCGCTATTGTTGGGGGCAATGTTATTTTGAAATCGGACCTGGAAAATCAGTACCTCCAGATCAGAAGCCAAGGTAATATTACTGGCACAGCCACAGGCCTGAAATGTCAGATATTAGAGAATCTACTGTTTCAGAAACTACTACTACATCAGGCTCAGGTCGACAGCGTCCAGGTTACCGATGCCCAGGTTGAATTGGAAATGGACCGTAGAATGCGTTATTTCTTATCCCAGGCTGGAACTCCTGAACGTTTGGAAGAACATTTTGGAAAAACCTTGTTGGAGATTAAAAATGAACTAAGGGATGTGATCAAAGAACAAATGTATACGGAACAAACTCAACAAAAAATTTCAAAAGATGTCGTGATTACACCTTCCGAAGTGAAAATCTTCTTCCGTAAACTTCCATCCGACAGCATTCCGCTAATCAACGCAGAATTTGAATTGGGCGTGATTGTTAAACAACCGGCAATAGGCGAAGAAGAACGGCAAGTTGTTAAAGAAAAACTGAAAGGTTTTAAAGACAGGATTGCTAAGGGAGATGAATTCAGTACCCTTGCCGTACTTTACAGTGAAGATCCTGGTTCTTCCAAACAAGGAGGCGAGCTGGGGATGTTTAAAAGAGGAGAGATGCGCCCGGAGTTTGAAGCTGCTGCCTTTAAACTTAAACCAGGTGAGGTTTCCGATATTGTAGAGACCGAAGACGGAATGCACCTTATCCAAATGATTGAACGCCGGGGCGAATATATCAATGTTCGTCATATTTTGCTCCAACCCAAAGTATCTATTATTAACCTCACCAGCGCCAAACTTTTTCTTGATAGTGTAGCAACTCTTATAGCAAAGAAAAAATATACTTTTGAACAGGCCGTGATGAGGTTTTCAGACGACCCCAATAAAAACAGCGGTGGCATGATGATCAATCCGGTAAGTGGAAACACTCGGTTTGAAGCCAGCCAGGTAGATCCGAAAATTTTCTTCGTGGTAGATAAACTTAAAGTTGGCGATATCTCGGTCCCGGTATTGACAACAGATCGTGGCAAACAGGATTACCGGATCTATTATCTGAAAGCCAGGTCAAATCCACACAAAGCGAACCTGAACGAAGATTATGCCCGGATTCAGCAGGTAGCACTTGAAAAGAAAAAAATGGAGGTGGTAAATGAATGGATCACCAATAAAATAAAATCCACCTATATCACCATTATGAAGGACTACCGGACATGTCCCTTCCAACGTAAATGGATGAAAGAATAAAGGATGAAACTATGCATGTTACCTCTGATGTTGAAGCTGTTGATTTACTGGTAAAGAAATATTCCCTTCTAAAATCGGAAATTGCCAAAGTAATTGTTGGCCAGGATGAAGTAGTTAAAAATTTGCTCATTTCGATTTTTTGTAAAGGACATTGCTTGCTAATAGGGGTTCCCGGATTGGCAAAAACCTTGATGGTAAACACCCTTTCTAAGGCGCTGGGCTTGAAATATAACCGGATACAATTTACACCCGATTTAATGCCTTCCGATATTATCGGTACGGAGATCCTCGATGAAAACCGTCATTTCCGGTTCATTAAAGGGCCTGTATTCGCCAATATCATTCTGGCGGATGAGATCAATCGGACTCCCCCAAAAACCCAATCTGCTTTGTTGGAAGCGATGCAGGAAAAGGCTGTTACTGTGGCCGGAACCAGCTATCAATTAGAGGAGCCTTTTTTTGTTCTTGCTACTCAAAACCCAATTGAGCAGGAGGGAACCTATCCTCTTCCCGAAGCTCAGTTAGACCGGTTTATGTTCAATATCTGGCTCGATTATCCCTCCATGGAAGAGGAAATCCGGATTGTAAAACAAACCACTTCTGAAATGACCATCGTTCCTCAGGTAGTCCTTTCTGCCGAAGAAATACTCTATTTTCAGAATCTTGTCCGGAAAATTCCTGTTCCGGATAATGTATATCATTTCGCCGTCAACCTGGTTGCTTCTACCCGTCCCGATAAAATCAATAATAAAGGGTGGGCTCACGAATACCTCTCCTGGGGTGCGGGTCCGAGAGCTTCACAATACCTCATTCTGGGGGCCAAGTGCCATGCCGCCCTCCAGGGAAAATATTCACCCGATATTGAAGATGTAAGAGCTGTGGCCACATTGGTACTTCGTCACCGGATCGTTCGAAATTATAAAGCGGAAGGTTCGGGTATTAAAGTGGAAGATATCATCAATCACTTTTTATCATGATCTTGAAAAAACAAATTTTCTTTCTTCTTGGTGCAATGATCCTTATTACATCCTGCAATACCGGTGGAAAGAACAACGCCAATTCCGAAAAGGATAATTTACATGGAAAAATAACCATTTCGGGCGCTTTTGCACTATACCCCCTTACGGTTAAATGGGCAGAAGAGTTTCAGAAAATTCATCCAAATGTTACCATCAATGTCTCTGCAGGCGGGGCTGGAAAAGGTATGGCCGATGCTCTTTCTAAAATGGTTGACCTGGGAATGTATTCGAAATCAGTGAGTCCCGAAGAACAAGCCAAAGGTGCCTGGTGGATCGCCGTGGCTAAGGATGCTGTTCTCCCTACCATCAATGCAAACAATCCCGTGCTTTCCGATCTCAAGAAAAAAGGATTGACAAAACAGAAGTTCTTTGATGTTTTTATCACGGGTAAAATAAAAACCTGGGGAGAAGCGGTTGGCAATGGCTCAAAAGCAGAAGTTCAACCATTTACCCGTTCGGATGCTTGTGGCGCAGCCGATATGTGGGCAAAATATTTAAAAGGAAAAAAACAAGAAGACCTGCTTGGCTTGGGGGTGAACGGAGATCCCGGTGTGGCCGATGCAGTGCGTAAAAATAAAGAAGGTATTGGCTTTAATAACCTGGGGTTTGTTTATGAAATGAAGACCCGGAAAATTTATCAGGGTCTTGACGTGATTCCCATCGATCTGAATGAAAACGGAAAAATTGATCCGGAGGAGAGTTTTTATCAAACCATGGATGGTGTTATTAAAGCCATTAACGATGGGGTCTATCCTTCCCCCCCTGCCCGTGAATTGTTTCTGGTTTCCGGTGGAAAACCCACCAATCCCCTGGTCGTTATCTTTTTGAAATGGATCTTGGGAGATGGGCAAAAGTTCGTTCATGAAGCTGGATATGTAACGATCCCCTCGGAAAAAATCACCGAAGAACTGAAAAAGTTGAACTGACATGCATCTGTTAAACCGGCACCAACGTCATGAGGTCAATTATACCTGGATGATTATAAGCCTGTTGATTGTTGCATTTTTGCCATTTCTTTTATTTCTTGGGCTTTACTTGAAATCATTTCTGCTGCTTCATGATTATTCCCTGATGGATCTTATCTTTTCTAAAGAATGGAAACCCACTAATGGAAAATTCGGATTTTATCCTTTCATTGTCGGATCTATTTGGGTGACCCTGCTGGCAATGATCTTTACTGCACCGATTTGTCTGCTCACTGCCATCTATGTTACTCAATACACGAAAAAGACTTTCCTTAGAATCATGCACCCGGCGATCGATATCCTGGCAGGCATTCCTTCTGTGGTGTACGGTTTATGGGGTATCCTGGTTATTGTCCCATTTATTGCCCGCTACCTGGGTCCCTGGATGGGAGTGAAGACCATGGGATATAGCATCCTGGCTGCATCCTTCGTACTTTCGATCATGATCATCCCGTTCATTCTGAATATCCTGATCGAAATATTCCAGGCTATCCCTACCGAGCTTAAAGAAGCTGCTCTATCATTGGGGGCTACACCCTGGCAAACCATCAAACATGTGCTGCTAAAAAAAGCCTTGCCCGGGATCATCGCTGCCTTCGGTTTCGGACTTGCCCGGGCTTTCGGAGAAACCATGGCTGTACTGATGGTTGTGGGAAATGTGGTCCGGCTTCCAAAAAGTGTTTTTGATCCGGGCTATACCTTACCGGCCCTGATCGCGAATAATTATGGAGAAATGCTATCGATTCCCAGATATGATTCTGCCTTGATGTTTGCCGCCTTATTATTACTTGTGGTTTCACTGTTTTTTAATCTGGTGATGCATTTTTTCATTGTGAAATATAATAAGTTTTAGCCTTGAAACTGTCACAGAAAATAGAAGAAAAATTCTTCAAAGTGTTGATGGTCTTTTCGACCTACTTCATTCTTCTTATTTTAGGAATCATCATTTATTCAATTTTTGAAAAAGGGTTAAAATCGATCTCCTGGGAAATGCTTACTCAGGTTCCTCAGGGGGGGTATTATTATGGGAAAGGAGGAGGTATCCTCAATGCCATTCTTGGATCCCTGGCTCTGGCCTTTGGAGCGACTATCCTGGCTTTTATCATAGGTCTTCCGGTAGCTCTGTACATCAACGTGTTTTTGATCCGGCGTAAAAAGCTGGTCAATGTTATTCGTTTTCTCCTTGATCTCATTTGGGGAATCCCATCCATCGTTTATGGTGCTTTCGGATTTACACTTATGGTTTTCTTTGGGTTACAAACCTCCCTGTTGGCAGGAATTTTGACTGTTACAATGTTCATTTTACCCATCATGATCCGATCGATGGATGAAATTTTAAGAACGGTTCCCATTGGACTTCAGGAAGCCGCTTATTCACTGGGTTCAAATAAATCGGAAACAGCATTCAGGATTTTTACCCGCCAATCCGTTTCCGGGATCATTACAGCCGTACTCCTTTCTTTTGGCCGGGCTATTGGCGATGCTGCATCCGTTTTGTTTACCGCGGGATACACGGACCATCTTCCCAATTCACTGCTGGAACCGGTGGCTACGCTTCCACTTTCCATCTTTTTTCAACTCTCTTCACCGGTACCGGAAGTGCAGGATAGAGCTTACGCGTCTGCCCTTGTTCTAACCCTTATTATTCTTGTTGTAAGCCTTTTTTCCCGGGGACTTGGGAAACGTTATCACAAGACAAAAATTAATTTTTAAATGAAGGATTGGATGGAAAATTCGATAAAAATTCAGATTAGCGACCTTAATGTTTTTGCCGGAAAAAACCAAATCCTCAAAAATATCAATGCCTCGATTCCAAAAAATAAAATTACCGTCATTTTAGGCCCATCCGGTTGTGGTAAAACAACCTTGTTAAAATGTCTGAATCGCCTAACTGATCTTTATCCTGAATTAAAAGTAACCGGGAAGATCATGATTGACGACAACAATGTTTTGGAGGCGAAGGAAGACATCTACAAATTGCGGCAACGAATGGGACTTCTTTCTCAACGTCCTTATCCGCTGCCCATGACCATCTACAATAACATTGCCTATGCTTTGAAACTCAGGGGTATTAAAAATCGCAGAGAACTGCATAAACTAACAATGCATTATCTCCAGCAAGCCAACTTATGGGATGAAGTCAGAACACGCCTGCGCGAACCGGCTTCCCGGCTTTCCATCGGTCAGCAACAACGTCTCTGTCTCGCCCGGGGCCTGGCTGTGAATCCTGAGATCATCTTAGCCGACGAACCTACCTCCGCCCTTGACCCGATCTCAAGTCAGGCTATTGAAGAGACTTTTGTAAGGTTGAAAAATGATTACACCATAGTTTTGGTAACCCATATTTTACGACAAGCAAAGCGAATCGCCGATCATGTGATTTTTATGTACCTGGGTGATGTAATTGAACAGGGGAGTGTTCGTGAAGTATTCGAAAACCCCAAAATGGAAAAGACAAAACTCTATCTGGGGGGTACTTTTAACTAGAATATTTTTTTCCTTGCCAGGTGTTTTTTTCTTTTAACTCCTTTTCAAATATCCGCAATACGGCACCATACCGGATCAACCCCCAGGAAGTTTCATGCAATAAACGCGGGGGAATTTCCCCCGAGATCCTATCTATAACAATGGTAGGATTAAGCCGTTCAACAAAAGAAACCATAAATCGGATGTAATCATCCAACGTAAAAAGATAAAAATCCTTGGGAACAGTTAGAAATTCAGCTTCCATTTCCGTCCCTTTCACAATTTGAAGCTGATGGAACTTCACGCTATCAAGGGGAAGTTGAGAGATAATCTTGGCCATGGATAGCATTTCTTCTATGCTTTCTCCCGGTAATCCAAAGATCAGGTGGGCACCGGTTTTAATTCCTCGTTTTTGAGTCTTTTCAATGACATCAGCACTCAATTCAAAATTGTGTTGCCGGTTGATCCGTTCCAGTGTTTTATTGTAACAGGATTCCACGCCATATTCTACTAAGATATAGGATGTCTCGGATAATTCTTGCAACAGATCGAGGATGGCATCATTGATACAATCGGGACGGGTTCCGATAACAAGTCCGGCAACGCCAGGATAAGACAATGCTTCGAGATAATACTTTTTCAGCATCGGCAAAGGAGCATACGTATTGCTGTATGGCTGAAAATAAACCAGAAATTTCTCCGCTCTTCGATATCTAACAGCATGGAATTCGATCCCCTTGGAAATTTGCGTAAACAACGATTCCTTTGGATTGCAGTAGGAGGGATTAAAGGCGTTGTTGTCGCAGTAAGTGCATCCTTTGTCGCTTTTTGTTCCGTCTCGGTTGGGACAAGTAAACCCGGCATCCACCACCACTTTTTGTACCCGGACACCAAAAATTTTCCGTATATGCTCAGTGTAGGAGTTAAACCGTCGCTGATGTCCCCAAATGTGTGGTTCGCTGTTCACCTAACTGGTTGTCGCTCTTTCCAATCGTTTTAAAATCGAAAAGATAAATATGGCAGATAATATGGTAAGACAAACCAATAATAAAAAGAATTGCCAAAGTTCCCATTTGTCCCAGAATGGGCCAATAAAACCGGCCATCAAGTTGCCAATAGCTGTAGCTCCGAACCAGCCACCTTGTGCCAATCCCTTGTACTGTGGAGGAGCAACTTTTGATACAAAAGAAATGCCAATCGGACTGAGGAATAATTCTGCAATAGTTAGCGTGAAATACGTACTTATTAACCAGTAAGGTGACCGTAATGTGTCAGATACTCCACCTTTAGATGCCAATTCTGATGGACTCATCAAACCTTGCGAAGCCAAGACCATGATCAGGAATCCTACAGCGGTAATCATCATCCCGATGCCGATTTTTTTTGGAGACGAAGGCTCTTTCCCTTTTTTTCTCATATAGGAGAAAAATCCAATGACGATGGGAGTAAGAAATACAATAAAGATCGGATTGAATTGTTGGAAAATTTCCGGAGAAATTTTATTTCCATCGGGGAGTAACCGACTAATCGTAAAATAAGCAACAATAGCTGAAATCAATGTAACGGAAGCTCCAATGATCTTTGCCTTAGAGGAATTATTCTTGCCAAATAGCAGCACCAGTCCGAGGATACCAATAAGCAATGGTAAAAAAGTAGAAAGATTAAAGATAATGGCAGTCCCTTGTGATACAGTCGAAACGGTATAATCACGTGCAAAAATAGTAAGGGTAAACCCGTTCTGATGGAAGGCCATCCAGAAAAACATTACTACAAAAAATACCAGACCAAGGGCAACGAGACGATCTTTTGTCTGTTTTGGGGTAAGCTCAATGAGATTTGCATTGTGTTCTGCTTTTTGTTGTTTGTGGGTTACATCTGCTTGTTTGTAATACTTTCTAAATCCAATGAAAATCAACAATGAAGCAATCATGCTGATCGCTGCAACACCAAATCCGGCATTGTATGCCTGACTGATACTTGTGATGTATTGGTTACAGAAATCACCCAACTGCGCGAAATGAGCGTTTTGGGATGCTGCAAACTGTTCCAATGGAGCGGTGTCGGTTAGTGTTCTATTCAGGTATTTATGGGCCAGATCGGGGATGGCAGAATCATAAGTGAAACCATTCATGCCCAATATCCAGTTCCGCATACCACGGGCAGCGCTGGGAGCAAAGAAAGCGCCAATGTTGATCCCCATGTAAAAAATATTGAAAGCAGAGTCGCGTACTTTACTGTATTTTGGATCGTCATACATGTTGCCAACCAGAGCTTGCAAATTGCCTTTGAAAAAACCGGTTCCCAGCGAAATGATAACCAGGGCAAAATATATAAAGAACTCTCCGGTTCCGGGTATCGCCAGAAGGAAATACCCGGCAAACATGATGATCGTTCCAAGTATAATCGTCTTCCCATACCCTAAAAAATTATCTGCAATATAACCTCCAAGCAAAGGAAGGAAATAAATGCCGAAAAGGAATCCTCCGTAAACATGACCTGCCTGTGTAGTGGACCAGCCAAACTTTGACTGAATGTATAAAATGAAAATAGCCAACATGGTGTAATAACCAAACCGTTCGCCCATATTGGCGAAAAATGCAACATAAAGCCCTTTCGGATGTCCTTTAAACATAATTGGGAAATTATTGGTGAATATTCATTGATTTACCGGTGTGTAATGCAAAAATAATAAAAATGGTGAATTTTTTATCCGTTTTTGTAATAATTTGCAACCAATATCGTCTCCTCCATCGTATGCATCTTCAGGAATTTCAAGAACAAGTATATCCACTAAAAAACAAGCTGTTCCGGTTTGCGAAACGGTTCCTTGACCATACCGAAGAAGCAGAAGATGTTGTACAGGAAGTGTTCATTAGATTATGGAATAAGCGAAATGAACTGGATAAATACAGAAGTGTAGAAGCCCTGGCCATGATTACTACTAAAAATCTTTGTCTCGATAAAATCAAGGCCAAAAAATATCCTGTGGAAAATTTTGAGGATCATCGGGGATTTCTGGAAAATCTTCCAGGTGAAACACCTCAGGACCATTCAGAAGTCATCCATGAAATTCATCTGGCCATCAAACAACTTCCTGAGATGCAGCAAACGATCATCCACCTTCGTGATATTGAAGGATACGAATTCGAAGAGATCGCCCGGATCGTGGAGATGAATGAAAATGCGATTCGTGTGTCGCTTTCCAGGGCACGCAAACGAATCCGTGAGATCTTGATAAATACAAAAGAATATGAATATTACTGAAATTGAACTCTTACTCGGCAAATACTTGGATGGCGATACTACGCTTGATGAAGAGAATTTCCTCCGGACTTTTTTCCAAAATGAAGAAATTCCTGCCCATCTGAAATTCTATCGGGTATATTTTAACTATACCCAATCGGCACAGCAAGAGAAAATAAACCCCGAATTTGAACAACAATTGACCTTTCGGTTAACCACGGAAAACCAGAAAACTCCCATCGTCACAATTCAATCTGCACATCACCGTTTTTTTTACTGGAGTAGTATCGCAGCGGGTATATTACTGCTGGTTGGTCTCTATTTTACCTTTCAAAACGATTTTGTCAAGAATAAAAATAACGCCAATCTTTCTGCCAATCAGAAAATTGCTTATATCCAGGCCCGGGATGCGCTGATGCTGGTATCCGGCAATCTGAATGTCGGCTTGAAACAGGTCGAACGGTTTCAGGTGCTTGGAACAGTATTGAATGAAATGCAGGCTTTTGGTAAATTTTATCAATATGAAACTTTAATCCTTAACCCGGACTTTTGTCAAAATCAGTCCATAAAAACAACAAAACCATGAAAAAATTAATCGTTTCTTTGACATTCGTGGCTTTCATGATATTCCCATACATTGTGAACGCCCAGAGCCCTATCGATAAAATATTCGAAAAATATGCCGGACAAGATGGTTTTACCACCGTCAATATTTCCAAAGAGATGTTTCAGATGCTCCAACAAATGGGGGGCAACAACCCTAAAGACAGCAATTTCGTTGAAATCAAAAAAGTAATGGATCAACTCACCGGTTTGAAAGTACTCACCTTCAATTTCGATTCTACAAAGGTGGTCAAAGCGGTTTCAGTATATAACGAGTTTTCCGGCGTTTATCCGGAAAGTTCCTACAAGGAACTGATGACCATAAACGAAGGCCGTCAATACATTAAATTTCTGACTAAACAGGATGCTAATGGAAAAATCAGAGAAATGGTAATGCTGATGAAAGATAAACATGAAGTGGCCGTACTAAGCCTCACCGGTCTGATCGATCTCTCGACTGTTTCTAAACTTTCGAAAGGAATGAATATCCATGGGATGGAAGGTCTTAACAAACTCAAAGAGTCCCATAAAAAATAGCCTTAGAACCGGATTAAAAGCTGACCGGTTAGTTCGCTCCGGGTATTCCCAATGGTCTGATCGAGGTCTGTCCCGATCACTTCGCGGTCGGTAAAGTAGGTCAAACCTCCCCTGATCCAGAGATCTAAATGGCGGCCGATGCCGGCTTTTAAAACCATGCATATCCGCATTCCTTTCCCTTCAAATGAAGGTACTGAATACCCATATAAAACTTCCGGTTCATATACATAAATCCGCCCGTCATAACAAGGAATATCGAAAATTGCATAACGTAAAGTGGCGGTTATCGGCCATCTGAATGGCTTTACTTGTAGATCCTGGCAAATCAGGTATCCTGCGGTTCGGGGAACTTCCTTTTCACCAACCTCCTTGACCTCAAACCGGCTTTTTAGAATGATATCCGGAAGTGGATTCCATTCCAGATTAAACCGGATCGACCGAATCATGCTGCAAACCAGTTTGTGCATCACCATATCTTTGGTCCCCGTCCTATTTCCACTGATATTTTTCTGATAATATCTGAGATTCATTCGCACATATCTTGCAGTTTGCCAGTTAATCATCACACCCCATTCCTGCCCTCTCGTGGGAGCATCGGTACGGTTTTTAAGCCAAGGGAAAGTAAAAAGATCGCCATACGCAGAAAGCGTTACAAGTGTGTGCAAGGCAGCGTTGATCGCAAGATATATTCCCCGCTCATTGGCATTGACGCTGTTTTGACCAAATGCGTTGGAAAATAAATTCTGGTGATCCTGTGCATAATTCCGGTAGATCATGGTAATGCTTACTCTGGGATCAGGGAGGTAATTGGCCCCCGCCAACCATGCCATGGCATGGTTGGCACTCCGGCTAACCTCTCCGTAAATATATAAAGAACGGTAACGCATCTGAAAATCAAAACCAAGATTGTAGTTTTCGCTCCCAGAAAAAGTGAACTGATTATACGGAAGCACTTTGTGCTTAAGTGAGGCATTGTACTGATAATATATACCTGTGATTCCCGCTTTAAAACCAAAATGAGTATTAACGGATTTATTGAAATTCAGATTTCCTCCGCAAACCAATTCCCAAATAACATTCTTTTTTCTGATTTCCTTAGGAGTGCGGTGATATCCTGTGTTGACCAATGAACTGGCTTCGGTCATGATGTCATTTAAGGTGTCCCACTGCGAAATAGTGGCATCCCGTGAATGATATGATATGAATCCGCTTCCTTCAAATGGTCGGATCTTTAAGGTAGCTGCAATTCCTCGGAAATAAACCTCTTCCGACATGCTTAAACTGGGCTTCATGCCACTTGCTAATCCTGTACTAACCGAAAATCCTGGAGTCGCGCCAAATGAAAGACCCGACCCAAGGGTTAGTCCTTGCCCGTAAGTGATACGGTAATTGCCGATTACCAGGTTTTTAAGAATTCCCAGATTGTTCAATGCCAAATAGGCTGCATAATAATCCATACCCTGTGACTGGGCTCCTTTGAAAAATTGTTCTCCCGGATCTTTTTCCCCGGCGAAACCGATCACTACTTTGTCAAACCAACGATAGGTTAAGCGGAAATAATAACGCTGTGGCGATCCGGGATAAAATTTTTCCGGATTTGCATTTCGGGTAGAATCATCAGTCAAATACCCTTGTGAGGTCGGAAATGTTTGCTCATATCGCAATAGAAGATCATAATGGCTGAATTTAAGCAGATTTTTGGGATTGAACTTTGGAAGGTGTCCTACCTTGGCAATGGTGATATAGGGTTCTAAACTGCGGATCAGGGATGAATCAAACCCCGGAATGGAAGCCAATTCATAAATCGAAAAGAGTTCACCGTAAGTGTTGACATAGTCGAGTAATCCTTTTCTTTGTGCTTGTGTCAGATAGGGTAGCATCTCTGCTTTTTCCTGTGTGATGGCATTCAAATTCAACGGTTTTCTAATACGTTCTGTTAGATCCTCAACGATGTCGGAATAATCTTGTTCCACCTCCATTGTCTCCACCGTTTTTTCAATTTGTTCTTCGATGTTTTCTATCTGACTGATACAGGAAAAGGGAAAGAGAAGGAGACAGAGAGAAAGTGCGGGAACTGAAAATTTCTTTTTCATTGGACAATCCTTTATTTGAAGGAATAGATCACCGATCCCGAAGGACTGAATCCCAATACCTGATGATAGGTAGAAGCCAGATCGAGCTTGAAATTTCCGAATTCAAGGCCGAATCCAAAAGAGAAAGTGACAGGCTGAGTTGATATCCCCACTCGGACATTGAAAGATCTGGCAAAATTGTACTCCATCCCACATCGGAAAACCGGAGGAAATTGTAAATCTTTTTCGATTTCTAGGGTGGTTAAAAAGGAAGGAGAGAATTGGATCCCAGTGCCGAGACAAAACGTGGTAGGTAAAAGTTCCCGAGGAAGGGAAGATAATTTGATGGGTACCGGGTTTACTATATGTAATCCAAGTGAAAACTGTTTATTGGCCCGGTACAGGAGACCAATTTCACAGGATATCAGGTTTTTATTTCCATATTCTTCTGCTACA
The DNA here is from genome assembly GCA_023231005.1 of Bacteroidales bacterium. Lineage (GTDB taxonomy): Bacteria > Bacteroidota > Bacteroidia > Bacteroidales > FEN-979 > CAIVAT01. The sequence continues at coordinate 12,837 of JALNWG010000001.1, read as the reverse complement.
TGCACCCGAACCCAATCCAACTGGATCCCGGCTGAAAAATATTTTCCGAATTTACGTGAATAAGCCAACCCTGTTTTGATTTCATTGAAAAGGCTGGCACCAGAGTAATGAATGATGGCAGAGAAAGTGCCTTGCTTTGTTGGCCAGGCTATGGCCAGGCCTTCATATTGCAGCTCTTTGATGAAAAAATGATTTTCAAAAAAGATTCCAATACCGGGTTGGTCAAGGAATGCCGCAGCAGCCTGGTTGTTGAACGATGACCAAATGTCAGGAAGTACCACCGTTGCGCCACCCATGGCTAAGGATCTGGCACCGGCTATAATCCGTTCCCCGGCTGCATAACACGATATTTTTAAAAATAGAACGAAAAGTAGAATGATGGTCCGGATTTTCATGATCATTTTCTTGCTTAATCCGGATTCAGGAGAAAAGGTAATACCCAAATTGATTATTTTTGATAAACTTTTTTTTATGAAAAAAATGGTCCTTGATTTTTTACTGCAATTACAGGAAAACAACAACCGGGAATGGTTTCAGAAAAATAAAGCAATGTATGAAGAAGCTATGGAGGAGGTGGAATCCTTTGTCGGTTCTATTCTTCCTGAGATGGCTGGATTTGAACCGGCATTACAATTTTTGACACCAAAGGATTGTATGTTCCGGATTTTTCGCGATATGCGTTTTTCAAAAGACAAATCGCCCTATAAGATTAACATAGGCGTTTTTATGTCTTATGCTGGAAGGAAACGTTGTGGACCTGGGTATTATATGCACCTTCAACCGGGGGAATCTTTCCTTTCTGCCGGGATTTATATGCCTGATCCGGAATCATTAAGAAAAATCAGAAAAGAGATCTATTATCAAATCAAGGAATTTAAAACCATCCTGGAAAATAAAAAACTGAAAAAGTATTGCGGTGGTTTGGATGAAATAGAGAAAACCAAATTGGCACCAAAAGATTTTCCAAAGGATTTCCCAGAGATTGATTTGTTAAAAAACAAACACTTCACTGTTTCCACCCTACTTACCGAGAAAATGATATTGGATGAAAAATTCAAGGCAACAGTTGTCGACACTTTTCACGTGATGCAACCGCTGAATCTGTTTTTAAAAAGAGCACTCGAGGATTAGGTCAGGCTAACCGGCCTATGACGGTTTGTTTCCCGATAACTTTCTGATTAAGCGTGATCTCCAGTTTTGTGTCAATAGGAAGTAACAAGTCAACCCGGGAACCGAATTTAATAAAGCCGAGTTCATCTCCCTGGGTAACCGGTTCACCTACTTTGGGGTAACATTTAATTCTTCGGGCCATGGCACCTGCAATTTGACGTACAAGGATTTTTTTAAGATCCGGAGTTTCAATAACTGTGGTTGACCGTTCATTTTCCAGAGAAGATTTGGGATTGAAAGCAACCATGTGTTTGCCGGGATGATAGTAATAATAAACTATTTCCCCACCTACCGGGAACCAATTCACGTGAACGTTATAAGCCGACATAAAAATGGATACCTGTATCCGTTCATCCTTAAAATACTCAGGTTCGATGGTTCGTTCGATCACGACAACCTTGCCGTCGGCGGGACAAAGAATTATTTTTTCACCAGAGTTGGTTTCCCTTTTTGGTGACCGGAAAAACTGAACGATCACGATAAAGAGTAATCCTCCCAAGCCATATAGAACATAATGAATCCATATTTGTTTTGGAAATATATGATTGAAGGCAAGTAAAACTGCACAAACAAAGAGAAAAACAATTGTAATAGTTTTGAAACCTTCGCGATGAATTGTCATGAGCTTAGATGTGTTGTATTAAAAAGAAATACAAAAATACAAAAGGTGCTGAAATTAAAACGGTGTCAAACCGGTCGAGAATGCCCCCATGCCCAGGAAGAATGTTCCCCGAATCTTTAATGTTGAGGCTCCGTTTGATCAAGGATTCCGCCAGATCGCCATAGGTTCCGAAAATCAGGATAAGGGTAGCCATGATCAGCCAGTCGCACAGCGTGAGGTCTTTAATAAAAACCGAGAAAAAGAAGGCCGCAAGCAGGGTAACGATTCCCCCGGCGATAGTACCTTCCCAGGTTTTTTTTGGGGAAATCCGTTCAAAAAATTTATGCTTTCCGAATTGTTTTCCATAAAGATAAGCAACGGTATCATAGATCCAGGTGAGGGAAAAATAGCCAACCAAAATGATGGGAAAACCCATAAATTCATGAACCCCCGGAGCACTGAACATATTGAGTAAAGAAAGGGGAATGGCGATGTAAATGAACCCTAAAGTGGTGAGGGCAATGTTGATTAATGGGTGTGTTTGTTTTCGGTAGATCTCAAGGATAAAGGAGATGAAAAAGAGGGGAAGGGGAATGATAAAGGGTAGAAAACTGATCCATAATCCTTCATGGAAATGGCACGAAAGAAAATAGCTCAGGGTACTGATGATATAAATAGCAGCGCCGGAAAGGGTACCGTATAATTTTTGCGGGTGGTATGGACCGTGTGATATCAGACCGTAAAACTCCCAAAGACCCAAGATGGTAATAACGAGAAAAATGGCAGCGAATACCCAGCCGCTGAAATACAACGCAGCCAGAAGAACGAAAACCATGGATAATCCCGTAATCGTACGAGTCCAGAAATTACTCATCAGAGAATTATGAATTTACAGCAGTTGAATCATCAATTAAAAACACGTAAAATTCCTTTGGGCCATGGGCTCCCATGACAAGGGTTTTTTCAATATCGGCAGTTCTACTTGGACCAGTTATCATGGAAACCATGGATGGATAATGATCTTTGTATTTCTTTTTAATATTTGCCAGGGCATATTTCAGATCCGGAACAAGTTGAGATGTATATCCTAATACCAAATGAATTTCCGGGTAAACGGTAATTTTCCTTCCCGGACTTAATCGGGAGGATACCATAACCGTACCAAGACGGGCAATGAGATATTCGCACCGGGTAATTCCTATTCTGGCCTCCAGAAAAGCCTCATGATGTGATTCATAAGGAACACCACCTTGTTTTAGTAATTGCTGGATTTTCGGATCCTTACAAAATAATACACCCCAGTCTTTTTCAAGGATAAATGATTTGAGGTTTCCCAGAAATTCATCTTCACTTTCACAATAAACAAATTTTCCACCTACCTTGATCAATGCTTCGGCAAAAGCGACATCCAAGGGTTCAGTTATCTCTGAATAAACAGATGATTCCTGGTCAATAACGGGATAAGGAAGTTCTGTTTTTTCAATCAGGGCATCCCTTACTTTTTTAAGAATTTTTTCTCTGGCAGTACTTTCTTCCATGAGCTCGTCTAATCTGATTTAATAGTTTCTTCAGGGGCAGGATTGTTAGTATTGGCAGGTAATTCAGGTTGAGGAGCCGGTAAGGTTTTTTCTTCATCAGGATCCCAGGGACGTTTCCCAAAGATAGTCTCGAGGTCTTCCCTGAAAATCACTTCCCGGTCAAGTAAAAAATTGGCTAATTTTTCCACCTTGTCGCGGTTCTCTGAAAGGAGTTTTTTTGCTCGTACATAAGCTTCTTCAACAATCTTTCTTACCTCCTGGTCAATGATTTCAGCAGTTTTCTCACTATACGGCTTTTGAAAGGAATACTCATTCTGACCGGTGGAGTCATAATAGCTGATATTTCCGATCTCTTTATTCAATCCAAAATATACCACCATGGCATTTGCCTGTTTGGTTACTTTTTCCAGATCATTCAAGGCACCGGTTGAAATTTTACCGAAGAAAATTTCTTCAGAAGCACGTCCACCAACGGCAGATGTGATTTCATCAAACATTTGTTCGTACGTAGTGATTTGGCGTTCTTCCGGTAAATACCAGGCAGCGCCTAACGCTTTACCCCGGGGTACGATGGTGACCTTCACAAGGGGGTTCGCATATTCTAATAACCAGCTTACTGCAGCATGACCTGATTCATGATAAGCGATGACTTTCTTTTCATGGGCAGAAATGATCTTATTCCTCTTTTCCAATCCTCCAATGATCCGGTCGATGGCATCCAGGAAATCCTGTTTTTCGATGGTGGTTTTGTTTTTCCTGGCTGCAATAAGGGCTGATTCGTTACAAACATTGGCAATATCAGCGCCCGAGAATCCGGGAGTTTGTTTGGCAAGAAAATTGACATCAAGCCCTGGATCGAGTTTCAAAGGTTTCAAGTGAACTTTAAAAATGGCTTTACGCTCTTCAAGATCCGGGAGCTCAACATGAATTTGACGGTCGAAACGTCCGGCACGCATCAAAGCGCGGTCAAGGATATCGGCCCGGTTGGTGGCGGCAAGGATGATAACGCCGGCATTAGTGCCAAAGCCGTCCATTTCAGTAAGCAATTGATTCAGCGTATTTTCCCGTTCGTCGTTGGCACCGGTAATGGCGTTTCGACCACGGGCTCGCCCAATGGCATCAATCTCATCGATGAAGATGATACAGGGTGCTTTCTCTTTGGCTTGACGGAAAAGGTCGCGAACACGCGAGGCCCCAACCCCAACAAACATCTCCACAAAATCGGAACCTGAAATAGAAAAGAAAGGAACTTTTGCTTCCCCTGCAACTGCCTTGGCAAGTAATGTTTTTCCGGTACCCGGAGGGCCAACAAGTAAAGCACCTTTTGGAATCTTACCTCCAAGGTTGGTGTATTTTGATGGATTTTTTAAAAAATCCACAATTTCCATGATTTCAACCTTGGCCTCTTCCAATCCAGCCACATCGTTGAATGTGATGCTTACGCTGGTGCTATCCTTGTCAAAAAGCTGAGCTTTGGATTTTCCAATATTGAAGATCTGTCCGCCACCGCCACTCCCTTTGCTCATAAATCGCATGATTAGAAACCATGCACCGATCAGAATGATAATCGGAAGAAGATAACCAAGAATATCTCCAAAAAAATCCTTACGGGTATCGGTCGAAGGAGGATAAGGATATTGTTTCTGAAACTGAGCAATCTGGGCAATGGGAACACTGTCGCGTTTCATCCTTGAAACAACACTGTCGCGGGTGTCTTTTAAAAGACCATGAAAAATATCTTCAGATCCAATCTGATAAAAAAATTGTGGATTTGAACTTCCTGAAGAGCCGAAACTATGTTTGTTAAAGTCTTTATAGGCCGTGTCGTGCTGAATTATATTCTTTTTAATATAAACCTCAGCCCTTTCTTTATTGACAATTACAATTTTTTCTACATCCTGTTTGATCAACATCTCTTCGAACCGCGTCCAGGTTACTTCTTTAACAGGATTGGTATAATTAGTGTATTGTATCACAATAAAAACGATAGCCAGAATAGCATAAATCCAATAAAAACTGAATTTCGGCCTTTTGACTTTCTGGGGAATAAAGTTCTTTCCTTTTTCTGCCATTCTGTCGTATTCCTAAAATTAAATGAGTAAGTTTATTCCGTTGTTTCCATCAAAATTGTATTCGCATCTCCCCATAATCGCTCCAGATTATAGAATTTCCGCCGTTCTTCCTGAAATATATGAATAACAACGTCACCATAATCGATCAAAATCCATTCCGCATTTTCAAAACCTTCTTTATGCCAGGGATTGAGACCAGTTGCTTTTTTTACTTCTTCGATCACATACTGTGCAATGGCATCAACCTGAGTCCGCGAATTTCCATGACAAATAACAAAAGCATCACATACGGTACTTTTAATCTTCGAAAAATCAAGTACCACCGGATTTTTTGCAATTTTATCCTTCATGGCTTCAAGGATGGTCCCGATCAGGAGCTTCTGTGGATCTTTTTTCTTTCTTCCGGGCATGTATTAAAGTTGATTATAATGCAAAAATAAGTAAATAATTAAACCTTCTCAGAAGTTGGGTTTTAAGGCGTATGTTTTATAAAACTCGGTAATGTACTGAACCGTTTCTTCGGCGGTATCCACCACTTTGAAAATTTCAAGATCTGCGGGATTGATATTGTGCTCTGCTAAAACTTTCGCCTTTATCCAATCGAGAAGACCTTGCCAATAGTCTTTTACCACTAAAACGATTGGAAAGCGAACCAGTTTATGGGTTTGAATTAACGTGATGGCTTCTGTGAGTTCATCGAGGGTTCCAAACCCACCTGGCATGGCAATAAATCCCATGGAATAACGCATAAACATGGTTTTCCGTACATAAAAGAAATCAAAATTGATCAAACTGGTACGATCGATGAATGGATTTGGACTTTGCTCAAAGGGTAGATTGATATTCAGTCCGACCGATTTTCCACCGGCAAAGTGAGCTCCTTTATTCGCTGCCTCCATGATCCCCGGGCCACCCCCCGTGATTATACCGAAGCCTGCCTTGGTAAGTAAATAGGCAACCTCTTCGGTGAGTTTGTAATATCGTTCATTTCCTTTTGTTCGGGCAGATCCGAAGATGGAGACACAGGGTCCGATTTTGCTTAGTTTTTCAAACCCTTCTACCATTTCTGACATCACCTTGAAAATTTCCCAGGTATCAACACTTATTGTTTCAGACCAGGTTTTAGGTTGAAAGGATGCTTTTAATTTTTCAATATCCTCAGATTCCATGATATCGTAGCAATTTTATTTTCCAAATTTTCAAAACTCAAATGTAAAGAAAAAGATTCAAGTGTGTTAAAATTAACTGCATAACATTTTATCGGACTACAGGCAAAACGCTCCGGAGATGAAAAGCAGTGTAACTGGTTGGATGTTGGGCTACCTCCTCTGGGGTCCCTTCAGCAATGATATACCCACCTCGTTCCCCACCTTCCGGCCCCAGATCAATGAGGTGATCGGCAACCTTAATCACCTCCATGTTGTGTTCGATTACCAGCACCGAATTTCCTTTTTCCACTAGCTTATTAAGCACATTCAAAAGCACTTTCACATCTTCAAAATGAAGGCCTGTTGTGGGCTCATCAAGGATATACAAGGTGTTTCCTGTGTCGAGTTTGGAAAGTTCGGTGGCTAATTTTACCCGTTGGGCTTCTCCTCCCGAAAGGGTAGTTGATTGTTGACCCAAGGTGATATAACCCAATCCGACCTCATAAAGCGTTTTTATTTTATGAACAATGTACTGAATATTTTCAAAAAAATCAACCGCCTGCTCAATGGTCATATTCAACACATCATTGATGGATTTCCCCTTGTATCTGACCTCCAGTGTTTCACGGTTATATCGGTTTCCGTTACAGGTTTCGCATAGTACATATACGTCCGGAAGGAAATTCATCTCGATAACCCGTAATCCAGCTCCTTTACAAGTCTCACATCGGCCTCCTTTCACGTTAAAGGAAAAGCGCCCGGGTTTATATCCCCTAACCTTCGATTCCGGTAATTCAGTAAAGAGTTTTCGGATCTCGTCAAAAACTTTGGTATAGGTGGCTGGATTTGAACGGGGGGTGCGGCCAATAGGTGATTGATCAATTTCAACCACTTTATCGATGTTTTTAATTCCCTCCAGCGATTTATAGGGTAAAGGTTTTTGATCGGATCGGTAAAAGTGGTGGCTCAGGATCGGATAAAGGGTTTCATTGATGAGAGAGGATTTACCACTCCCTGAAAGGCCAGTGACACAAATCAGCTTTCCCAATGGAATGGTAAGGTTGACCTGCTTGAGGTTGTTTCCGGATGCTCCTTTTAAAACCAGAAATTGACCATTCCCCTTACGCCGCTGTTCCGGAATCCGAATCTGGCGCCTCCCACTGAGATAAAGTCCGGTGAGATGATCTGTTTGCATGATCTCCTGGGGCGTTCCAGCTGCCACGATGCGGCCTCCGTGGACCCCGGCACCAGGTCCAATATCAACCACATAATCGGCTGCCATGATCGTCTCCTGGTCGTGTTCAACTACCACAACCGAATTTCCGGTATCACGGAGGCGTTGCAGAGCGCGGATAAGCCGTTGATTGTCGTGCTGATGAAGCCCGATACTCGGTTCGTCCAACAGATATAATACCCCTACCAACTGAGAACCGATCTGGGTAGCCAAACGGATCCGCTGACTTTCTCCACCGGAAAGACTCCGTGCCGTCCGGTTTAAAGTAAGGTATCCGATCCCTACATCTAGCAAAAACTGAACCCTGCTTTTTATTTCCCTTACAATTTCAACAGCTATCAAACGCTTTCGGTCATCCAATCGATCGTTGAGATGATCAAACCAGTCAGAAAGATTAACCAAATCCATATTTGCCAATTCGGCAATGTTTTTTCCAGCAATTCGGAAACTTAGCGATTCTTTCTTTAAACGGGCACCATGACATTCAGGACAGGGCATTTTATTCATAAAACTTCCAATCCATTTCATGATCCCCGCCGGCGCAGATTCTGCATGTTGTGAATTGATGAAGCTGACAATACCCTCAAAATTAATTGAATAGGAAGAGGCGATTCCTATGTAATCATTTTTTATTCTGAAAACTTCTTCGGAACCATAGAGAATGATGTTGATGGCCTGTTCCGGTATCTCTTCAATCGGGGTTTCCAGCGTAAACCCGTACTTTTCACCAATGGCCTCCATTTGCTTGAAAATCCAGGAACTTTTATACTCTCCAATGGGTACAATTCCTCCTCTTTTGATGTTTTTCGTCCGGTCTGGAATAATCTTGTTGATGTCAATCTCGGAAATGGTTCCGAGACCGTTACATTTCGGACACGCTCCATACGGAGAATTGAATGAAAAAGTATTGGGTTCCGGTTCTTTATAAGAGATGCCTGAAGTCGGACACATCAGCAACCGGCTGAAATGACGGATCGATCCATCTTCCTGATTCTGGACCATGATGACCTCTTTGCCATGCCGCATGGCGAGTCCAATGGAACTAACCAATCTGTTTTTTGACGACTCGCTTACATGAATCTGGTCAACAACGATCTCAATGTCGTGAATCTTATACCGGTCTGCCTGCAATCCATGGGTGATTTCTCTGACTACGCCATCGATCCGGACATTTAAAAAACCTTGTTTGTGGATTTGCTCAAATAGATCACGGTAATGACCTTTTCTGCCTTTCACAATAGGAGCCAGAATTAAAACATCCTTATTTTGATAACTGGATAAAATGAGTTGTATGATTTGCTCTTCACTGTACCGTACCATTTTTTCATCGGTAATATATGAAAAAGCATCAGCAATACGGGCATAAAGCAACCGCATGAAATCGTAGACCTCTGTGATGGTTCCGACCGTGGACCGGGGATTCCGGTTGGTTGATTTTTGTTCGATGGAGATGACGGGACTTAATCCGTTAATTTTATCAACATCCGGACGCTCCAGATTTCCGATAAATTGGCGGGCATATACTGAAAAAGTTTCCATATACCTGCGCTGACCTTCTGCATAAATAGTATCAAACGCCAGGGATGATTTACCACTCCCGCTTAACCCCGTAAAAACCACCAGCTTGTTACGGGGAATAACAAGATCGATGTTTTTCAGGTTATGGACCCGGGCCCCGAATACCTCCAGATTTTCTTCCACCGTCGTCGCGAAATACAGTATGGTTAGTGAACCTCGTTAATTGTTAAAGTATCATGGAAAAATGTCTCATTAGAGAGAACCTTTTTAATCGTTGAGGAGTTTCTTAGGGTACCTTCTTTTGGAACAAGGATCGTATAGACTTTCTTCGATTTATTCGGGAGAGAATAATTTTGGATCCAGGGATTGAGTTCACGAAGAATTCGGAAATTGATCGACAAATTCTTGGCAAAAAGAGGAAGATCCTTGATGGTACTGTCAACCGAAATGCTCTTAGTGGGTATGGAAGGATAGAAATCAGCAATTCGTAAATAAAATCCGTATCTGACCGGATGATTATATACCTCTTTTAACGCCAGGATACGATAAACATATCGGGATGTTTCATCATTCAGATACAAGTCATAATAGTTATGAACCTTTTGAGCTCCTAAAGCTTTCGACATTCCATCAATTCCCCGGTTGTACGATGCGGCAACCAGCGTCCAACTTTTGAAAGTCCGAAAGGCATCCTGAAAATAATGACAGGCCGCTTCAGTTGCTTTGGTGATATGATATCGTTCATCCACATTTTCGTTGATCTCCAAACCATATTTTATCCCGGTAGGTTTAATGAATTGCCAGTATCCCTCAGCCCCCGCAGGTGAAACGACATTGGCAAGATTACTTTCTGCCAGAGCCAGATATTTAAAATCATCGGGGATCCCATTTCTCTTCAGGATGGGTTCAATTACCGGAAACCAACGATTGGCACGCTTGAACATCAGAATTGTGGAGGTGTGCATGAAAGTATTTGCCAAGATCTCCCGGTCGAAAGATTCTTTCACATAGTATATGTCCATGGGGACATCTTCTCCCGAAAAATTAGCCTTTAAAGGGAGCTCGGGTGCAAACACTTTCGTGTGGCGATAGAAAAGATTCTCATATTCCCGGTCCTTTGATTTGAAGTCAACAAAAGATACTATCGCAACCAATCCAAGTATAAGGATTACCATACCTCCAAAAATCAAACAGGACTGCTTCATATTCAATTTCTTCGTTTTATCTTCCTCCATTTCCTCACTTCATATTGCCTTAAAACGGGCTGATGAAATCTTTAAAGAGCGGTGAGACCCTGTCTTTGTCGGAAATTACTGGTGCATTGATCCCCCAATCGATATTCAAAACATTATCACACCACAAAATGCTACCTTCAGAGGCTTTATTATAAACATTGGTACACTTGTAAAAAAATATAGTATCATCTTCGAGTGTGACAAACCCATGAGCAAACCCGGATGGAATCCAATACATCCATTTGTTTTTTCCGGAAAGAAGAACCGATTCCCATTTTCCATAAGTAGGGGAGGTTTTCCGGATATCCACAGCAACATCCATGACGGCGCCCTGAATTACCCGCACCAGTTTTCCTTGTTCAAAAGGGGGTGATTGAAAATGCAATCCACGTAAAACTCCTTTTTTTGATTTCGATTCATTGTCTTGAACAAACTTCAAATCAAGACCATTTTGAAGAAATTTATCAGCATTGAATGACTCAAAAAAATACCCTCGTTTATCCTCAAACACATCCGGTTTGATAACCAGTAATCCTTCAATCGGTGTTTTTAAAATTTCCATTTTTTTTATTCTCGCTATTTCTATAGGTGTACACATTCACCATAAGCTTGTGCTACTGCTTCCATGATTGCCTCACTCATTGTCGGGTGGGGGTGAACCGCCTCTATGATTTCTTTGCCGGTAGTTTCGAGTTTTCTGGCAACCACTACTTCGGCGATCATCTCGGTTACATTGTCGCCGATCATGTGAGCGCCTATCCATTCTCCATATTTGGCATCAAAAATTACTTTTATGAAACCCTCCCGGGCTCCGGAAGCAGTTGCTTTGCCGGAAGCAGTAAAGGGAAACTTTCCAACTTTTATCTCATATCCCGCTTCCAGAGCAGCTTTTTCTGTCATGCCAACGGATGCAATTTCCGGATGCGTATAAGTACATCCCGGAACATTACCGTAATCCAAAGGTTCCACCTCTTTTCCCGCGATTTTTTCAACACAAATGATTCCTTCATGAGAAGCAACATGAGCCAGAGCAGGCCCTTTTACGATATCCCCAATGGCATAATAACCATCAATATTTGTCTTATAAAAGTCATCCACCATCACTTTGCCACGTTCTGTAATAATACCGGTTTCTTCCAATCCGATTCCTTCAATATTGGTCGATATTCCCACAGCGGAAAGTACAATGTCACAGGCAATTTCCTCATCTCCTTTTTTCGTTTTGACCAACACCTTGCATCCTTCACCGGAACAATCAATGGACTCAACGGAAGCACCGGTCATCACTTTCATACCTGACTTCTTGAAAGAACGCTCAAGCGTTTTTGATACCTCTTCATCTTCAACGGGTACAATGTTTGGCAATACTTCAATCAAAGTTACCTTGGTGCCGATGGAATGATAGAACCAGGCAAATTCGGAGCCAATCGCTCCGGAACCGACCACAACCATCGACTTGGGTTGTTCCTGCAAGGTCATTGCTTCTCTATATCCAATAATCTTTTTACCATCTTGTTTCAGATTGGGTAAAACCCTTGAACGAGCACCGGTAGCCAAAATAATATGGTTGGCCGGATAATCTGTTTTTTGACCGGAATCATCGGTTACCTCAACTATTTTTCCTGGTTTTGCTTTTCCGAAACCTTGAATATGATCTATTTTATTTTTCTTCAATAGGAATTGGATCCCTTTGCTCATCTGGTTGGCCACATCGCGGCTCCGTTTGATAATAGCGGAAAAATCGGGCTTTGATTCACCGGCGATGATTCCAAAATCTGCTGCATGGTGGAAATATTCAAAAACTGAAGCGCTTTTCAACAATGCTTTTGTTGGGATGCACCCCCAGTTAAGACAGATACCACCTACCTCAGCCCGTTCTACAATGGCTACTTTAAATCCCAACTGAGCAGCACGGATGGCAGCAACATAACCACCAGGTCCACTCCCAATCACGATAATATCATAATTCATATTGTCCGTTTTTTTGCAAGTCACAAAGATAGTAAAATCAATTGTTGCAAAAACAGAAACCATCATCGTTTCATCCTTGATCACGGATTGAGAAGAGTGAAAAGATAGAAGAAGATATCGATTTTCTTCCCTTGAGATCCGGTTGCGATTTGGTATCTTTGCAGTAAACTCAATAAAATTTACTCACTATGAAAACCGATCCCTCAACCAAAATCTTTGATCTTCTTCAGTTTGGAGAATATGGTGATGTCAATCCTTCTATTTGCGATTCTGCCACCTTTACCTTTATGCAAGCCAAAACCATGCTTGATACTTTTCATGGTGATGCTGAAGGCTGTTACTTATACTCC